>JAYVIX010000322.1:0-22906 GCA_043769845.1 Cytophagales bacterium
GATTCACTTGAGAGCGAATCTAAGCCAGTGGTGCCGTTATAACATATTTTGCAAGAATTCAGCTTTGCACTCCCTCCTACTAGACCTTGGCAGTCTTTCATATTCTCCAAAACAAACACACTTGAATAGCCAAACGAAATCACTTGATTTCCGGACACATGGACGTTCTGACCAATCCCGCTCCCTTTTGGATTATAGAATGTCTGTTTGTATTTCCACACATTGTTTTCTTTTTTGTAAAAGAACAATGCACCCGAAGGGATATTTGAGCCATTGCTATGCTGAGACGAGGCCACGATAAGAGTATCATCTCCTTTAAAAACAACATCAGACCCAAAACTGGCATAAGCTTGTGGAACAGGCGAGGTTATTTTTTGTTTGAATACCCAATCTTTATTTACCCTTTCGTATAGGTATACTTTTCCTGCATTTTTAAGTCCATTTACCAATCCGTAATAAGAACAAACCGCCATTTGATTCTTGCTTACTTGCAAGTTTTGACCAAAATACGTGTCAATTTTAGTAGTATCTGGAAAAAGTGTTTGCGCATCAATCCAGTTGCCATTTTTCTGCAAACGAAACTCCTTTACACGCTGATTATCGAAATCGAAGAACATAGACGTGAAAACACTGTCTTCAAAATGTACTTTGATACCATCAATCCCTCCGAATGCTCCAGATGTAGGTCTTAGAATAGTGTCTTGCATGGCCCATTTGCCATTCTTGCTTCGCTCAAAAATATGTACAAAACCTGGGTAGCCATTGTTGTGCGAGATGGTCGCTTTGTTTTTATAAATGGAAATATTTTTCCCTCCATAATAACTGAATGAGGTGGGGTTTTCGATGATCGACTCCTCTTTCCAAAGCCCGTCTTTTCCTTTTCTATAAAAATAGAGACCTCCGCCATCTTTCTTAAGCAAATCCTTATAAACGGCTGTAATAATGGCATTGCTATCGTTTAGGGCCATACTATATCCATAAGACCAATCGGCTGCAGTTGTGTTAGGTTTGTCGGAAGGTGATAGTGTTTGTGTGAGTTGCCAAGAAGCGTCTGGTTGTTTTGTGTACACTTTTAAATTGTCAACTCTTGATTTATAAACAAACATGGTGTTTCCATGAACCGCTGTTTGATACCCATAATCGGTGTTTTTTTCTAATTCTTGTTTGATACCAAAATTGAACTGAGCAAAGGCAACTTGTGTAAATAGAATAAAACTGGCGAGTACTATTTTTTTCATTATACAAAATTATTTGAAGCGACAAAAAAACAAATAAATTTTCATTATGCCGCCTTATTCAAATCAGAATTAGATTTTCGGAGCTCTTCATGGATACAAAAGCCTTGAAGAGCTTCTTGTTTTAGTTTGCAAACTTTTTAATTTCCTCCACCGACAAATGGTCGCCCACGAATTTGCCATAATAAGCTGAAACTATTTTGCCGTTTTCATCAATCAAAAAATCGGCACTAATGCGGTTCATGTTGCCATCTTGCTTCATTTTTTTCTTAAATAGTTTATTTCCTTGCTTTATTTTGCCCATTGCTCCATGAAACATGCCTTTCATTACTTTGCCCATACTTATTTCAACATCGTAAAGTTGGTACAAACTCAAATTTGGGTTCGGAATCATGATCGCATATACATTTTCGCCTTCCAAATACTGCTTCATGTTTTCGGCCGAACTTTCATAGATGGATAATAGGACAAGGTCTTTCGATTTGAAGAATTCGGTTTGTTTTTGCAATTCGTGAAAACGCAGATTGCAAATTGGGCAACCCACATTTCGGTTGAATGAAACGAGTATTTTTTTACCCTTAAAGTCGGAAAGATTCACTGATTTGCCCTCTACATCTTTGGTGGCAAATGCTGGTGCAATTTGAGGGGCTTCAATTTTCATGGTTTTATTTTTAGGTTGTGCAAAAAGAGTGGTGGCCGAAAGTGTAACGATTGTGAATAGGAATGTTCTCATAAGATTAATTTGAACATTGATTCCAAAATATTGCCATTATCACCCCATTCTAAAATCATAGACAAGAAAATAGTTTAGACAAATTAAAACTATTAACTAAAAAGCTCCTTTTGCAGTTTCTTTCTTGATTTGCTCCATGCATTTGTATTTCTGGTTGGCAGCAGTATGTTTGTTTTTCCAGCCCATTCTAGTCATAAGGCTTTCCATTGTTTCGTTGTAGATAAAAATAGCTTTTAGAATATGCTGACAATGTGAAGTAATTTTCAACAACCAGTTTTCTACTTTATCCTGTGTGCTAGGTTCGGGATGCAGTTCGATGACCATTGTTTCAGATTCGTTTGTCTCCAATTCCGAAACATCTTTTACCCATTTTATTTTATTGTCGCGCAATTTTTTTAGCCAAAGATTTTTTGCAATCGCATACAAATATGTTTTGAGAGAAGACGACAGCACAAAATCATCCTGACGCACTTTTTGTAACAACACAATGATTGTCTCTTGAAAAATATCCTCCGCATCGGCTTTTGTTCCTTGGTTTTGCTTGATATACAATGCGATACTAGGAAAATAAAAAGTATATAATAGTTCAAACGATGCGCTTTGTTCGTTTCGAAGTTGTTCCAGAAGAGTAGTGTCGGATAAAGCTTGCATCGGATACAAATTTAGTTGTATATCTATACCCGAGTTGGGAAATTATCACCCTAGGCCAGTAAAATCTTTGGAAATGGAACTCTTGACGCTATATAAATGAAAAAATATCATTATTTATTGATAAATTATGACAAAGTTGCATCTTCAATTATCGGCCAATTACTTTCGTTTATTCCTTCTGATATTTTTTCAAGAGCGGCCACGCTTTGTAATTCTGATGGGAAATACAGGACAATGACCTCTAAGACGCATTTTATATGTCTTTTCTATGCTGTTTTGACCAGAAATTCCTTCTTCGCGAAGTGTGCAAAAATATTACGCTCATCAGTAGGAAGTTGCATAGCTATGGACTGAGCGGATTGCCTTGCCGATCGACCTTTCAGATGCCAACATCAATCGAGACTCCCTTTTTCTGGCCATTAAGGCTGTTACGGCCTGCGCCTTTGAGTACTTTCTTGAAAAGAGTGAATGGTGGTAGAATCAAACATTTCAACCTTGAAGGCATCCACCTCTCCGCCTATTGGCAAGGAAAATTGTTTGTCGTTCAAAAAGACACGATAGTGTTCGAATAAAAGCCGATATACTTGGGCAAAGTAGTTGGAGGCATAAAGGCTTTTACCAAAATGAACCTTACGAGAAGGCGGTCCTAATTTTGTGTGCTTCAAGGCAGCCTCTAACAGCGAAAACTCATAAAATTTATACTATAATTTTCACCTGTCGAATATTCTTCTTCAGAAAACTGAAATGTAGAAAGCATTAAAACAGGAACTAAGCGTTTGATTTCCTAATTTTGAAGCGCAAATACTAAATAATGAAAGAAATAGAAGAAGAGTGGACGCTTGTGATCAAGCCACAAAATGGTTGGTTCGAATTGCATTTGGCAGATCTTTGGCGATATCGCGATCTTATTTACATGTTTGTAAAGCGTGATTTTGTGGCGCAATACAAGCAAACCATTCTTGGCCCGCTTTGGTTTCTGATCCAACCATTGCTCACCACTATTACGTTCAGTATTATTTTTGGCAACATTGCAGGCATTTCTACCGATGGTTTGCCACAGTCGCTGTTTTACATGTCGGGTATTTTAATGTGGAATTATTTCTCTGGCTGCCTCACCAAAACGTCTGATACTTTTGTGGCCAACGCTAATATTTTTGGTAAAGTCTATTTTCCACGACTTACAGTTCCCATTTCCAATGTCATTTCTGGTCTGATTGGTTTTGCGATTCAACTTGCATTGTTTGTTGTTTTTTACATATATTTTATTGCAAAAGGCGAAAATATTCAGCCAAATATTTATTTGTTGCTTTTGCCATACCTTCTTTTGTTGATGGCTTTGCTAGGTTTAGGATTGGGAATTATCGTTTCGTCACTCACGACCAAATACCGCGATCTTAAATTTTTGGTTGTTTTTGGAGTCCAGCTTTTAATGTACGGCACGCCCGTTATTTATCCACTTTCGGTGCTTTCGGACAAATACAAAGCTTGGGTATTGCTGAATCCGATGACTTCGATTATCGAAACATTCAGATATTCGGTTTTGGGAGTAGGCGGTTTTAGCTGGGGAGCATTGACTTATACCACCGTATTCACGTTTGCAGTACTGGCTTTTGGTGTGTTACTTTTCAATAAAGTCGAAAAAGATTTTATGGATACAGTGTAGTTTGTTGATGGGCACAATAATATATTTTATGACTTTTTGTCTTAAAAGATTTTGATATAAAAACCTTAAATCCAATCCATTTTACAAAATATTCTTTCGAAAGTATTTCTCTCTCAAATTCTTGATTAAAAAGATTAGTGAGATTAATCTCATTGTTATTTTGATTTCTTATAATTATTTTGGTCTCCCTTTGTTGAATAATAAAATATAATTGAAAATGAGAAATTGTTTGTCGTGCAATTTCGATTAGTTCACGAGGATTTCGGCATTATGTTCGCTATCAAACTCAGGAAACGATGCAAAATTTTCCTCATTTAAACCAACACCATTATCAGTAATAGTAAATGAATTACATATTCATCGAAATTATGTAATTCAAGAAACGCTTTAGGGTCTCCATTTCGAATAATTTTAATAATGACTTCCCTCTTTAACATCCAATCCAATTAGCTTGTGTTTTTCTCAATTGAATGAATAGAATTACTAATGACCTTAAAGAGAAGAAGTATCGGCTTTGTTTTCGGCAAATGTAGTTTGCTAACTCTATTTCATAAGTTTGTAGAACTTGATCGCATCATTGAATTACATATTTATATCTGTTAATAAAACCTATATCGACAAACATTGGAAATATAATGAAAGATGTCTGTAGAGAAAGATTACAATCTGCCAATTTTTCATTTAATATTAAACATTCCCACCCATGAAACTCCTCAACAAAAAAGTCCTTTCCTTCATCCATCACGATTTTGAAGATTTGGAATTGTTGTATCCTTATTACCGTCTGTTGGAAGAAGGCGCAACTGTGACGATGGCAGGCGAGGCTGCCAAGGAAACCTATATTGGCAAATATGGCGTGCCACATGTGAGCGACATTTCGTTTGCCGATGTGAAAGCGGAAGAATACGATGCCTTGCTAGTACCAGGCGGCTGGGCACCCGATAAATTGAGGCGTTTCAAAGAAGTGATCGACATCACCAAACACATGCACGAACATAAGAAACCGATCGGGCAAATATGCCATGCAGGTTGGGTGCTTATTTCGGCCAAAATCTTGCAAGGCGTAAAATGCACCAGCACGCCCGGCATCAAAGACGACATGGAAAACGCGGGTGCCATCTGGATCAATGAACCGGCCGTGGCAGACGGACATATTATCTCTGCACAACGGCCACCCGACTTACCTGCCTATATGCGCTTGTTTGTGGAATGCCTGTCGAAAAAATAAGATATATTTTTCATTTATTACTTCCGAAATAACAAAAACACAAAACATCAAAATTTGGTAAGTTTGTGTGATTCTCTTTTTCATGGAAAAGCACACCTTGACCGACTCCGCCAAAATTGCCGCTGGCTATATCAATACCACCAATCGGCATATTTTTCTGACAGGAAAGGCAGGAACGGGCAAAACCACTTTTCTGCACAGCATCGCCAAAAACAGTCATAAACGTACCGTGGTAGCCGCGCCTACAGGGATTGCAGCCATCAATGCAGGCGGAGTCACCCTGCATTCGCTTTTCAATTTGCCATTCGGGATTTATATTCCAGAACGCACGTTTGATGCGGCCGCTTATCCTTATTTCAAGATAGTAACGCCACTCACGCTCATTGCCCAAATGCACATGACTGAACCGAAGCGAAAACTGCTTCGTGAGATGGAGTTGCTCATTATTGACGAAGTGAGTATGCTTCGTGCCGATTTGCTAGATGCGATTGATACGATTCTCAGATATGTGCGCAAAAATACTCGTTCGGCTTTTGGAGGCGTACAAGTGCTATTCATTGGCGACATGCTACAGTTACCGCCTGTGGTGCGTGACGAAGAAGGGCGATTGCTGGCACAGTTCTACAAAAGCAATTATTTCTTCGATGCACGTGTGCTGCATGAAGACCAACCGTTGTACATCGAACTAGAAAAAATCTACCGACAGTCCGATCCGCATTTTCTGCGTCTGCTCAACCATTTGCGCGACAACGAGTTGGACGAACAAGATTTTGAGCTGATCGAAAAGCGAGTTCAGCCCGATTTTCGTTCGCAAACGGGCGATGGCTATATCAATTTGGTGACGCACAACGCCAAGGCCGACCATATCAATCGTCAGGCTTTAGATTTATTGAATAATAATTCATTTAAATTTACGGCTGAAATAGAAGGCGAATTCCCTGAAAACCTGTACCCGATCGAACCTGTGATGGAACTGAAAAAGGATGCGCAGGTGATGTTTATCAAAAACGACAGTTCGGGCGAAAAAAAGTATTTCAACGGAAAAATCGGGACGATCAAAAGTATCAGTAGCAGCTTTATCGAAGTCGATTTCAATGAAGGAAGGCCAGCCGTGACGGTCGAAAAATACATTTGGGAAAACAATCGCTACCAACTGAACGAAACAACCAACCAAATCGAGGAAAATAATATTGGCAAGTTCACCCATTATCCGCTCAAATTGGCTTGGGCGATCACGATCCACAAAAGCCAAGGATTGACGTTCGATAAAGCGATTGTGGACGTTTCGGGAGCGTTTGCGCCAGGGCAAGTGTATGTCGCACTTTCGCGCATGCGTACGCTCGAAGGTTTGGTACTCACCAACTCGCTTCGCCCTCGTAGCGTGATCCAAGATCCTACCCTTTTGGCTTTTACCAAACAAAGAACCAAGCACGAATTATTAGCCGAAGAGCTGAAAAAAGACTCCAACCGTTATTTCCATGCTTTTATTGTTGAAGCGTTCGATTTCAAGGCGTTTCATGAAGCTACGATACAACATGCCGAAACGTATGTGTCGGATGAACTGATGTATGACAAACAAAAACACGAAGCTTGGATCGAGGATTGGAAACAAAAATTGGAAGCGATAAAAACCGTGGCCGAAAAGTTTCCGCCACACATCAACAATATCTTTCTGGAGCAAAGCGAATTGGTCATTCCTAAGCTGTACGAGCGTGTCTCGTCTGCCAAAAAATACTTTGAGCCACATTTTGACTATCTGACCAAAAGCTTGAAAGAGCAAATCATAAAAGTAGAAGACGGAAAAAAGATAAAAGGCTATTTGGAAGAATTGGCCGTGCTGGACAAACATTGTTTTCGCCAATGGCAAGCCATACTTCGTGCCGAATCGCTGCTGAATGCCGCCAATACCAATTCAGATTTCGACAAAGACACCATTCTCGACAAAAAAGCAATCGAGGAACGACAAAAAGAAGCTTCGGAAATCAGACCAAAACGCAGCGATTTCAAGAAAGAAAAAATAGTCAAATCGAAAGAACTCAAAACGCCTACCAAACAGGTGACATTCGAGCTTTACAAACTAGGCAAAAAGGTGGACGAAATCGCCAAAGAACGCGAAATGGCTGTTTCTACTATCGAAACGCATCTAGCGTATTATGTAGAAACGGGCGAAATAGACGTGTTTGAATTGCTTTCAAAGGAAAAATACGAAGCCATCGAAAAAACAGCCAAAGAACTAGTGACCAATCTGTATGGTCCCATCAAAAACAAATTGGGCGAAGAGTACACGTACAGCGAAATCCGCTATGCGATGATTAAACTGAATGACGAGTTGGAAGCTTTTCTGATTACGAAGGAATCTGAAACTTCGGTAAAGTGATTTTGGGTGAAACGAATTAAAATGAATTATAATTCATTTTAATTCAAAATAGATCTCATAAAAAAAGGCACAAGCCCACAGAATGGACAAGTGCCTGTTATGAAAGCAGATTTTCCAATTATTCTACCACCAATTTCCTGAGAATAGGTTGATTGTTGGTATTGATTTGGAGCAAGTAAACGCCTGGTTTTAAATCGCTCACATCAAACTCTTGCACATAGTTTCCAGAAGACAGGCTAGATTGGCTGATTTTCTTCACAGCCTTTCCATTCAAATCTAACAACGTTATATCTACAACAGACCCTTGTGCCAAACCAAAGTTCAGAAGCACAAAACTGCTTGCAGGATTGGGATACATGGAAAAGATCGCAAGCGAAGTGTTTGCGTTTTCTAAAGAAGTAATGATAGACAATGGATTTTTAGGAGCTGGAAAATCCTGCTTTGTTTTTGGCGATGCTATTACGCTAGTCACTTTCAACTTATTCTGTTCGTTCAATACTCTAGCACCTTTGTAGGGCGTGGCGTATTGGCCTATTTGGCCTGTCGACTCTACTTTTGAAGTAGAATCAAGCGAATTCACATAAAACCAGTCGGCTTGTGAGGAATCTTTCTTGATGTCCAACATCATGTAGCCTTGTTGAACCAAATCCACATATTTCAAATGAGGATTGTAGTAAGCACTGCCCGACAAACCTAATTGTGCAAGATCAAACGGAGCATTCATTTGGTATTGAAAACCCAGTGCGGTAGCCAAAGGCAAAGCCTCATCAAAATTTTGAGACGAGATGCCTGGCGTACACAATTCTACGGCCACAGAGCCTTCGCCTGTCAGCCTATTGTAACTTGGAGAGGGTTGGGGAATGTTAAAAAACTGTGGTATTGGATATAATACAGGTGTTTTGGTGACATCAAAAGCCCAGCTGCAATGCGAATCGCCAGTAAGGAAAACCACATTGTTTATCTTTTTATTTTTGATCGAATCTATCAATGCTGCACGTTGTGTTGGATATTGTTTCCAATTGTCGATAAATAGATTTTCAACTTGTCTGATTTTCACAATGTCAGTAGGATTTGGAGCTGCGGGAACCGAAGTTGACCCTGCTGCAAAACCTACATTCAAATTGGAAAGAATGATTTGGTTGCCTAATACTTTCCAACGTGCTGGTGAGGCTTCCATTCCGTCCATCAACCACTTGAACTGTTCATCGCTTATCATCCTGCGCATTGGCACGTCTGCATCATCAAAATTTGCAGGCGGTTCATCACGGCCTTCCACGCGAGTATCTAGCATGAACAAGTCCATCAAATTGCCGTAGCTTATTTTGCGGTATATTTTACGATCGGTATAATTACGAATCGGCATCCATTCGAAGTACACGTTTTTGGCTAACGCTTTTCTGGTTTCCCAAACTCCCTCTGCCCCTTCTGTATGATTTTCGGCACCTGCTACATGGGCATCGTTGGCAAATTCATGGTCGTCCCAAATGCTGATAAAGGCATGTTGTTGATGGGCACGCATCAGATCCTCGTCCAACCTGTAGAGCGAATAGCGTAATCGATAATCGGCTTCGTTAATAATTTCGTTTTTCGGGGCAAGATTACCAGATCTGTTACTCAAGCTAGCATTTCTATATCCCCCAGCTTCGTACTCATAAATGTAGTCGCCCAAGTGAATGACAGCGTCTAGGTCATTACGATCTGCAATCCTGCCATAGGCATTGAAAAATCCAACTTCATAATTGTTGCACGAAACCACTGCAAATTTCAAATGACTGTTCAAGTTGTTTCCTTCAGGCACCGTTTTGGTTTTTCCTATAAGGGAATTTCGGCCAATGGCTTTAAAATAGTAATAGTAGGTAGTTCCGGCAGTCAAACCATCCACGTCCACTTTGGCGGTGTAGTCTTTGGATACATCTGTCTCGACCATTCCCGATTGCACTATATTTTTGAAAGCCGTATCGGTAGCCATGTAGTACTTGACATGGATTGTACTGTCAGCTTCGGGAGTAACGCGTGTCCAAATAATGACTCTATCGCTTAAAGGGTCGCCAGAGGCCACTCCATGATAGAACGGTTTCAGAGTCGAATTAAACGACAGCCCTCCTTTGTCTATTTTTACCACTTGTGCAATGGCAAAAAGACTAGAGGCCAAGTAAATGACAGAAAGAAATAGTCTTGTTTTCATAAGGAAAGGATTAGGTAATTATCGCTACAATATTACCTACTAAATCTTACCTTATGATGTTCTGAAAGTTAAATCTAGCGTTGAAATATTAATTTGATGTTTAGTAATTTAGCAGAAAAATCAATCTTTGAAATACTTGCATTTTTTCATGCTTTTTTTCCAGCGCAGCTTGATCTAATTTTTTCTGAATAAAGTTGTGCTGCGAGAAACAGAACACGGTGGAAAAAAATATTTTGGAAATGAACTAAAAGGATATTTACTTTGTAATCTAAATATATCGAATATATAGTTATGGCCTATTCACTTTCATTCACCAAGTCGATATTAGTATTGATTTTTATTTCGGACAAAACGAGACGTGGCGAAACAGAATTCATATCGACCAAAGTGATGAGTGAGATTATGGATATTCCCAAACCCACTTTGACTGTAATACTCAGTAATCTGATGCGTGCGGGTATTTTGCAATCTAAAGAAGGAGTAAATGGTGGTGTAAGAATGGCTAAAAGTGAAGAAAATATCACGCTTTATGATTTGTTGATTGCCATAGAAAGCGAAAGACCTTTATTCCAAACCGATTATACAATTAAGGCAGCGGGACAGCGACCAGAAAGCGCTCAAAAAGTGGTGAATTCGGCATTGAAAAACATTGAATCTTCAGTAAAAGAAGGGATGAAAAAAGTGACTCTGAGAGAAATTCTAAATACGATCTAATTTTTTTGCCCAAAACTATATATACTAAATATGTTGTTAATACTATTAATCTCGATAAACTCTATTTTCCTCAAAGCACAAGAAAGTGGCTGGTATCCAGCCTTTCTGAAACCTGTGGTAGAAGCCGTGTTAAGCGAAGGCTCTTCTAAAAAAGTGTTAGACATTGGCACTGGGCCAGGAACATTGCTTTCGTTTCTGATAGAAAAAGACTCTTCATTGCAACTGACTGGTATTGATATAGATACAAGCATGATTGATGAAGCAAAAAGAAGGTTAAAGCACAAAAATGTCTCTTTTGAATACGAAAAAATAAATGCGCCTTTGGATTTTGAAGATGCGCAGTTTGATGTGGTCACTTTTTGCTCAGTATTGTTTTTGATTGACGAAGAAACCAAAAACTTGCTTTTAAAAGAAGCATTGAGAGTATTGAAACCAAATGGCAAAATAATCATCCTCACTCCTTCAGGACAACGATCTTTTCTCTCCGCATTCAAAGAAGTGTGGAATTTCCCTTCGTCAAAAAACAATTGGACTTATCTCGTCTGGAAAACAGTCACAAAAATCAGTGGAAGGAAATGGCAAAAGCAAAAATGGACGCCTGCATTTGCCGAAAAAGAAGGTCTTGATTATACCTCCACGCTTACTTTCAACAAAAATGCTTCTATCGAAACAATTATAAAAACAAATAAATCTAAGTAAAATGAAAACAACGTTTAAATCAGTCAGCTTAATAGCCATTTCATCTATTGGCTTGTCTACTAGTAGTTTAGCCCAAAAAAAAGTCAGCGAAAGCAAGATGACCATTTCTGTAGAAACCGATCCATCTACATTTGCACTGAATGGCTATGCCTTTCACTTTCGAATAAAACCTAGAAAAAGCCAACGATTGGTGTTAGGCGCGGGAACATATGCGCTTGATTTTCCAAGTCTAATGGTGGATATGAATTCGAAAAACAATAACAAGGATTGGAACGTGAGAATTTCGAGCGCTTATTCACTTTTTGGTGAATATTATTTCAAGGAAGCAAATCAGAAATGGTTTGTTGGCTTACAAGCTGGTATTCAAAATTTTAGCATCAAAAATGAGTCTTATCCTGATGCCAAAAATACATTCAGCAATTTGCTTTTGATGCCATCTGTCGGTTACAATTGGCAACCTTTCAAATTTCCAATTTATATAAAGCCTTGGATGGGAATAGGTTACACCAGCAAAATAGAGGGTAATAACACTATCGGACTTTCAGAATATAACATTGCGCCTGTGTTGCCTTTTATGACCCTGCATGTAGGCTATACGTTTAAATAAATATGCAAAAATTGAAATGGCGTTTCAGATTTAGAAGACTGAAACGCCATTTTTTATTATAATAGGAATTATTGTTGGAGGTCTGAAAAAGACCGTTGTCTAGGTTAAAAGGGTCAGAAAGTCCCGACAGAAAGCATCACCAAGGTACAAGCATCCATCGTCTCAATACCAGCATCTTGGGCTATTTGGGCGAGTTCTGCATTTTCCGTACCAGGGTTGAAGATGATTCGCCTAGGTTTGATATTCAGAATATATTCGTACCACAACGTTTGGTTTTGCTTGCCAATGTACAAGGTGATTGTATCCACATCAGTTAGTGCTGGCTTATCTAATCGAATCTTTTGGCCGTTTATTTCTCCTGCTTTTATCCCCAATAGTACAACTTCATGTCCGTGTCTATGCAAACTAGTTGTAGCTTTGTAGGCGTATCGTTCAGGGTTGGAAGAAGCACCAATCAGGACTGTTTTCATCGTTTTTCAATTTACATTTAATACTTCACCTAGTTGAATCCTATTTTTCAAAATTTACGTGTTGGCAAAACCTACCGCATTATCAACTATGGTGAAAGCGTTTATTTTTTGGTATTGAAGAAGCTCTCGGAGGAAAACTTCCTTGTCAAAAACACGCTTACTCTTGAAACATTCGAATTGCACGATATAGTTCGTTTTGGGCGTGGTGCTGATTTTGAGATTAGCGAGACTGTCTATAAATAAAAAATCATTAATTATTTTATCCCAGTTTAAAAACAACAAGAGGCTGTTCGAAAGAACAGCCTCTTGTTGTTTAGTACAATAAATCAGCTTATTTGCTTGAAAAAGTACAACGAAAATTTCAAGAATTCACCTTTTCGGACAGACTCTTTTATTGTTAAACAGCAGCAACTTGCTTACTTCTTATCTTCTCCAAAGTCGCCAAGAACTGTTCCGCATCAGCCAAGAATTGTTTTGCAAAAGCTTCGCTAGGTTCGTTTTTGTTGATTCTAAGCACGTAAGCTTTGAAATCGCCATTGGCTTCGAAATCACCTGTTTGTACAAAATGCGTGTCGAAATCGTTGATGATGCCGTGTTGGGTATTGCAATTTACGTCTTTGCTTGTCAACATCGCTTTTGCGCCACTTACAAACACCGCATACGACCAGTAAATAGAATCGGCCCAACTTCCTTCTGCAATCGTATCTTTAGCGTTTTGAAGTTTCTCTTTAGTGTCGTTCAAAAGTGTGCCAACCAAATCCAACATCACACCGGCACACTCGCCCACGCCCACTTCAGTTACATACGTGTCGCTATTTCCCCAGTCGATAAAGAAATCGGGAGTGATATTGTCTGTCAATGAAAGTGGTTTCAGCATCGTGTAGAAATACGGATTTCCTAAACGATAGAAATAATCGTTGAAATATTCACCTTCGTTTCCGTTGGCTTGGTAGTCGTTCAACAAGGTACGCAGTGCGTCAGGAACACGTTTAGCAGGCAATTTCACGACTTTATCGGCCATCAAACCTTCGCCATTTCCTTTCACACCACCGCCCAAAAGCAATTGCATCGCTGGCAACACTTTGCCTCCAGCTTTCATGCTCATGCCATGGAAACCGATATTGGCCATGCCATGTTGTCCACAGGAATTCATACAACCACTTATCTTGATTTTGATTTCGTTGTTATAAATCAAATCTGGATATTCTTCTGAAATCACACGCTCCAATTCTTCGGCCAAACCATAGCTACTCGCGATTCCTAAATTACAGGTATCAGTTCCTGGGCAAGCGGCAATGTCGGCAGCACTTTCGGCACCAGGTTTTGCCATACCTAGTTTATCTAGTTCTTGGAATATATATCCTAAAGATTCTTCACGAACGAACTTCAACAAATACCCTTGGTTCACCGTGATGCGAAGTTCGTCTGCCGAATAACCTTGTGCCACGATAGCTGCTAAGGCACGAGCCTCGTCTGTGCTCATGTTGCCAAGCGTCAGTTTTATATTGATCGAATAAAAACCAACTTGCTTTTGTTTATGCACGTTGGTTTTCAACCATTGCTGATATTTCTTTTCGTCTGAAATAGTGAAAGCAGGAACGGCTTTTGCAGCAGGAACTACCGCAGCTGGTGTCGAATTTTCGTCTACTTTGACAATTTTATTCTTGATTGCTTTCTTTTCTTCTTCCACCAGAGCCATGAAACCTTCGAAGCCTAGGTCGTGAATCAAGTATTTCAAACGGGCTTTGTGCCTACGTGTACGCTCGCCCATACGGTCGAACACACGGATAACTGCTTCTGAGAAAGGAAGATATTCGTCTACCGACATGAAATTGGTGACTGGATGTGCGTGGAAAGGTTGTGCGCCAAGTCCGCCAGCAATCACTACTTTGAAACCTTTTTTGCCTTCTTGAATTTTTGGAATAAAACCTAAATCGTGGATGTAAGTGAAGGCATCGTCTTTTTCGGTAGCCGAAAATGCTACTTTGAACTTACGACCCATTTCTTGGCAAATTGGGTTGCGCAAGAAGTATTCATAAAATGCGTGGGCATAAGGCGTGATGTCGAACAATTCTTCTGGATCGATACCAGCATTGGCAGAACCTGTGACGTTACGAACGGTATTTCCGCAGGCTTCACGAAGTGTGATTCCTTTTTCCTCTAATTTCGCCCAAAGCTGCGGTGCATTGGCCAATTTCACGTGGTGAATTTGAATGTCTTGGCGAGTAGTTGCGTGCATCACACCACCAGCAAACTCATCGCATACATCAGCAATACGAATTAGTTGTTCCGAATTCAGACGACCATATGGTAACTTAATACGAATCATTTGTACGCCCAATTGGCGTTGGCCATACACGCCACGTGCCAAACGGTAGGCACGGAATTTCTCGTCCGATACTTGACCAGAGACAAACTCTTGGATTTTACTATTCAAGGCAAGAATGTCCTTCTTGACTACATTATTCAGGTTCTCGTTGATAACCACGCTCATGGCAAATCGTTTAAACGGTTCTTTACAAGCACAAATTTAGTGTTTTGTATCAGCTTTTTCAATCAAAAAATCTTATGTGCGATAACTGGAGGTTATAGTGGAGCCGCTATTTACTTTCTCCCAAAGGGGCCTCCATTTTAGTGTTCAATGCATTGGGACAAAATGTGCTTGCGCCAAAAGAGAAATTCGGAATTTAAAAATAGGTTTCTAATTCAATGGCAACAAATACTATCCGTGATTTTGATTTCAATTTCTAGTTGGTATTTTCTGCTAAGTAGTTGGGTTTAAATATTCGACACTTGACAAATCTAAAAGTTATTGATTTTGTGTCAAATACAGAACTATTAACTGTCGACTATTAACTATTGACTACTTATTAGGATATGGCTTTGAATATTAATAATGATTCTTTCCCGCCAGTCTGCTGCATTTGAAAACTCAATATTGAAATCATTTACTTTGGTGTCTTTTGATTTGCAATAGGAATAAATAATACCAATCAGAAGTTTAAATATTCGACACGTGATAAATCTATAAATTATTGATATTTTGATAAATACAGAGCTATTAACTGTCGATTATTAACTACTTAATCTACTTCTTCTTCATAAACTCTTCCACCCGAATCCCAACCGAATACACTTCGGGCAATGGATCTTGGCGCATGTATTGCTTTAGTTTGATGGTATAAGTGCCATTATGTGGAAATGTGTACGCTTTCAGCAAACCAAATTGATGGCTGAAAATATCGCCAAGACCTTTGCCCTCTGGTTTGCCGGTTTTGGCGTCCATCAATAGCATTTCTAATTGTTGCGATTTGAGTTCTTTGCCCAAAGAATCAGTCAGATAATAGCGTAGAAACAAATTATAGAATGGATATGATTCCGAATTTCGCACGTTTATCTGCAAGTTGTATGGTTTTGAAACGTCTTCTATTTTGAATGAAAACGCTTGTGTGCTATCGATGTACCAACTTTTGGAGGCTAAATCATGGTTTTCTTCATAGACACGCTGTTTGTCGCAAGAGCAAACTAGCATCACAAAAAGCAACCCAACTGATAACTGAGAACCGATAACTGACAACTGCTTACTGTACATTTTTTCTCGGAGTAAGATTCGGATTAGTCGGTTTAGTAGGTGCTGGCTTGTTGGGCGCTGGTTTATTGGCAATCGAATTTTGGTTCGGATTCGGTTTTGGTGAATCTGCCTCGCTTCCGCTTGCGGCTACATTTCCATTTCCTCCTTTGTTTCCGTTGCGGTTCTTGTTGTTCTTTTTCTTTTTGTTGCTATTGTTGTTTCCGCTGAATTTTTTGTCCATTTGCATCAAATCGTAGTTGAGCGGTTTGGTCTCTACTACTTTCGAAGTGATGACAAGTCCTTCAGAACCAATCAATTCTGGTTTTTCGCCATTTTTATTCATCTCTAGCACTTTCATCACATCCGAAACGGGTACTGGATACCAATCGGTTTCGTTTTTGTAGCTGAACCACATGATCTTGCGGAAGATGTCGGTTTTTTGTAAAAAGGCAGCTCCTTTTTCAGTCAAAAGTGGTGCTTCTACTTGCGGAATGTCTTTCCAAGCATCCATATAGGTTTCTAGCTCGAAATTGAGGCAACATTTCAAGCGGCCACATTGTCCCGAAAGTTTTACTGGATTGATGGAAAGGTTTTGGTAACGCGCAGCGGTGGTGTTCACGTTTTTGAAATCGGTGAGCCAAGTCGAACAACATAACTCGCGACCACAAACGCCTATTCCGCCCAAACGGCCGGCTTCTTGGCGCAGACTGATTTGTTTCATCTCGACACGAGCTTTGAACTCGCCCGCCAAGATTTTGATCAATTCGCGAAAATCGACACGGTCTTCAGCCGAATAATAAAAAGTAGCCTTCGTTCCGTCCGACTGAAATTCTACATCCGACAGTTTCATGTTCAGCTTCAATTCGTCCACAATTTGACGTGTGCGAAAAAGCGTGGGCAATTCCCTGTTTTTGGCTTGTTGAAATTTCTCGATGTCTTTTGGGAATGCTTTTCGAAGGATCGATTTTATTTCTCCGTCATTTGGCACATTGCGTTTTTTCATTTGGATTCGAACAAGCTCACCCTGCATCGAGACAAAGCCCAAGTGCGCGCCCGAACCAGTATCAATCATCACGGCATCGCCTGTGTACAATTCCAAACCATGGGTGTTCTTGAAAAACTCTTTGCGGCCACCTTTGAAACGAATTTCGGCTATATCAAAACGGTCTAGTAGCACTTCGTCCATGTCTACCAGCCAATCAAACACATTCATTTTATTGCAACCACCTGTGCTACAGCTTCCGCTTCCACTTCCGCAGCTTCCACCGCTTCCGCAACCACCTGTGGAACACGACTTTATATTTTCCATATCACAAATTCACCAACAAAGTTAATCCTTTCTGTTGAAATAGGTAAGGGCTGAAAGCTTTTAGAAGAATGTGGAACAAAAATGAATAATTTAAAATGAATTATAATTCATTTTAAATTATTCATTTTTGTTCCACATTCAAATCAAAGAATACTCTTTTCAAACTATCAGCCAAGGCGATATCCCCCCATATACCCATTTTTAACTGTTCAACAGTATGTTTATTCTTGGCTTTATGTATCGGCATGAAATAACAATAATCAGGATGTCTTATGAACTTCAGTGTGCCATTTATAAATACGACAGAAAAAATATACTAACAAAAGTATGAAATTTGCGAGGGCCTTCTTAAATACTTAGCACCCCAAGTGACATCCATTAAATGCCAAGAGGAGTCGTAATAAACCACATTCCACTCATGGTTTTCGTAATAGAACCGACTCTTGGTCTATATCCAAAACCTTTGGCAAAACCATTCGAAAATTTTTAAAACTTTGTCGCGGTCATTTTTAGCTTTTTTTGTGATCCTTTTAGCTAAGTGTTTAACCTCATTAATTGGTCTTTTGGCTTGAGAATAAATAGGAAATAAATAGAAGAAAGATACAAGCAATATGTACTTAAAACTATCATTCATTTCTACAAAACCGTAGCACTAAACGTATCGCCCTCGTCCAAATTGCCAGTAGAAAACCCTTTTTTAAACCATTTCATCCTTTGTGCCGAAGTGCCGTGTGTAAATGCATCAGGCACAACTCGTCCTTGGGCCTCACGTTGCAAACGGTCGTCACCGATGGCGTTGGCAGCATTGAGGGCTTCTTCGACATCGCCACTTTCGATGATATTTTTCATTTCGTTGGCTTGGTTGGCCCAAACACCGGAATAAAAATCGGCTTGCAATTCTAGCATTACCGAAAGCTTGTTGTATTCCACTTCGCTCAATTGTCTCCGCATTTTGTCGACTTCGCCACTTGTGCCCAATAGGTTTTGTACATGATGGCCAACTTCGTGTGCAATTACATACGCACAAGCAAAATCGCCTGGTGCTTTGAAACGTTCCTTCAAATCTTTGAAAAAAGAAAGGTCGATGTATATTTTTTGATCGGCAGGGCAATAGAAGGGACCTGTGGCAGAGGAGGCATTTCCGCAACCTGATTCTACCGTTTCGTTGAAAATAACAAGTGTAGGTTTTACATATTCTTTGCCGAGTTTTTCACGGAAAACCTTCATCCAAACATCTTCGGTGTCTTTCAAAACGACAGAGACAAACTCGGTCATCTCTTCCGATTGCTGTTTTTGTTCGGCCGACATTTCGTTAGTTGGCTGAGAAGCCTGTTGCTGCACCGCCTGAATGAGCATGGTAGGATCTTTGGTGACAAACGTCACGATGATCGCAAAAATAATTCCGACCAAACCACCACCTACCGCCAGTTTGCGACCTCCGCCTCCTCTTCTATCGTCCACATTGGAACTTTGTTCACGACCTTGCCATTTCATTTTTCTATATTTTATTTAAAACAGATTTCTTATTTACTAATCAACCGCAATTTGCAAGTATAGTTTATTAAAATGAATATTAGCAATGAAGTTCATTCATCTTTTTACTAAGCTTTAGAAGACCTATTTTTGCCCCATGAAAAGTACACACGTTGTTGCCTTATTGAAAAAAGAGTTTCTTTTAGAGTGGCGTATGAAGGCGACTTTGCAAGGCATGTTGCTGTATGTGGCCTCTACGATTTTTGTGTGTTACCTCAGTTTTAAACTAAAAACGGGAGCGATTGGCGTACCCACTTGGAACGCTTTGTTTTGGATCATCCTCCTTTTTGTAGCCACGATGGCTATTTCCAAAAGCTTCCAACAAGAAAGTGCCAACCGACAGTTTTACTATTATTTTCTATGTAAACCCGAAGAAATTATTTTCTCTAAAATTATTTACAATGCCTTGACAGTCTCTGTTTTAGGCTTAATTTGTTTGCTATTTTATTCACTTGTTTTGGGGAATCCTGCCCAAGATTTGGGTTTGTTTGTGAGCAATTTATTATTGGGTGCTATTGGATTTTCGTCCACACTTACACTCGTTTCGGGTATCACCCAGAAGGCAGGAAATAATACCACGTTAATGGCCATTTTGGGTTTCCCGATCATTCTTCCATTGCTTTTGATGCTAATAAAAGTCTCTCGTCATGCCATAGACGGATTGCCGTGGAGCGACAGTCAGGACGAATTGTTGGTACTTGGTGCTTTGAATTTGGTCGTGTTGGCTTGCTCTTATATTCTATTTCCATTTTTGTGGCGAAGCTGATTTTCCTCGCAAGTATTTGTTCGATATAATCAATAAAAAATCACGCTATCATTAATGAAACATGAGAAAATGGATTGATAAAAACCAGATTTTGCTAAAACCACCTGTGGGATTCTTATTTGTTTTAGTGGTTCTGTCCTCTTCACTTTTTGCCCAAAACAACCTCTCTTTAGTTGAAGCCATTAGTAAGGCAGGAATAAACAATCCAAGACTAAAATCGGAAAGACTGAACGTACCGATGACGGCTAGCGACCTGAAACAAGCACAGTTGTACCAAAATCCGACTTTCAATCTTCAATACATGCAACTAATGCCCCGCAGTATGTATTACGACCAAAGTCGAAGTTTTTTGCACGGAATCAACAGCCAAGATTGGTATCAATTCACCAAGAAATTTCAGATTTTCGGACAAAGAAAAAACAAAATCGACCTCGCCAAAATGGAGCTTTCGGCTGCTGAAATCAATTTTCTGGAAACAAAACGAAACGTTCTGTATGAAGTGGGTTTGAAGTGGGTAGAAGCGTGGCGTGCCTTGGCAAAGAAAAACTTATCCATAAAAGCGGCCGATTATTTGGACCAGTACATGAGCCAAAATTTCGACAGTCTGAAAAATGGGGGCATGAAAAAGGAACAATCCCTGCGTTTTTCAATCCTAGACGACCAATACGACCTCGAGCGAAGTATTGCCGAAGAAGCGTATTTTACTGCTGTCGAGGAGCTGAAATTACTTTTAGGCACGGCAGAACCAATTGAGATGGAAATAAATGACACCCTCGAAACGGTCAGTCTGTCGGGTTCTTTGGACTCATTACTTGTCTTTGCATCCAAAAACAGGAACGATCAAAAGAGTTTTAATATAATGAAAAATTATTCACTAAAAAACATCTCCTATCAAAGAAGCTTGGCAATACCACAACCTGAGGCTGGCTTTATCTGGAACCCCCAAAACACAATTCCTTATTTGGGGCTTTTTTATACCCAAACTCTTCCTTTCTTCGACCGAAATCAAGCGATGGTTCAAAAAGCAAAGTTGACTTTTGAAAAAGCAAGCATTGATCAGGAGACGAATAAAAGAAAGCTCGAAAACGAGGTGTCTGTCGCTTTTTCGAACTATAAAAAACGTTTCGACATGGCCTCCAAATTCAAACACAATTTGAAAGATTCGGAAACATTGGTAAAATTGGTGCGCGAATCCTATCTGAAAAATGAAGAGCCGCTGGTCGACCTTTGGGAGGCCGAGCAAACTTGGATTCAAAGCTATACACTCTATTACGATGCCTTTGCCGATTATCGGGCCAGCTATCTCACCTTGCTTTTTCAACTGAATTTGCTCGAGTAAGCAATCTTGTTTTCAGAAAATTACGCTATCATTGATCAAACAAACAGACTATGGAAATCAGAAAACCGTTCAACCTGAAAAAATGGATTGACGAAAACCGAAGTTTGCTAAAACCACCTGTGGGAAACCAACAAGTGTACAAAGGCAATGACGATTTTATTGTGATGGTGGTAGGTGGCCCAAATGCTCGCAAAGATTTTCATTACAACGAAGGCGAAGAACTTTTTTATCAGCTCGAAGGCGCCATCAATCTGCAAATAATCAACGATGGCCAACTTGAAAACATTCCGCTTACGGAAGGCGACATGTTTTTGCTTCCGCCACGCACCCCACATTCTCCACAACGCCCGGCCAACACGATCGGTTTAGTGATCGAAAAATATCGAAACCCAAGCGAAAAGGATGGTTTCATGTGGTTTTGTGAAAAATGCCAACACAAACTCTACGAAGAATTTGTGGAAGTGAGCGACATCGTCAGACAATTACCAGAAGTGATGAATCGTTTTTATCACTCAAAAGAACTCTGTACTTGTGACAATTGTGGCAACGAAATGGAATCGCCTAAAATTTAATGATGAGTGAGAAGTTATGAATGATGAATAAAAAACGTCATTCTATATTTTATCATTTATCATTTATAATTCATCATTTAAAGACATGTTTTCAAAAACAATAAAAATAGGAACACGCGGTAGCAAACTGGCACTTTGGCAGGCGCACCATATTTCAGATTTGCTACAACATGCTGGCGTTCAGTCCGAAATAGTGATCATCAATACTAAAGGCGACCAGATTCTGGATCGTTCATTGGTCAAGATAGGGAGTAAAGGTGTGTTTACCGAAGAATTGGAAACGGCCTTGCGCAATGGCGACATTGACATTGCACAACACAGTGCTAAGGATGTACAAAGTCATTTGCCAGACGACCTCGAACTAATCGCATTTACCAAACGCGAACAAAGCAACGATGTGGTGCTGAGTTTGGACAAAGCATTTTCGCTCGAAACTCCCGGAAAACGAATTGGCACTTCCTCGGTGCGTAGGGTGGCCTTTTTCAAGAAATACTATCCGCATTTGGAAGTAGTAGATATGCGCGGAAATTTGCAAACGAGATTAGAAAAACTACAAAATGGCCATGCTGATGCGCTTGCTTTGGCGTTTGCTGGCGTTCATCGAATGGGTTATCAGGACATGATTGTGGCTCATTTGCCAGTCGAGCAGTTCACACCGCCAGTCGGACAAGGAAGTGTGGCGATCGAGGCAAGCAAAAAAATGTCGAAATCGTTGAAAGATCTGATCCGTTCGGCTATGAATGACGAAGCAACCGAAAATTGTCTTTTGGCCGAAAGAGCATTTCTAGCCACACTGAATGGAGGTTGCAGCATTCCTGCATTTTGTTTGGCACAATTAGATACAAACCAACTGAAACTCAGAGGTGGCTTGGTGGCCACAGACGGAAGTCGTGAAATAGTGTTTGAGAAAACGTGTTCTGTGGCCGATGGTGTAAAAGCAGGTTCCGAACTAGGCGCGCTTGTCTTGGCTTCAGGCGGAAAAGAATTGTTGTTGGAAATCAGAAAACAGCAGGCTAGTTAAATCCACCTAAAAATTAAAAGCTGACAGGTTTGCAAATCTGTTGGCTTGATACTTAAAACACCAAAAATGCGCGTACTTCTTTTTTGATCGTCTCCTTATCTAAACCTTCCAAAAGACTAAGTGTGATTTTGCGAATCAGAACGCCTACCACTGTTTTTCGAAAACCTAGTTTTTCGGCCATTTCTACACAAAAATGGAGTTCGTTGTCTTCGGCCACCCCATCGGCCAGCATC
>JAYVIX010000323.1:0-4454 GCA_043769845.1 Cytophagales bacterium
CGCCCAAAGTCACAGTTGCATTGAATGTCTTGGGAAAACTTGGGCGAGTAGACGAGAAATACAACATTTACGCTATCAAAGAAAGAGATTTCTTACAAAATGGTTACATGGCCGAACTTATTGGCCGGTACTATATTCAACTAAACAAAAAAAAGCTAAAACTCGCTCCGAATGGATTTTATGTGCAAGCAGCCGTTGGATACAGCAAAATGCTTTATTTTGATGGAAACACAAGACCATTCACCCTGCATAATAGAGCTCGAAAATTAGACGATTCAAAAAAAACGATTGATTTTAAACAACCACTCCCAATTGTTGGTGGAATCGGAGCTGGCTATCAATTGGAACTTCTTCCGCATAAAATCATTGCCAATTTTCTCGTAGGCACACAAGCCAATATTGATGATAATGGGGTGTTTATGTCGTTTTATGTTTCGCCATCGGTTGGTTTTATGTTTTAAAAGGTATTATTTTTAATTTACATCCCATAAAAAAACATTATTACTTTTACCATAACATATAAAATAGTCATTTAACTAAAATCAATTAAACACATGAAAAACCTTAAAAGATCTATCCTAATTGTTTTCGCAACAGCTTCACTTTTCTCGTGTTCGAAAAAAGTACAGACATTCCAGTTTGGCAACCAACCTTATTTGCCTGCTTCCACTCAAAACAATGTAAAAACTGTAGAGAACACAATTTCAGCAAACACCGAAACAAATATTATTACAGAATCACCAGTAAATGAAGCTATTGCAGCTGCAAAACTAATTACTACACAACCTTCAAAAACTCAATTTTCTGAAAAACCGAATTTCAAGCAAAGAGTACTTCAAAAAGTGATCGCTAAAAAAATCCAAAAATTAGAGAAAAAAGGTGGTTTGGACGACAAAATGAAGTTAGGAATTGTGATTGCACTAATTGGATTATTATTTATTGTGATTGGATCATTAATTTCAAACTTATTAGGTTTCTTAGGTGTACTTGCATTATTAATTGGCCTAGTGATCATCTTACTAGTCGCTTTAGACATGATTTAATTCCTAAATATTCACAACCAAGGGCTTTTGTGCAAATCACAAAAGCCCTTGGTTATGCTTGAAAGTTCAAAATAAATCATTTTTTATATCTTCACCTTAAAAGGAAGTTTTTGTTTATATTTGCACATTAGATTTTTATAATTATATTCATCGCTACTAAGAAATGTCGCTTAGTGGGCTTATTTTTGTAACCTAGAAAAACAGATTTGTTTTTAATTGTGTCCTAATACATTTTTTGAACAAATTAATTTTTTAGACGTTGAACGAGTAAATGTTAAGTTGTATTTTTTTATGAGAGTTAGAGTAGTTTTCAACAACGATAATAAAGGTGGGGTTGTTCCTTTTTACCATCAATATTTGATTTCAAACTTGATAGACGAGATTATTCTTGATTTACCAGCAAAGTTTAAGAGGTTTGATACATATAATTTTTCGGGCTTAAAGGGACAGATTAAGGTAGGAAAAGAAGGCTTACAATATTTGTCAAGCAAAGTCACTTTGGTGTTTTCTTGTTCCAATCAAGAGTTTGTTGATACGTTTTTGAGTGCGCTTTTCAAGAGAGAAAAAATCAAAATAGGAGAGTTGGTTTTACGTCCTGATATGGTCGAGCGCGAGCCTGATTTGGCATTTGCGGAAGAAGTGAAGTATGTGTGTATTTCTCCAATAATCGTCACAAATCCTGCAATTGCAGACAACGATACCAAGAGATTCATCTCTCCATTTACAGACGAGTTTTCGGATTTATTGTACGAGATGACCATCGCCAAAATGGAAGCCTCGGGAAGATTTGAGTCTTCTGAACTTTCTTCTTTCTATAAATTTCAAATTGTACCTGATAAGGATTATTTAGCTAAGATTAAAGAAGGGGACAAAAAATTTGCTAGAATTTATCCTGTATACGAAGGTGGTTCGAAATTGGAGTTGAGGGGATACACTTTCCCGTTTACCTTGTATGCTGATAAAAAAGTGCATCAATTTGTTTACGAAAGTGGCATAGGGGCTTCATGCAACAAAGGTTTTGGTATGATTGACTTGGCAGATCATTTGCAAAAGCAAAAAACCGTTTCGTATAATTTTGCCATGATTATTTAATTTCTTCCTCTGTAATTTACTGTTGTATAGCCTATTACTACATCGTTGAATTGATTTGTAGGGCGGTAATACACAATAATATCGTAGAAGTTTTCGGTAGTGTTGTAGTCGCCTTCGAAGTAGTTCCACTTCGGTATTCCGTTTTCCACTAAGCAATATTGGTAATTATAAAAGCCTTGTTTTAGGAGTTGATTAGTGGTGTACATTCCGCTTTTAGGTTCATATTCCAGTTGGTATTTTGGGATCAATTTCCAATTTGATAATTGTCCTGCCAAATACACTTGGCCATTAAAATCTGGGGCTACTTTTAGATTAAAAAATACATTGGCATAATCGGCCTCTATCCCATGGTCTTGAGCTTCGGTTCTTTGAATGACATAGAGGCCGTTTATGTCTATCTGTTCGCTATACGTTTTACTATTTCGATCTCCTTCTGTCACTAGATTAACAGTGTTACTTGTGTCGTTTGTGGCAATACCATCTACATTTAAACCTCTTATTCGGAGGCTTCTAGTGTCGAAATAGCGGTATTCATTTCCGCCATCAAATCTGTTTTGTCCGTCAAAAAAGGAATAATCTAGAATTCGTTTATCGTATTTTATATACATCGGCTGGTTTATCGTCAATGCATTGTCCCATCGGTAGTTTTGTCTTACGACCACACGTATGTCTTGTGGGTTGACGATGTCGAAGTTGGTGCCATATGAGACGAAGAAATCGACTTGTTGTTTGCTGTCGCGGTCTTTTACATCGGTTGCAAATTGGACATTTGTGGTGATGTTTACGATTGGGTCGTATGCGATAAATCTTTTGCTGAACATAATGTCCGATTGGTCGCCATTTCGGTAAACAACTAATAAATAATTGCCCGAAAGTTTTACTTTGGGAACTGCAAAACGATAATGCGTGTACCTGATTTTGGTGTTAATCGACTGTGTATAGTCGGTAATTAACGTTTCGTTGTAATCTGAAACTATTTGCAAATCAGTATAGCTCGAACGTGTCCAGTTGGCATTGAAATGGTAGATTTTTGCATAATAGTTGCAATAATTTTTTCCCAAATCGTCAAATTCTAAGATCAGAGTGGAAGGGCTTTGTCTATTCACAACTGGCGGATTTAGCACAGCCGTTGCAGCCGAACCTGATGGATAAAAAAGGACAGTCTTTATTCGGTCTTCGTATATATAGTCCTCATTTACAAGTGTTTTTGCTACATTATTTGTATTCGAATAAGCACTAGAACCAGAGTTGGCTGCAGGAACGCATGAATATAATAGCTCGATAATACTGATAATTACTAGAAAAAGTCTGATAGCTTTTTTCATTCTCTAAATGTTGAACCTTGGGATTGCGAAATTGCAATTTTAGTGCTTAAATTCGTAACATCTGTTTATATATTTGAATAGAGTTAGACGTTCGCTTAGTCTCATTAGATTTTTTTAAGATACCAAATGATAATTCAAGCCCAAAATCCATTATTGGAAGTACATGACCTTACCGTTTCATATGGTAACAAACCTGTGTTGTGGGACATTGATTTTTCGTTGCCTGCGGGTGTTTTGGCTGGGATTATAGGGCCTAATGGTGCAGGTAAGTCTACATTGATCAAAACAATCATGGGTTTGATCGAACCATCTAGTGGATATTCCAATATGTTTGGTCAGGAATTGGATAAAGTACGAAAGAGGGTGAGTTATGTACCTCAGCGCGAGTCGGTTGATTGGGATTTTCCAGCTTCGGTTTTTGATGTAGTTTTGATGGGGCGATATGCCAAAGCTGGTTTGTTCCGTACTATTTCGAAAGCTGATAGGGAAGTAGCGGAAGAATGTATTCGCAAAGTAGGTCTAGAAGCATTTTCGACTAGGCAAATAAGCCAACTATCTGGTGGTCAGCAACAACGTGTATTTATAGCTAGAGCACTTGCTCAGGATGCAGATCTTTATTTTATGGACGAGCCTTTTGCAGGAGTAGATATGGCAACCGAAGCTGACATTATCAAAATCCTGAAAGAGATGCGTGAAAAAGGCAAAACGGTGGTAGTGGTGCATCACGACTTGCAATCGGCCATTGACTATTTTGATTGGATGGTAATGTTGAACATGCGACTTGTAGCAAGTGGTCCAACCGACCAAGTTTTCAATCAAGAATCGTTGCAAGAAACCTATGGTTCGCGCCTCAATGTGTTGACAAGAATCAGCGAATTGGTCGAAAAACGCAGCTTTCCGATAAGAGAAAGCTGATTTGTTTTACATCGTTAATTTCGCAATTGTTAAGGTTAAAATAACGCCACTCTTAATCATTACTTCGATCGAAAAGTCC
>JAYVIX010000324.1:0-4737 GCA_043769845.1 Cytophagales bacterium
TCAGACAACAAACTTTTCTTAATCGCTGCACTCCCCGAAATTCTTAACACCTTTTGTTCAAGGCTTTTAAATCAATGACAGTTCAAGAAATTCAATTAAACATGTTTATGTTCATAATGTAAGTACCAACTACATGAGGCAAGAAGGCAACGAAAAAAAATGGATTTACTGATGGAGCCACTTTTCAAAAAAGGAAATTTTGCGACTTTGGCAATGGTTTTGTATTTGTAAAAACACTTTAACCAAGTAAATCAAAAATACAATATTTGATTTACTTGGTTAAAGTATTACAAGTCAGACAATTTATTGATCAAAAAATCCTTTAATCCACACACCAAAATTTCATCGTTCTTTGGATAAGTATCTGAATTGGGCGTGATTACAAAATTATTTTTTGAATCCAAGTCTTCTATACACGAATAAAAACCGCGTGAAACTTGTGGTGCATTGGTATATTTTATTTCAATACAAGCCACAATTTGCATTGATCTGGCCAATACCAAATCACACTCGGCACCATTTTGAGTGCGATAGTAATAGATTTCGGTTCCAACAGGTTTCAACTGAAAAATTTGCTCTATCGCGTATCCTTCCCACGAGGTACCCACGATTGGGTGACCTTGCAAAATGTCCCAAGACCTAATGCCCAACAAATGATGCAGAATACCAGAACTACGCACATATACTTTAGGCAATTTTACCAAACGTTTCTTGGCGTTGGCAAACCAAGGCTGAAGTCTGCGAACCAAATATGCTCCTTCTAAATAATCCAGATATCGGTTTACCGTTGGAGCCGACACGCCTAAAGAGCGAGCATACGTTTCTGCATTCCAAATACCACCATTTCCATGCGAAAGCATTTGCCATAATTTATGAATGGTTGACGTACTAAGTTCTACTCCAAAAAGCGCATTCAAATCTCGTTCGGCATAGGAATAAACAAAATTTTCGGCCCTGTAATAGCCACCGCAGGAAAAAAGCTTAGGCTTTCGCATAAGTCATTGTTCAACAATCTGTCTAGCATTTTTATTCTATTAATTAACCAAGTAAATCGAAAATCATATTTTCGATTTACTTGGTTAAATACTGCAAGTTTATTACAAAGTGCTGTTGTAAATAGCTACTGCTTTTTTAGCGCGCTTGTTGTATTTTCGCTAAAACAAGACAAATCCTCCGCTTATCGCCAGACTGGAGATAACTGGAAGAATAAATACATAAAAAGGCCATAATAAAGGATCTGCAGAGAAAGGTTGACCCAATATTTCAATTCTAAGGTTTTTAAAGTAGAATCACGATTGCGGTAGAGATAGTAATTGTTCATTGCTGTTTTATAGATCGAATACAGGATATACAATAAGTAAACATAGCCTGCTATTTTGAGCAAAGCACCTATAGATGAGCCATTTGGTGCGCTGCCTAAAAAAGTATAACAATTGAATAAAAAGAAAAAAGCCAAGGGATAAGAAATCAGAGGCAGAATACGATATTGAAAAAAATGAATTCCTTTTATCTTGCTAAACGATTCTTTGTTCTTGATCAAATGATAAAGAAACATGATGACAAAATAACTTTCAATCACCAACAATACTTCGTTGATTACTTGTAAAAGAATCAGTTGATTAGACGAAAAAGAGAGCGTATTTACGTGCGAAGCTACCGCAACTGGCCAACCCCAAAACAAACAATATATACCAAAGAATATTCCAGCTAATAAAAGTACCTCAATCAGTACTCCCAAAAACATTAAAATTGTGTAAAGAATCGACTTTGTGTTTCGATAGAGATTTTCGCCCGTAATCTGTTCTGCAATTAATGCTGGAAATATAATGAGTAGCATCACAGAATTACTTCCCAAAACTGCCAAAACAATCAATACAAAAACAATCGCAATGGCGATACAAATTCCAAAAATGCTTAAAGCTGTCATTGATAAAATGCTTAGTCAAAACGTTATTTCTTCACCACATATCCTTTCCATCCATAATAGAATAGAAAAAGGTAAAATGGAATCATGATCAAATAACTCATTTGCAAATTGTTATGCAGTTTATCGGCAATAATTCCATAAAGTGGGGGAATGAGTGCGCCACCTACTATAGCCATAATCAGATAGGAAGAGGCCTTTTTGGTATATGCACCCAAATCGGCAATGGCTAGTGGAAAAATGGCCGACCACATCACCGAATGAAAAAAGCTTAAAAGCACAATGCACCAAATAGAAATTGTTCCACTGAACACAATTGCTGCAACCACTAATACGATTCCAGCTAAAGAATTGAAAGCCAATGCATTTTGAGAAGTCACTTTTTTGCCCATCACAAAAATTCCCAAAAATCGCCCGATGAGCATGGCTCCTACGGCATAAGATGGAAATTGCTTGGCGGCTTCTAAACTATACCCTTGTGAAGCGGCATAACCTACTAAAGAATCAATCGCAAGCACTTCGATACCAACATAGGCAAAGATGGAACCAACGCCTAAAACCAAATGTGTATGGCTCCAAAAATCATGCTTCTCATTTGAATCAACTTCCGATTGTTTTTCGATTTCGGGCAATCCTGAAAAATAGATCATCAAAGCCAAGACGATCAAAACTCCCGTTAGAATGGCATAAGGCAAAATCACACGTTCAGATAGTCCGTTAAGTAAGGATTCTTTCGCTTCGCCAGTCAAAACAAGTACTTGTTTTTGGAGTTCATCTGCATTTTTAAGGGCGATTGAACCAAAAATAATAGGCGCAATTATGCCCGCAACCGAACTTGCTACCCCCATAATATTGATCCGAGAAGCGGCACCTTCGGGCGAACCTAGAAGCGTAATGTACGGATTAGCAGCCGTTTGCAATACTGCAAGTCCTGTACCGACCACATAAAGTGCAATTAGAAACAACCAATACACCCTAAAACTGGCAGCTGGAATAAATAACAATGCCCCCACCGCACAAGTGAGCAGGCCTAACACAATTCCGTTTTTGTACCCCGACCAATTGAGGATATAGGCAGAAGGAATCGCCATCACGAAATAGGCCACATAAAAGGCAAATGTGACCAAATAAGACTGAAAGTTGCTGAGTTCGCATGCGATCTTGAGATAAGGAACCAAGATGCTATTTGCCCAAGTGACAAATCCAAAAAAGAAGTACAAAGCCCCAATAGTGGCTATTTTAAAAGCGTAAGAGTTGCGCATTGTTCAATAAAAAGTTAAAAGTTCAATGTTTAATGTTGTGATTTAGCATTCAGAACAAGAAACCTAATCGAAGGAAGCAAATACAATGCTAACATCAAAACTGAACGAAACATTTTGTGAGATTAGCAGTAAGTTTGAGTTGCAGAAAGTTCAAAAAATGAATGAATATTATTTTATATCAAAATTCGAAACCTCAAACGAACTTCCTGACTATTTTTTCAACACAAACGATTATTTAGGTTTACAAAACCAAGATGTTCTTTTCAATTTCAAACTCGTTTCTGAAGTTTCGAAAAAAGTCTTAGCCAGAATCCATTTTTATATAGATGGAAAAATCGCCCACAATCCTTCAAAAGCTCCCTTTGGTGGATTGGAAACATGCATTTCAGATACCGAAGTGATAAGTGAGTTTTGGCAAAAAACCGAAGAAATACTCCGAAAGAAAGGCTGCAAAAGAATTGAAATACGTTGTTGGCCAGATGCTTATCAGGACAATTCGTTTCAAATTTTAGAAAAGCTAGGTTTCGAACTGCTCTTTTCGGACTACAATTATCATCATATTGTTTCAGCTCCTGAGGCACTTTTGTTGTTTTTAAAACCTGAAAGAAAGCGTTTTAGAAAATGCCTAAAAGCAGGTTTTGTTTTTGAATATTGGAAAAATCCAGACACAAAACTTGCCCACGAACTGTTGTCGCAATTTAGAAAAGCAAAAAATATTCCATTAAATATTTCTCAAGAACAATTACTAAAAAGCGTTGAAACATTTCCAGAAAAGTATTTTTTCTTTTTGGTAAAAAATGAAAATAAAATGATTGGAATTTCAGTTTGTGTAGAAATCAATCAAGATATTCTTTATCATTTCTGTCTTGCGACCGATCCCGATTATTTTCTTTTCAGCCCAAGTGTGATGCTTTATGAGGGTATTTATCGTTTTTGTTTAGATAAAAATTACACCCTATTCGATTTTGGAACTGCCTCTATTTCAGGCGAAAAGCAGATTGGATTGAGCATTTTTAAAACTAAACTAGGCGGAATTGAAAGCCAAAAACCTACCTATTTCAAAACAATTGCCTAAAAAGCCGAGTCTGATGCTAGTTTAGAAGCAAGTAAAATCACTAAATTTCGACAATGTATGCAGTGGTAGATATCGAAACTACGGGAGGTAATGCTTCTCAGGGCAAAGTGATAGAAGTCGCCATTGTGGTACATGATGGAAATGAGGTAGTTGAGTCATTCAGTAGTTTGGTGAACCCGCTTCGTGACATTCCTCCGTTCATATCGAGGCTAACGGGTATCACCAACCAAATGGTAGAGAACGCCCCTTTGTTTGAAGAAATCGCAGTGCGCGTACATCGGATGACGGAAGGTAAAGTGTTTGTAGCACACAACGCCAGTTTTGACTATTCGTTTTTGAAAAAAGAATTTTCCTATTTGGGAATTGATTTCGAACGCCAAAAAATCTGCACTGTTCGCCTTTCGCGAAAACTGATTCCTGGTCAGAAAAAATACAACCTCGGTAGCATTTGCGAGCATTTGGGAATAGAAATCACG
>JAYVIX010000325.1:0-11250 GCA_043769845.1 Cytophagales bacterium
AAGGAACAGAGGCTCAAAATCAAGTAGTAATTGCCAATTCGGGCATGGCCATTTATTGCGCCAATCCATCGATGAGTATTATGGACGCCCAAGAAAAAGCCAAAGAATCGCTTCTAAATGGCAGTGCTCTGAAATCGTTGGAGATTTTGAGGAAGGTGCTGGGATAGTTTGCAAATGTTCGTTCCTAGTTCGTAGCTAATAGTTTTGAACTACGAACGTATTTTTACAAAAAACCATTTTCAAACTAAATCTTGCAAGACAAAATGCATTAAAAAATACTAATGTATTTTGTCTTACACAAAAGAAGTATTCAGCCCCCAATTCTAGTTTAAACTTGTATTTTTTTGAAAGCTTTTACAAAAACTATGTACAAAGGCTTTTTATAAGTTCTTACCAACTAATTGTTTATCATAGTTTCGCTCAAAGATCAAAAACCATGTATTTTTAGACCATTTACTGATTTGTGTTTGTAATAATGGTAATAAAATCTAATTTTATAGCGGAATAATACTAACGTACGTATGAATCAGCAAATTAATTACCATTACGAAATCATGATCGTTGATTTGGCAGGCAAATCCGAGATCACGACCATCAAATCACTCTCCAATGCACTTGCATACTCCGAGAAACTTTGGCAAGATTCGGTCATTAAAGAAACTAGCAAAGAAGCCGCTATTGAAGATAAAGTATTGGGGATCAATTTGCAAGTACACAAAGTAGAGCATCAATCATTGGCAAATGAGACGGCATTTCTTCTGAGTGCTACAAGTGCAAATTTTGATGAAATCGAAAAATTCCGTCATAAACTGCTCGTGCATCTTATTTCAAAATTGGGTTTTGTAAATGCCCGTGTAGTTTCCGATTCGATCACCGAACAGATTTCCAGAAACATGTATCCACTGATCAAAAAAGTGGAAAACACAGTTAGAAAAAATTTGGTAAAAATGGCACTGCAAAAAAACGGTCTTGCGTGGTGGGAAGTTACAGCTTCAAAATCGGTGCAGGACAAGGTGGCTCAACGCAAAAACGTTGCAAATACATTCAATGGTTTTGTAGACACAAGTGCTTGTCTGACAGATTTTAATGATATCAGCGAATTGCTTCAAAAAGCTCCTTTTGCAAATGCTGATTTCAAAATCAATTGGAATTCGTTGGCCGTTTTGCGTGACAAAATGATGACTCACGCTCCTCTTGTGATCGAAGACTATACCGAAGTAAAAGAGCTTTCTAGAAAACTATTGGATGTTCTGGAAAAAGAATCAAGTACTGATGTTGTTCAAGCAACTAGTCATTTTGTTCAGCCAGCTACGCCCGAACCAGTTGCGCAAGTGGCCGCCAAAGTAGCCGAGCTAGTGATAGAGGAAGAACCTAAAATGGAACCCAAAGTAGAAGCAAAGGTAGAGGTAGTTCCAGAACGAGTTGCTGTTCAACCAATTGCCGAAAAAAAAGCAGAACATGTTTTTGTCGCACCGACTGAAAATGCGGTGGTAGAAACGGTGGTTCAGCCAATACAAGAAGTAAAAATAGAAGTAAAAGTTCCTGAAAGACAAGCCGTTGTTTCTGGCGATGCCTTGGTTTCAGAAATCGAGTTTTTGACCGAATTAAAAAGAGCCGAAAGCGTTTCGGACGGTTCTTTTATCAACCTCAAAACTTTTGTAGTATCAGTATTGGCTCCCAAAGGATATGCAGCTGGTTATGCCTATTCGCTTTCTAAAGCCTTGAACGAGAGCGGAAAAGTAGTTTTGTATGATGCCAAAGAAGGAGGTTTGGCTATTCGTGCCATTCGTTCAAATTAGATTGATTCCTTTCGAAAAACATAAAAAAAGGCTGTCCGAAAAGGACAGCTTTTTTTATGCATACATTTTCAAGTTATAGGATTCACTCATAGAATTTTGTTAAAAATCAATTAGCTGGCCTTCAAAAAAAGCCAGTTCCTTTCTCTTTTAATGAATTTGCTTGCAATTCCAGGAGCAATAAGAAACCTCAGCAAATGTAAAATTTGAATATTAATCTTTTAATAAATTATGAAACTATTCGATAGATTTTCAGCTTTGTAGGAATATTTAATGTTTCGATGAAAAATCACGCCAAACTACTTCTTACACTCGCTTGCATCCAATTTACCCACATTGTTGATTTTGTGATTATGATGCCATTGGGACCGCAACTGATGCGCGCTTTCCAAATCAGTCCCGAACAATTTAGTATTGTGGTTTCGTCCTATACCTTTAGCGCAGGAACTTCTGGCCTTATTTCGGCTTTTTTCATTGATAAGTTCGATCGCAAAAAAGCCCTTATTTTCTGCTACATCGGTTTTGTGATTGGTACATTTTCCTGCTCATTTGCCAACGATTATCATTTACTAATAGCTGCACGTGTACTTACAGGATTCTTTGGCGGAGTACTAGGCGCTTTGATACTTTCGATTATTTCAGATGTGATTCCTTTCGAAAACCGCGCCTCGGCAATGGGCGTGGTGATGGCTTCGTTTTCTATCGCTTCAGTTGTAGGCGTTCCTTCGGGCTTGTATTTGGCAAGTTTGTACAATTGGCAATTCCCTTTTTTGGTTTTAGGTGGCGTGAGTGTCTTGGTTTTTGGACTTATTTTCTTGTTTGTACCCTCGCTCACAGCACATATTAATGCAACAAAAAACGATACGCTTCAAACCATCATTGGCTTTTTTACCGAACGTAATACTGCCACATCCTTGTTATTTATGCTTTTTGTGATGATTGGCCAATTCAGTGTGATCCCATTTATCAGTCCCTATTTGGTCAGTAATGTTGGCTTTCCCGAAAAAGATTTATTCCTTATTTATCTAGTGGGTGGCTTGGTAACTATCGTATCTTCACCTATCGTGGGCAAATTGGCTGACAAATATGGCAAACCAAAAGTATTTGCCATTTCAGCCGCATTATCAACATTGCCGGTATATTTGATTACCAATTTAGAACCACTTCCAACACCTATCTTATTGTGCATCACTGCTTTCTTCTTTATCATGATGGGCGGAAGAATGATTCCCGCTTCGGCCATTGCCACCTCGGCAGCATTACCTCAAGTGCGAGGAAGTTTTATGAGTATTAATTCATCAATTCAACAGTTTGGTTCGGGAATTTCTGCCTTTATCGCTGGAAAAATCATTCTAAAAACACCTACAGGCCAACTCGAAAACTATCCAATAGTTGGTTATTTAGCCATAGGGGCAAGTATGATTGCGATTTACTTGTGTTTTAAAGTACAGAAAAAAGGCTAATCTTTGTTTTAGTTTAAAGTTCAAAGTCATTGAACATTGAACTTCGAACATTGAACTAAACAACATGGCAAGGATTTTAACAGGTACACAAAGCTCTGGAAGACAGCATCTTGGGAATATTTTAGGGGCAATAAAACCGGCCATCGAAATGAGCAACAAAGCCGGAAATGAGTCTTTTCTTTTCATAGCCGACCTGCATACGCTCACTTCTACCAAAGACGGCAAAACTCTAGCCGAAAACACATTGGCCACTGCAGCGGCTTGGTTAGCAATGGGTTTGGATACCAATAAAACCATTTTTTATCGCCAATCGGACGTGGCCGAGGTATGCGAATTGGCATGGATTCTGAATTGTTTCACGCCATTCCCGATGTTGGAAAATGCGCATTCGTTCAAAGACAAGCAAGCCAATTTGGCTGATATTAATGCCGGTTTGTTTACGTATCCAGTACTGATGGCTGCGGATATTTTGCTGTACGATGCCAATTTTGTACCCGTAGGTAAGGATCAAAAGCAACATTTAGAAATGACGCGCGACATTGCAGGCGCATTCAACCATAAATTTCCCGACATATTTGTGCTTCCCGAAGCCAAGATTCAGGAAAACGTCATGACTATCCCTGGTATTGATGGTCGTAAAATGAGCAAAAGCTACAATAACTACATTGACGTGTTTTTGCCTGAAAAAGAGCTTCGCAAAAAAATAATGTCGATCGTGACTGGTTCGCAATCTTTGGAAGAACCCAAAGATCCTGATACTTGTAATGTATTTGCAATTTATTCTTTATTGGCTACCGAAGAAGAAATTGCCCAAATGAAACACCATTATTTGGCTGGTAATTATGGTTTTGGTACCGCCAAACAAACGTTGTTCGAAAAACTATGGACAATTTTTTCATCTGAAAGAGAAAATTTCAACTACTATTTTCAAAACCCAGAAGCGGTAAATGCCGAATTGAAAAAAGGAGCCGAAAAAGCCCGTGCTGTTGCACAACCCGTTCTACAAAGAGTGCGAAAACAGTTGGGATTCAATTAATTAGGCTGCTTTGGTCAGTACCGCAGGCCAGACTGCGATACTGACCAAAGACTAAATTCTAAAACAATACTTCCGTCACTTTGCCCAATGCACTGACTCTGATTCGGACTTCCTTGTAAGCCATGGTCGAATCAGTGCATTTTGCAGGGTTCTGAATCCAATACACATAATAACGTTGTTGACGTTGCATGATTTCTACCGAATTGGGAGAACCTAATATTTTTTTCAGTTCAGGTTCTTCAATCAGTCTCAGTTCCTTGCGTTGCTCTTCCAAAATAGTGGCCAGTTTCAATCTATCACCTTTGCAACCGTCCTGATCTGCTTTCCAAAGTTGCTCGTCAAAACCGACTAATTTTGGCACTTTATTACATGAGAAAAAAAACAAAAAGAGACAAACCAATATTTTATTCATAACGGATAAGTTGTTTAAGTATATTTATAATAAGTGTAACAAAATCAAAAACTTTTAATGTCTAATTCGTATACTATTAAAAGCAAAATTACTTTTTAATCTATTCAATAGAAAGATTTAAAAGTATCTAAAATCCCAAAATGAGCATTCAGAAAACATTCATACTTTCATTTCTACACTTCTTACTTTTCCTTCCTAGCGTTTTTGGAACTGAACTGAAAACGCTTGAAATGACCGATGAGGAAAATATATATCTGATTGGATCGGTTGCACAAATCTACGAGGACAAAACAAATCTTCTCTCAATATCAGACATAAACTCTAAAGATTATATCGAACAATTCAAAAAAGCACCTTCCAATTATCCTAATTTGGGCGTTTCAAATTCTACTTTTTGGATTAGATTCAAAATAAAATCAGAGATTAGTTTCAGGGCGTTTCTATTCAACATTGGTTATCTTTTTCATGATAAAATAGAAATGTACCAAAATGTCAACGGAAATCCAGAACAGATTTTCTTTTCTGACATCAAAATGGGCACTATTTCGCACGATCATGACAAACGCAATCGTTTTGCGGTGCCGATAGAGCTAAAAGCGGGCGAAGAAACAGAGTACTATCTTTCGATCAAAGACCACGAAGGCGTGACGTTGTTCCTTGAACTTTCGTCAGAAGAAAACTTTCTCAGACGTCAATCCAACGAAAACCTTCGAGTGGGAATAATTGCAGGAATTTTTCTGCTTGCCTCCGCTTTTTCGCTAGTTGTTTTCATGCGCGATAAGCATATTTCGTATCTCTATTTCTTTCTTTTAAACTTATCTTTCGTACTGACGTTACTTTGTTTCAATGGCAATTTGCAAATCTTGTTTTGGCCAGGAAACTTACACCTAAATCACGATTTCTTTATTTTCAGCGGCTTTGCTACCAATGCATTGAGCTTTCTTTTCACTACCTATTTTTTGGAACTGAAAGTAAAATCGCCAAAATGGTACGTGGCGGGAATTGCGGTGGCATTTTTTATGCTTTTAGGAGCCATTTCGCCACTTACAGGCCTGGATCATTTTATAGTTATTTTCTATATAGGGCAAATAATTGGGTCTGTTTTTGAATTAATCGTCAGTTTCAATTCATTAAAACAAGGCGAAAAATTATCGAAATACTTCTTTTTTACACGTTTACTATTCTCAACATCCATCCTCAGTTATGCCCTCATCAAACTAGGCATCTTGCCTTATCCAGGTCCATTGTTCGAAGCCTTTGGTAGTGCTGGAATTTGTATACAGGTGGCTTTGATGACGTTTGTGATTTCAGATTACAAATACAAATCAGAAATCAACAAATTGGCAGAAGAAAAAAACAAAGAACAACAACGTAATGAAGAGCTTTTTAATGCCAATAAAGTGAAAATGGAATTCATCGGAATGGCTTCACACGACTTGAAAGGCCCTTTGCGCAACATTTCAGTTTTAGCCTCTTTTATTGAAAATAAACAGGTATCGAGCGAAGTAGAAGTGAACCATATGGCCTCAATGATCAGACAATCGTCCGAAAAGCTGGCTAATTTGGTGAAAGACTTACTGGACAATACTGCCCTAGAAATGGGTAAACTGGAACTGAAATTAGAAGAATTAGATGTATTAAAATGCATACATTCAATAGTTGAACAATACGAACTAGAGGCACAACGCAAAAAACAAACGATAGAAGTAATTGCCAAATTGGATCAAAAATTGGTCTTAAAATTGGATGAAATCCGTTTTTCGCAAGTTATCGAAAACCTTCTTTCGAATGCCATCAAGTTTTCGCCTTTTGACAAACGAATTTGGATTGTTGTTAGCAAGGCTTCAAACACCACCTGCCGAATTGAAATTCGAGACGAAGGCCCTGGATTTACAGAGGAAGATAAACAATATTTATTCAATTATTACAAAAAACTTTCTGCCAAACCTACAGGTAAAGAAAGCTCATCGGGACTTGGACTGTCGATTGTGAAAAAAATAGTAGAGTTGCACAATGGCAAAATTTGGCTCGAAAGCGAAGAAGGCAAAGGAGCTTCTTTTTTTGTTGAAGTCTGATATTCCAACTATCGAATGTCAACTACTTCGACCTGATTTTTTTGTATACATAAATTCCTAGCAATAAAACACCTGTAAGAATAGCCACGCCAAGAAGGCCGAAAAGCCAGCTATAACTATTTTTCAAGACCACAATAAAAACAATTGCAAACAGAAAAATAGTCGATATTTCGTTTATTACACGCAAACGCATTGAATTTTGCTTCACAATACCTTGCTGATGTTGCTTGAAAATAGAGTGGCAATAGAATTGATAGGCATACAATCCAATAACAAAGCCTAATTTGGTCCAAAGCCAATCTGGAACAAAACCATATTGGAACACCAGTGACGATCCTAAAATCAATGTTATAATAGCTGAAGGCCAAGTGATACCGTACCAAAGCCTACGCTGCATAAGCTGATATTGCTTTTGCAAAATGATTTTGGCAGGTTCGTCTAATGCTTGACTTTCAGCGAAATACACAAATAGTCGGACGATATAGAATAGCCCAGCAAACCATGTGACGATGAAAATAATATGAAGCGATTTGAGGTAGAGAAACAAAACGGTAGTAGTTAATAGTGAATAGTTTTCAGAATAATAACCCAGAGCTGACAGGCTTCAAAAACCTGTCAGCTCTAAAAGAGGGGAATTTCAACCACCACTGGAAGGTGGCATTATCAAAACTTCAGATACATTTTCGATGTTTTCGTCCAAAGTTACAAACGTATTATTGACTGCAAAACGGCATTTTTTAAGTAGTTCGGTCGAGGCTGGATTTGATTTTTCGAGCAATGTACGAAGTTCTGAAATTGTCGAAGGCTTGGCTTCTATTTCAAATTCAGTCTCAAAAAAATCTTTCAATCCCGCAAAAACGATCACTTTCATGATAGACTATTATTTTTTAATTATCGATTAGTAATTAATTTATCCACCGATTCCAATCATGGTGAGTTGGCTGCCTGTAAACCGGAGAGCTTGTTTGTGTAGCAGGGCTTTGTGAAGCAATTTTTCGAGCATTTCCTCGTCATTCATCAGTTCGGATATCGAAATAGATTTGTTTTCACTCAAACAGCCAAAGATATTTCCATTACTATCCAAGCGTAAACGGTCGCAATCATGACAAAATGGTTCCGATTCGTTTGCAATAATTCCAAATTGGAAACCATCTGCGGTTTGCCAATAGTTGGCCGTTGCTGACTCTTTTCTGTTTACTTCTGAAAACAAATATTTGGACGAAATGACTTTCAAAATTTCGTTTTGGGAGAAAAAATGTTCGTCAAATCGATTGCTGAACAAATGTCCCATTCGCATCAATTCTAAATATCGAATACTTATTTGTTTCGATCGGGCATATTCGAAAAGCGGTAGCACTTCTTGGTCGTTCAGGCTTTTCATGATCACCGAATTGAGTTTTACCTGAATGCCTTCTTGCAAACAAGCGTCTATTCCATCCAAAACTTGCGCCAATCCTTTGCGTCTGGCCATTGCTTCAAATGTAACAGGACTTATAGCATCCAACGAAATATTGATACTTTCCAAACCTGCATTGGCCAAATCTTTTGCCATTTTAGGCAAAAGAAATCCGTTGCTGGTCATTTTGAGAGGAATGTTCAACTTGGAAAGCTCCGCCACCAAAGGTACCAGACCTTTGTACAAAGTAGGTTCACCACCTGTAAGTCGAATGGTTTGTAAACCTAACAAATGGTGCAGTTGAGCTATGATTTCCGACAAGGAAGCCGATTTTAAAGTGCTGTTTTCCTTTTGAATACCATCGCCTTCGACACAATAGGTACAGCCAAAATTGCATACATTGGTCAAGCTCACGCGCAAGGTTTTGAACGTCCTTCCGTGCGCATCTGCAATCAATTTCGGTATGTGTACCTTGGTTTGTATCAGTTTATTTTTTAGGTCTAAATGCTTCGATGATTTCGGGTTTTGTTTCGACCGAATCTCCCCCAATGAGTTCGATACAATACGGAATGACCACAAAAAGTTCGTCAAGCGTTTCTTTGATCGATTTGGGCTGACCAGGAAGATTCACGATCAAACATTTTTTGCGAACAACTGCCGTTTGCCTTGATAAAATGGCTGTAGGAACATATTTTAGGCTAATAGCGCGCATCCGTTCACCAAAACCATCCATTATTTTGTCGGCAATGGCGATAGTGGCTTCAGGAGTGACATCTCTTGGAGCTGGTCCAGTTCCTCCTGTAGTCAATACCAAGCTGCATCCTTCTTGATCAACTAAGTGAATTAAAGTATGTTCGATTTCAGATTGTTCGTCTGGCAATAGTTGGCAAACTGGAGTCCAATCTGAAGCAAGCGTATTTTCGAGCCAATGTTGAATAGCTGGCCCACCTTTGTCTTCATATTGTCCATTGAAAGCTCTGTCGCTTATTGTAACGATTCCAATTTTGGTCATTTAACCAGATTAAGACTTTGATGACGTAAATTAATCAGTTTAAGCCAAAACCTTCGTCTTATCTAGTTTTCTTCTTGTAAATGTTGATTTTGGGGCTTCACAAACTTGGCAGCACCATGCTTGATCTAGCTTTTCAAACGTAGTGCTGGCGGCAATGCCTGACTTAGAATCGCCAAATTCCTCATCATATAAAGTGAAGCATTCGGCACATTGATAAATACTCTTTTCACCTATTGAATCGTTTTCGATTTCTTTTTTCTCGACATGCGATACGACATCGTCTCTGGTGAGTTTTTCGTAGTATTTGCGACAAAGTAATAGCAAATCGTCTACCAAGAAAAACTTAGGTCGTTTGGCTGAAAAAAGCTTTAATTCCTGTCTATTCAGATCAAAATCAGGTACATAGTAAATGTTGTAGTGTGGAAGTAGCTTGATTTTCCCAAACAAATTTATTTCGTATCTTTTCTCAATCACCACTGATGCCGCAACATCTCGGTTATCGGTTTTGATCGCAAATGTGAGACCATATGTACGAACATCTTCGCTGTCCATTTGGCGAGAAAGGAAATTTTTTAGTTTGGTTGCTTTATCATCCAAATCACCAATTTTCCAATTCAATTCAGAAATATTGTGTCGAATATTAATTCCGTATTGTCCCAAGAGTTTTTCCCATTTGAAACGATCAGCCTCATTTATCCCTTTGATTAACAAAGATTTAAATGGAGTAAGATACACCGAACCGATTTTAGATTCCAGACATAAATCAGCTGCTTTTTCCAAAAATTCGATTGGAAAATCGTAATTTCTTCTGTAAATCCCCAACCAATATGACTCTCCCATTCGGTTCATTCCTTCGTAATTGGGAAAGCGCAAACGTGGTAATGCCAATTCTTCTTTCAGCGGAATAGTGTTAATGCGCAATGTGCCAGAAAGTAATTTACGAAGGTGAGCCAAATCGGCACGCAAACTATTATTGATCGAAAGTTCTGATTCTAAGGCTTTTGCAATAGTAGGAATATCTTCAGTATAAATAAGTTCTTGCCAACATTGAATGCCTTCAAATGAAGAATGTTTTACATATAAATACCAAAAATTAGGTTGGTTTGAAGAAATGAAATTCAGATTTCCGACAAAAAGCGGTACCAAACCTTGGGTATTGTCTACCACATTCACTTTCAGTTTTGGCTTGAAATCAAAGCCATCTAAAACGTCTTTGTACATGCCTTCGGTCAGCCAATTGTTGGCTTCTGAAAATATTTCTTCGGCTACATACGAACTTACAATGTTTGGATGTACGTTCTTATTGATCTCATAATCAAATGGTTCGAAATATTGAAAATTCTTTCTTAGTTCCGAAGGATCAATATAGGTTCTTAGATAGATGTTTTGACGTTCGCCAAAAGTAAGGTTCTTCACACGAAACCTTCGCGCTACCGAAACTATGTCTTTCAATGTTCCGGGCGATAAAATTCCACCTCGAACGTTTATTTTAATGAAAGATTGTCGCATCAATAAATCCATAATCTTCTTTTAAATATTAATTAATAAATATTAATTAATTCTAGACTTCTACTAATTCGCGTTCCAAAATTGCTTTTACTTCTGGTCGGCAACTTCCGCAGCCTGTTCCTGCTCCTGTTTTTTGGCAAAGTTGCGTAAAATCTGTACAGCCAGCTTTAATAGCATTTTCGAGATTTCCTTGTCCGACACTGTTGCATGAACAAACCAATTTGCCCAAAACTGGTTCAGATTTTTGATTTGAACGAAGTAATTGCAAACGTTTTTCGGATAATTCGATGCCATTGGCAATCAAATCCTTGAATTCGAGAAACTCCGATTTATCGCCAATCAAAATCGCACCGACCAATCTATCGTTTTGAATGATACATTTTTTGTAGTAATGTTTAGCTTTGTCAATAAATGTAACTTCCTCATAATCAGTACTTCCCGAAGGGATTTCGATTACACCGAGCGAACAAAGATTCAATCCGTGCATTTTCAAAAGGCTCATCGAAAGACTTCCTTTATAAGCACTTGACAAATCACCCGCCAAGAATTTG
>JAYVIX010000326.1:0-10971 GCA_043769845.1 Cytophagales bacterium
AACTAATTTTAAATCCTCCTAAAAATTAAGCCTCGCCCAATAAGCGAGGCTTTTTTGTTTGCATGCATTTATCAAAAAACGGGAATAATTGACCCATTAAAAAAGCCCCAAACATTTTCAAAATGTTTGGGGCTTTTTTATTAGTTGGATATTCAAGATTTCTTGGTCGCCTGCTTGTTGCGTTCGTGTGAAGCCTTGGCCGATGCCAATTTGCGTTGATAGGCGGAAGACTCAATAATAGATTTCGCCATTTCGTCTAATAGGCTAGGTGGTATCATCAAAGGCTTTTCCATCTCTTATTTTTTACGAATATAAAAATTGTCGTACTTTTTTCCAATATCAAATGGTTCTCTTTTATCATTTATTGAGGCTTCTATATTGAAGTATAGTTCAAATTCTGCCTGATAATTTGTCATGATACGATGATACAATCGGTTTCTTGAATTGGAGTTTGCTTCAATGTAAATGCAAAATGTTGGATTTGAATCTAAAAATAGAACAATGGTTTGGGCTACAGTAGCCATTATCTTAGACAAGTCGCCATTGTTGGTATTCGAATCGTCCAGCCAAACTTTATTTTCTTCGTCATAATCCAACAAAGCCAAATTATATAATTGAATATCAATTTCTTGCAGCGCAATTGCTTTTGGAATGACTCCATTTTTTCCTCTGCTTACAAATGTGTAAAGCAGAGGAGTTGGACGGTTTAGTAAATATCCTTCCTTCTTCATAAAACCTACCACTTCTCCAAGCTAAGATCAGTAATTCGTTTTAAATATTCGATACTTTATGAATCTATAAATAGTTGATTATAAAGTAAATATAAAACTATTATTACTTACAAAGCTTGAATTCTACAACACTTTCTTAAATGCTTCATTCAATTTGGGAAGTATTTCGAACGCATCGCCCACAATTCCATAATCGGCTGATTTGAAAAATGGTGCTTCTGAATCTTTGTTAATCACTACAATACAACGCGAAGAATTGACTCCGGCCAAATGCTGAATCGCACCTGAAATACCTACCGCTATGTACAGATTAGGACTCACTTTTACGCCAGTTTGCCCAACGTGCTCGTGGTGAGGCCTCCAATCCATGTCGGAGACTGGTTTCGAACAACCAGTGGCAGCGTGAAGTGTTTTGGCAAGGTCTTCGATAATGCCCCAGTTTTCAGGGCCTTTCAAACCTCGACCACCTGACACCACAATTTCGGCTTCTGGCAAAAGTACCTGTCCGCTTGCTTTGTTTACTTCTTTGGTTTTAACTGCCAACGAAATGGCAGGAATAGAAACGCTTGCAGATTCAACAACTGCATCGCTACCCGAAATTTGTGGAGAAATAGCATTTTTGCGAAGCACCAGTATTTTTTTGGCCGATTTTAATTCAGCCTGAGCAAATGCTTTACCAGTAAAAATGGCTCTCTTCACCTTAAATCCTGCAGTTGTATCGGGCAATTCGACCACATTCGTCACCACATCGGCTTGTAATGCAATCGAAATACGAGAGACAATCGCATCAGCACTTGCCGACTTAGCTACGATTAAGATTTCTGCATTTGATTTTTTGGCTATTTCCACCACAGCTACCGAATAGGCTTGTATGTTGAACGTGGCCAATTCCGCATTGGAAACATGATGCACTTTCTGTACGCCATATTGACCAGCTTCCGCAATGCCATTAGGTTCGGATCCTACGTAAACTGCTTCTGCATTTGTGCCTAGTTTTTTGGCTACCTCTGCTCCATAAGCAGCCGCCTCGATGGAAGATTTTTTCAATTTACCTTCCGAAGTTTCCAAATATATTAAGACTGACATAATTTAGTCGTTAGTAGTGAGTAGTATGTAACTAGTATTTCGTAATAAGTATTTCGACAGATAACTGATGACTGTTGACTGATAACTAAATCACCTTCGCTTCGTTCTTCAACAAGTTTACTAATTCTTCCACATTATTTGCGTCAATCATTTTGCAAGTAGTACGACCAACTGGGAGTTCAAATCCTGAATGTGCGACTACCTGTGCAGAATTGTCGGCAGGGATAACGGCCAATGGTTTAGACTTAGCCGACATGATGCCACGCATGTTTGGAATTTTCCATTCAGCAATTGGTTCTTGACAACCTGCCACAAACGGAAGCGGAACTTCTAACACTTCTTTCCCACCTTCTATCTCTCTATAAATAATGGCCTTATCGCCTTCCAAATCAAGTTTCATCGCAGGTGAAATACTTGGCAAACCAAGCATCTCTCCTATCATGCCATGTACCAAACCACCGTTGTAGTCGATCGACTCGCGACCTGTTAAGATCATATCGAATCCTTTGTCTTTGGCATAATTGGCAATTTGTGTGGCCACAAATAATGCATCTAAAGGTTCGGCATCTACTCTCACGGCATCATCGGCTCCGATTGCGAGTGCTTTGCGAATCGTAGGCTCGGTATCGGCTAGGCCTACTGAAATAACGGTGACCGAACCACCGTTGGCTTCACGCAAATCGATGGCTTTCGAAAGCGCATATTCGTCATACGGCCCAATGATAAACTGCACTCCGGCAGAATTGAATTTTGTATTGTTGTCAGAAAAACTAATCTTCGAGGTAGTATCAGGCACTTGGCCAAGGCAAACCAAAATCTTCATATCACAAATTGGATTTAATAAATCATTAAACTTAGTTTTGGGGAAGGAAGTTACATTTTTTTGAACATTAACAAGAAAAAAGTGAATAATACCAGAATCGAAATCTTAAAACAATACATCGTAGACGAGCCTAACGATCCGTTCAATGTGTACGCATTGGCAACAGAATACGTTAAAGAAGAACCACTTACCGCGCTTTCTTATTTCGAAAAATTATTAGAAAAACACCCCGATTACCTTGGCACGTATTATCAAGCAGGGAAATTGTATCAGGCTTTCCAAGAAACAGAAAAAGCCAAGGCAACCTTCGAAAAAGGAATTGCATTGGCCTTTCAGCAACAAAAATCAAAAACGCTGAACGAGTTACGAAGTGCTTTGAATGAAATATTGGATGAGGAATATTAATCAACCTAGTTTCACCACAAATCCACTCCATCCTTTTTTCTTGAGTTGATTGTGCATCATTTCGGCACTTTCTTCGGTGGCGCAACAGCCGATCACGATTCGATATAAGCGTTCGTCTCCGTTTTCGTACACTTTGATGTGGCTTTCCAACCCTTTGGACTCGAACCGCATACAAGCACTCAGTGCGTTGATTTTATCTTTAAAAGCTCCAATCTGTACCCCAAAACCCTCTAATTGTTTCAATGTACCCTTGCGATCGTACACATTTCCTTTAGCAAACCGATTCAATTTCGATTCGTTTTTGGCCAATGCCTTTCGTACCGTACTTTTCTTCTGTATCCCGATGACTTTGATGGCGACATGTGCAGTGCCGTTGGCGACAATCCCTAGTTTGTGTGCAGCCGAACGCGAAAGGTCCAGCATTCTATTTTTGAAATAAGGCCCACGATCATTAATGCGTACCACGATCGAACGATTGTTTGTCAGATTGGTCACTCTCACTAAAGAATTGAAAGGCAGCGTCTGATGTGCGGCTGTCAAAGATTCCATATCGAATAACTCGCCATTGGCAGTATGCCGCCCATGAAAATCGTGTGCATAATAAGACGCTTTCCCTTTGGACGAATAACCGATCTGCCCGAAAGAACAATGAAAAAGAAAAAGCCAAAAAATGAGTAAGAATCGTTTCATAACAAAGGTGTTATACGAATCTATTTGGTTTGGGTTTGATATTATTAAAAAAACAAAGGTTGAAAATTAAATAGAAAACTTATTTTCGGCAGCAATAGAATTATAGCACCGAGATACGAGAGCTATTTAGGTAATACACTACAATCAGATTGATTATGCAGCCAAAACAAAACAATTATGCTGCATTAACATCTTGTTTATGCAGCATAATTTTCTTCTTCACCAATGCATAAACAGTTTGTTTTCCAATGCATAATCTTCGTGTTCTCCAATGCATAAACATCTTTTCCGCCAATGCATTATCCCTAAGAAGCAGAATGAGGGAGATGGGGAATATTTCAATTTGACTATATCATTTTCTTAAAAGTATAAGACACCCCAAGAGAAGCATAATGGAACAACGCAAAGTTATAGACTTCATCATTTTTTGCACCTCCTTCAAGAATCCGATACCCTGCTCGTACTCTTAAATTGTCAGACAAATTATATGTGGCCGCCAACATCACATCTTCGGCTCGGCCTTGAGGTGCAGCAAGTGCATCGCCTTCAAGCAACATCCCGAATTTGTTGTCAATGTTCCAAAACAGCCTAAAATTAATAATAGGTACAAATCCCACGTTTGCTTTCTCTGATTTTAGTCCATTTGACGAAAGTGCAATTTTAGCGTCTCTGATTTTTGCCGTAAGCCCCAAGCCAAACTCTAGTTTGCTTGTTTTTACAAAATCGTATCGGTATGTGAGTCGATACGAATTGAATTTATAAATGCCGAAAAGTTTCGTATTGGCAGTAAATACCACTCCTTCAAATACAATATCATTTGCGATGCTGCCTTCAGATTTTACTTCGAGTGGCGCATACAATACAGAAATCGTATGTCGGGATTTTATCGTGTAATTCAATCTCAATCGGTAGAAAAAATTTGCTTTTGGAATTAGATCGTCTTTTAATGAAAAGAGCGTACCCTGATTACCTGGAATTCGGACATTGTTGTAACCTGTCGAAACTAATCCAGTTTCGACATCAATAAGAGCCTGAGCTTTTGCATTTGACACACCAATACAAAGGATAAGTGACATAATTGCTGGGAAATATTTTTGTTTCATTTTGCTTTTTTTAGGGTGACAGTTTGAAATCAATTTCAATTATTGAAGCAATTGTTTTTGCTAAAGAAAAGACACGAAATCCTTTGTCGGTCTTCGCACTTTCTTGAGTTTTACGATGGGATCATTTGCTTCGTCACGATAGCCCAAGGCCAACAATGCCACGCTTTTAAGTCCTTTGGCTGGCAAACCCAACAGTTCGTCCAATTTAGCAGCATCAAACCCTTCCATCGGGGTGGCGTCTACTTCTTCAATGGCTGCTGCTGCCAAACCAGTTCCCAAACCAATATATGCTTGACGAGCCATCCAGTTAAATACTTTTTCCTCGCCTGATTTCAAACTGCCCTCTATCATTGTTTTCAGCCCAGACAACGATTCGATGGAAATCTTTTTTTCAGAGGCAATCAGATGCAGGTAATTGTCCACACGCGTGGTCGTGGCTTTGTCCCAAACAGCAAAAACTAACAAAGCTGTGGCTTCAGTAATTTGGGGCTGATTATTGGCAATGGGTTTTACTTTTTGCAGCAGCTCTTTGTCTTTGATCACTATCAAATGGTAAGGTTGCAAACCCAGCGAAGAAGCCGAAAGGCGAATGGCTTCGATAATGCTGTCTATTTTTTCTTGAGAAACAACGAGGTCGGTTCTCATTCTCTTGGTGGCATATCGCCAATGCAATTGGTCTATAAAGCTCATAATGAATAGGTGTTTGTGTTTTGTTAAGCAATGGTGAAGATGGGTTCTTGATTACTTTTCATCTTGTTGGAATTTTGCATTGCAGAAGACTTCTACAACGGCTCAAAAGTGAGAAGCTTAATAGGGGTAAGTATTACAGAATAGGAGGATGTTATTGCATCATTCACACATTGTATGAAGCTTTTCTATTCGCAGATTATTTGGCATTTGGCTAATAAGATATATAGCTTTCTTCCAAAGAAAAATGTAAAAATTAAAAACAAAAGTGTAACATGTACAATTATCTAAGAAATCACCTTTGCGGAAGGCACAATAGAAGTTGGAACATTCTTTTAACTCACAAAAACTTAAAATCTTATTATGAAAACATTTATAATCGTGACGGTCATTATTGTGGGTATCGTCTTACTTTTTCAAACTTATTTGACCATGGCTTCCAATCAATCTGATTCTCAACCATATAAAGTAATCAAAGTGGAAAAAGAATTTGAAATTCGGTTTTATCCTTCAGCTACTATGGCTTCTATCACGTCTTCTAGTAAGACATACAAACAATTAGGAAGTTCAGGATTTCGAAAATTGGCAGGTTACATATTTGGAGGCAATGAAGCAAAGACCAAAATAGCCATGACAGCTCCTGTGTACATGGATATCAACGATTCGGCATCTACTATGAGTTTTGTGATGCCTGCGGGCTACTTCCCTAACAACTTACCCAAGCCAACCGATTCGGAAATTGCTATCCATACAACGGAAGATAAATATGTGGCCGCAATTACCTTTGATGGCTATGCCGATGACGAAAAAATCAAAGAATACACACAAAAACTAGAGAAAGCATTAAAAGCTTCTTCTATTCCATACGTTGGCAGGTTCTTGTTTTTAGGATACAATGCTCCTTATCAATTTTTCGGACGCAAGAATGAAATAGTGGTAAGTGTGAAGTGGGAAAGTAAAAACAACTAGCAGTTTCGTCTTCCTTTTTAATGATTCATGCAATACTTATTGTACATGATACATGGCATAAACAGTCATAATCGGCACTTTTTATGATTTCGCGATACTAGTTGATTACCTAGTAATTATGATCTTGCCTGTCCTTTTAATTTTGATTGCTGGAAAATTGTACAATAGAATAATTGTCAAGTGTTTTATTAAAAATAGATAGGGACTTCGACAAGAGGACGGATTTATCAACAAAAAATTCAACTATTATGAACTGGAAGAAATGTATCGTTAATCCAAAGGATAAAATCAATCTTTCCAAAATTGCCACCACACATGAGCATGATAAGTTAGGGAAAGAACGTGTCAAAAAAGGATTGCAAAAAGACATTGAAGCAATCGCAACGCTTCAAAATAAATTGTATGCCGAAGACCGACAATCCTTGCTTATCATTCTTCAAGGGATGGACAGTTCGGGAAAAGATGGCACTATCAAACACATCATGAAGGGTGTAAACCCACAGGGGGTATTGGTGACCAGTTTCAAACATCCCTCTACTCAAGAGTTGGAGCACGATTATTTGTGGCGGCATACGATCAAGCTGCCTGAACACGGTCAGATTGTCATTTTCAATCGTTCACATTACGAGAATGTACTCATTTCAAAAGTGCATCCCGAATTGGTATTAGCCGAACGCTTGCATGGGTACGAGAGTGTCGAGCAACTAGACAAGGCGTTTTGGAAATTGCGCTACAACCAGATCAACCATTTCGAGAAACGAAATATTGAAATGGGAACACAAATTCTAAAGTTCTTCTTGCACCTATCGAAAAAAGAACAATGCAAACGATTTTTGGAACGGATTGACAATGAAGACAAGCATTGGAAATTCTCCTCAGGCGACATCGAAGAACGCAATTTTTGGCCTGAATATCAAAGGGCTTACGGACAGGCCATCCGCCATACCAGCACCAAAATAGCGCCTTGGTATGTGATTCCTGCCGATGACAAAACGTATGCGCATTCTCTAATCGGGAAAATTATTTTGGAGAAATTAAAGTCTATGAAGCCTGCTTTTCCTCCCAAAACGAAGCAAGAGTTGGCGTACATGCAGTTGGCCAAAGAAAAACTGGAAAGAGAACAAGTAGAAAATGCGTGAGTGTATCATCTGTGAATTCTGCAAATAGCATCCGCAATTCTGTAACACAAGGCAAAGCAAACGAAAGAACTTTGCACACTTAAATCTGAAAAGACCATGAAAAAGAAAGAAGTAACACCGCTGAAAGAAAAGCTTTTAGTTGCTGTAAACAAAGTGCTGAAAGACAACAAGGCCGAGTTGACTGGAAAGATTGAAAAAGTAGTAAAAAAGTCTGTTAAGCGTATAGTAAAGAAAACGGACAAACAATTTAAAAAGGAAAACAAATAGAAATTTGATTAATAGGTACTAATAGATAATGGGAATCTGTTATTAGGCAAAAGTTGTGAGTTTACTATTCAATAAAAATCCAAGGAATTATGTGTTTTTCGGCCAATGCAAGTTTTGGGGCGGGAGTTGTGCTCACCGTTATTGGAGTTGCGTCCATCAAAAAAACACAGCATCGTTCTCAATTGCTTTTTGCTAGCATTCCATTGCTTTTCGGAATTCAGCAACTTGCCGAAGGCGTACTTTGGATGACTATTCCAAATCCGGCTTATCTAGGAATTCAAAAAATAGCCACGTATGTGTACTTGTTTTTTGCGCAATTCTTATGGCCAATTTGGGTACCCGTTGCCATTTTACTGGTAGAGAAAAGTGAAACGAGAAAGAAAATACAGTGGGTTTTGTTTGGTGTAGGTTTGATAGCCGGTTTGTATCTAGGTTATTGCCTTTTGGCATTTCATGTAGAAGCAAAAATTGCGGGGCATCATATTACGTATCTGTTAGACAATCCTGTTTCGCCACAAAATTCCATTTTCGTCTTGTATGGTATAGCTTCTATCTTACCAGCCTTCTTTTCGCACATTAAGCGGATGTGGATATTAGGTGTTTTAGCTTTGGTTTCTTATTTGGTTTCAGCTTTCTTTTTCGAACATTATGTGCTTTCGGTTTGGTGCTTTTTTGCCTCTATCATGAGCTTAACGATATACGCCATCATGACAGGAATTTCCGATCCTGAAGAACAGCATCCAATGATTGCCATTCCCACTAGCTGAATTTCAGTAACACTTTGGCCAGATTCTGCTCTTTGATTACATACACAATGAGGCGGAAATTAATGTGCCATCCATTGCCAAAACAAATTTTCACCTTTTAACGAGTATAAAAAATGGAAAAGAAACGCACCAAGGCATTTGGAACTAAAGCGGCCGATGCACCTTTAAAACCGATGACAATCGAACGCAGGGAAGTGGGCGTAAAAGACATTGAAATAGAGATTTTGTTTTGTGGCGTTTGCCATTCCGATTTGCATACCGTGAGGAATGAATGGGGAGGCACTATTTATCCATCTGTTCCGGGTCATGAAATTGTAGGAAAAGTGACAAAGGTGGGAAACCAAGTAACCAAACTAAAAGTAGGTGACATTGCGGGCGTAGGTTGTATGGTCGATTCTTGCAGGGAATGTGATAGTTGCAAAAATGACTTGGAGCAATATTGTTTGACTGGTTTTGTAGGCACTTACAACGGAGCAGACAAACATTTGGGTGGGTATACTTTTGGTGGATATTCTGAAAAAGTGGTAGTGGACGAACATTTTGCTCTGAAAGTTCCTTCTAATCTCGATTTGGCTGCTACAGCACCCTTGCTATGTGCTGGTGTCACCACTTGGTCGCCATTGCGCCATTGGAAAGTGGGCAAAGGAAGTAAAGTAGCCGTGGTAGGTTTGGGCGGATTAGGTCATATGGCCATCAAACTAGCCAACGCTTTGGGTGCGGAAGTGACTTTGTTTTCGAGAACACCAGGCAAAACGCAAGACTCACTGAAATTGGGAGCTACAGCGGTGGTGATATCAACAGATGCCAAACAAATGGACTCGGTGAAAGGAAAGTTTGATTTGATTATTGACACCGTTCCTATGATCCATGATGTAAATCCTTATTTGGCTACATTAACCATTAGTGGCACATTGGTTTTAGTAGGTTATTTTGGGGGTTTAGAACCTTTTTTAAATACCGTTCCGATGATCATGGGAAGGAAATCCGTGGCAGGTTCGGTCATTGGCGGTATAGCAGAAACCCAAGAAATGCTCGATTTCTGTGGAAAACACAACATCGTATCTGAAATTGAACTCATCAAGATCCAAAATATTAACGAGGCCTACGAACGAATGCTGAAAAGCGATGTGCATTACCGCTTTGTGATCGACATGAAGTCGTTGGATGCTGAATAGAATCGAAGATTCATTGTTTAGTAGGTTTTATAAGACGACAAGCTAGACAAATGGGGGGAAGTTGCATGATTTACAGTTGTTTTTATTTGGGGGGAGGCATTTAACGCTGACAGGGTTTGAAAGCCACCACCGAGGTCTGTTCCCTGACAGACCTCCTTTTTTTTATGTGGCCTGTCGGGGGACAGGCCACGGAGATGGGGTTTCGACCCCTTCCAGCGTTTTCTATAAAAACCTAATGAACTATGTAACTTATCACTCTATTTCTGTAATACTTCTTCTTGCACAAGAGGCAACCTTTACGAGGTAATAATTCTGTTACACTGTAAAAACCACGGAAATGAGTCACGAAAAATTTCAATCCTGCATCGACACATGTTTAGAATGTGCTGTCGAGTGCGACCATTGCGCATCGGAATGTTTAAAAGAATCGGATGTAAAAATGTTGACCAAGTGCATACAACTTGAAAGAGAGTGTGCCGAAATGTGTTACAGTGCTGCAAGAATGATGGCACTGGGTAGTGAACATGCAGCTGATGTATGCAAAGTATGCGCTGAATTCTGCAATAGGTGTGCGGATGAATGTGAAAAACATAGCCACATGGAACATTGCAAGAATTGCGCAGAGACATGCAGGAACTGCGCCAAAGAATGTGAAGAAATGGCAATGGAGTTCGCTAGATAATTCACACTAATAAATAACATAAATCATGATTTCGGGTGATTTATGTTATTTATTAAAAACAATAAGGGCCATAGTTTTACAACAGGTTAATTCACAATTTTTAAAACAACAATCATGAAAACAATTACAAAATTTGTACTTGCAGTACTGGGAGCAGTAGTTGCATTATCTGTATCATTAGCACAAGATTACAAGCATCCTTATGGCTCGATAAAGGAAGATGGGAAAGTGTTGGACGCTTCTGGCAAACACATTGGTTGGGTGACGAAAGAGGGAATTATCAAAGATACTGCTGGAGTTAAAATAGCGCAGATGGATAGCGAAGGCAGTTTGGTAAGTACTAAAACTGGCAAGAAATTAGGCAAGGGAGAGAAGAATGGAAATTTTGTACCACAATACACAAAAACTTCAGATGGCAAGGGCTTGACAACATCTGCTCCGATGAGT
>JAYVIX010000327.1:0-18797 GCA_043769845.1 Cytophagales bacterium
ATACACGCACATGGTTGGTGTCGTTATCACAAAAAAGCATTTCTGCTTTTCCATCAAAATATAAATTATAGCTACCTAAGTCTTTGTGCTCTACATTGATAGCATTTGAGTTTTTGACCGATTGAAGTTCGGGGCGGTAAGAATCGTCCGACCAAGCCCAAATATTTCGAAACCAAAGTGTAGGTAATACGTGCAATTTAGCTTTCTGGGGACCTCTATTTATAACAGTAATTTTAATGCATATATCTTCTGAATCTTCTTTGGCATATTCCGCAAACACATCGTAGTATTTGTTTTCATCAAACACGCCTGTATCCATCAGGTCATATTCGGGATCTTTGCGAGTGCGTTTTTCGTTTTCGGTGACGATTTCTGAATACGGATATTCGGCTTGAGGATACTTATAAAGCATCTTCATATACGAATGGGTAGGAGTAGAATCTAAATAGTAATAATATTCCTTCACATCTTCGCCATGATTTCCTTGATTTCCCGTCAGACCAAAAAGACGTTCTTTCAAAAGCGGATCTTTTTCGTTCCAAAGTGCTACCGCAAAACACATGTATTGCATGGTATCACAAATGCCCATGATTCCATCTTCGCCCCAACGGTAGGCGCGACTGCGAGCATCGTCATGCGGAAAAAACTCCCAAGCTGATCCATGTAAGCTATAGTCTTCTCGCACAGTACCCCATTGACGTTCAGAGACATAAGGACCCCATTTCTTCCATTCCCTATTTCTCTTCGCCCTCAGGACTCTTTCCTTTTCTACATTAATCATGGATAAACCTTTAGTCTAATTCTAAATATTGCAATACGTAGTTTGAATGGCTCCATAGCCCAACTCCTAATTTACGAAAATAAACAATTACCCTTATTCTATGGTTTCGCTATTTTTCGAAGGCTTCTCTTGGTAGATTTGCATAAAAACTTTCAAATGAACCCTAAAACTAAGACTCTAATTATACAATTTACACTTTTTTTGGTAACAATAGTCACCACTACACTTTCTGGTACAGAATGGATTTATGGAAGATTTGTTTTCGATAATCCAAGTGAGTGGCTCAATTGGGACAAAATAATCCATGGCCTCAGTTATTCGCTTCCTTTTCTTGGAATCCTGACGGTGCATGAGTTTGGGCACTATTTTACCGCTCGGAAAAACAAAGTGGAAGTTTCGCTCCCTTATTATATTCCATTTTGGTTTGGATTGGGCTTGAGCATAGGTACCATGGGCGCGTTTATCAAACTGAAAGCACAAAATCTGAGCAACAAACAATATTTCGATATTGGCATAGCTGGTCCAATTGCTGGTTTTGTGGCGGCTTTGGTGGTGCTATTATATGGTTTTACCCATTTGCCTCCTATCGAATACATATTCAGTATTCATCCTGATTATGCTATTTATGGCAAAGACTTCGCCAAGCATGTTTATAAAGATTTGACTGGCATTATCTATCTGGGCGACAATCTGTTGTTCCATTTATTCGAAACCTACATTGCCGATCCAAATCTCGTACCACCCAAATATGAAATGATGCATTATCCATTTCTATTTGCAGGTTATTTGGCTTTATTTTTTACTTCGCTGAATCTTTTGCCTATCGGTCAGTTGGATGGAGGACATATTCTATATGGTTTAGTAGGACATCAATGGCACCATTTTGTTTCAAAAACCCTTTTTGTAGGCTTCTTGTTTTATGCTGGGATCGGGATTGCGACACCTTATATGGACATGGAATCTCTTTTACTAACCATGCCTTTGTATGTTTTCTTTCTTTTCTCGGCACTAAAAACTGCGGTGTTAGTTCCCAAAAACAGATGGATGTTTGCGATTGGGATTGCGAGTCTTCAATTCCTACTATTATATGTGTTTCCAAAAGCCGAGGGCTACAACAATTGGTTAGTTTTCGGTTTTGTAATTGGTCGATTCTTGGGCATCGAACATCCCAAAGCCGATTCGGTTCCATTAGGATTTGGACGAAAAATATTAGGTTGGATAAGTTTACTCATTTTCATGTTATGCTTCAGTCCTCAACCTTTTCTCACGAATTAGCGATGCCTTCTATTGATTTTTATTAATCGGAATAGATTTATTCAAGTGTATTTGATAATTTCTACCATTTATAAGTTCTTGTTGTGTTTATCACTACAAAACAAGCACTTGAAAAGAGACAATAAAACATTACTGATAAATAACAAGCATTCGAGTGGAGTGCATAAAGAAACGTTTTTACTTATTTATATACAAAATAAATGTTTACCATTAGCACAAAACCTTTAAAAACCCACTTACGAATGAATGGAATTCAAAAGCATTACTTTATATTTGCTCAACGAATTTTGAACGTTCCTTTAGATAACTCAGAAAATGCTAGAAAAAACACAAGAAAAAGTAAAAACAACTGCTCAACTATCTGTTTCAGAAGCAGAAGAAGCTTTAAAACTAACCATCGTTTTCAAAGCGGTAGCAAATAAGACACGTATCACTGTTTTGCACTTGTTGTACAAAAATGGTGAGATGAACGTAAACGACATTTGTCGTAAAGTGAAATGTGAGCAATCACTCGTTTCGCATCACTTAAGTGGAATGAGAAACTTAGGTATCCTAAAAATCAGAAGAGAAGGTAAAAACATTTACTACTCTTTGAACAATTTGAAACTTTATGAAGCAATGTTGAACGTGAAAGATGTGCATTTCGCTACTTTCAAGTCGATCTCGTAATTACAATTTCGATTCATAAACAGAAAGAGCCCCGAGAATATCGGGGCTCTTTCTGTTTGTAGCCAGTTCAATTGCCAGTAAAATCGGGACTCTTTTACTACTCTTTGAACAATTTGAAACTTTATGAAGCAATGTTGAACGTGAATGATGTGCATTTCGCTACTTTCAAGTCAATATCATAGTTCAAATTCAAATAAAATCAAAGAGCCCCGAAATTTCGGGGCTCTTTGATTTTATTGATGATCCGTCCAAGTCAATGGATCGCACCCATTGTTACCAATATTAACTACTTACAAACCAAGCTGTTTAGTGACTAGTTCTGAAAGATCAAGTACCGCTACTTCGGCCTCTTTCTCTTTATTTTTGATCCCGTCTTGCATCATCGTGAGGCAAAATGGACATGCTACTGCGATGGTACTCGCTCCCGTGCCTAAGGCTTCTTCTGTACGCTCTATATTAATGTCTTTTGCACCTTTTTCTGGTTCTTTAAACATTTGAGCTCCGCCAGCACCACAACATAAACCCTTGGCTTTACTGCGTTTCATGTCTACCAAATCGGCATCTAGTGCTTGAATGATGGTACGAGGTGCTTCGTACACGTCATTTGCACGGCCTAGGTAGCAGGAATCGTGATAAGTAATGCGCTTGCCTACAAAATCGCCTTGTCCGCTTATGACTAGCTTGCCGCTATCTATCAATTCTTGCAACAATTGCGAATGATGTAAGATATCGTAAGTTCCACCTAATTCTGGATATTCATTTTTAATCGTATTGAAACAATGCGGACAGGCAGTGACGATCTTCTTTATGTTGTAGGTATTCATCACCTGAATGTTCGAGATGGCTTGCATCTGAAAAAGGAAATCGTTGCCAGCCCTGCGTGCTGGGTCGCCAGAGCAGCTTTCTTCTGTACCCAAGACAGCAAACTTGATTCCCACATGATTCAATATCTTGACTATCGCGAGGGTGACTCGCTTGGCACGATCGTCAAACGAACCTGCACAACCTACCCAGAACAATATTTCGGGTGCTTCTCCCCTAGCCGCCCATTCGGCCATCGTTTCTACTTTCAATAAATTGTCGGACATAGCTCGAAGTTTATGTTATGTTTTGATACGGCAGCAGCAAAAAAAAGATTATCGACAAGGTAAATGACACAATACCGCTATTTTTGCGCTAAAATATGCTAAAAATGCCGATCGACTTCCACACCATCCCTTCTCCTTGTTATGTTTTAGACGAAGCTCTACTAAGAAGAAACTTAAGTTTGATAAAATCTGTGAAAGATGCGGCAGGGATCGACATCATTTTGGCTTTTAAAGGATTCTCGATGTGGGGAGCATTTCCTATCGTGCGCGAATACATCAATGGTGCCACGGCAAGTTCGCTTCACGAGGCCATGCTTTGTTTTGAAGAAATGAAAACCGAAGCGCATACCTATGCTGCAGTGTATTCGGACGAAGAGTTTCCTGCCATTCTGGAACGAAGTAGTTTTATTACATTTAATTCACTCAGCCAATACAAGCGTTTTTATCCTGTCATCAAAGCTTCTGGCAAAAAGGTGGCCATTGGTTTGCGGGTGAATCCTGAATATTCGGAAGTGACGACTGAGTTGTATAATCCTTGCGCACCAGGCAGCCGATTGGGCATCACATCCGACCAATTGGGCGATAGGCTTCCTGAAGGTGTGGATGGTTTGCATTTTCACAGCCTTTGCGAATCTAATTCTTTTGACCTTGAAAAAACGTTGGCGGCTTTCGAAGCACGTTTTGGAAAATATCTGCACAGTGCCAAATGGGTAAACATGGGCGGTGGCCATTTGATGACCAAGAAAGGCTACGATACTGCGCATTTGATTCAGCTTTTGAAAGCATTCAAAGCGAAATACAATGTGGACGTGATCCTAGAACCGGGCAGTGCGTTCGCTTGGCAAACGGGCTACTTAGTCACGACTGTTTTGGACGTGGTGGAAAACCATGGCATCAAAACGGCTATGATTGATGCCTCGTTCACGGCACACATGCCCGATTGTCTCGAAATGCCTTATCAACCAAAGGTCTTGGGCGCATCTTCTGAACCAGAACCAAACAAACCTACCTATAGACTAGGCGGAAACACCTGTCTTTCGGGCGATTATATGGGCGACTGGTCGTTCGAGAAGGAACTGGAAGTAGGCGACAAGGTGGTTTTTGACGACATGATCCACTATACAATGGTGAAGACGAGCACTTTCAATGGTGTTCCACATCCTAGCATCGGAATCTGGGACGAGAAGACAGGTTTTAGATTGATCAAGAAATTTGGTTATGAAAATTTTAGGGATAGGCTTTCGTAACAAGATAATCGTCATTCGACTGATTTCTATCATCTTAATGTAACACTCCAAGGTAAATGCGTGTCCCGATACTACAAAATCTAAACTTTGGAATCAGGCACAAGTTTCCTGGCAATACATATAAAACTTGCCTCAAGAGTTACACATTTAAATACGATTAAAACGGAAAAATACGTACTTTAATATCTTAATCATTAATATATTTGGGTTTATTGTAAAAACCAAATTCATGTTTCGAGCCTTTGCCATATGTTTGCTTGTGGCTATTCTGCTTTTTAGTTGTGACGAAACTAATTATCAACTGTTGGATTCAAATGGAAAGCCAGTGGATTTAGATTATAATCCGGCCGTACAAGATACCACAGAAACCAACGAAGAAGAAGAGTTTGAGTTTTAACAAATTGTTACTGGTTCACTGATAATTGTTCAAGATAATTGATATTTGTACCAAAATCAGATTCATGCTTCGTTCTATTTCCATTTGTTCGCTTGCGGCTTTTCTACTTTTAAGTTGTGGTGAAACCAAAGACCAGCCAGCTGAGGTCAAAGACCAACCAGTTATTTTAGTTCCAAAGATTCCAACTTTCAATCCAGATACTGCCTACGGTTACATAGCCAAACAAACCGAGTTTGGTCCACGCGTTCCCAACACCAAAGCCCATGTAAAATGTGGCGATTTTTTGATGGCTTCGTTTGCCAAATACGGAGTTCCCGTCACCGAGCAAATATTTGAAACCAAAGCCTTTGATGGCAAATTGTTGAAACTGCGCAACATCATTGCCAGTATCAACCCCAAGGCTACCAAACGCATTATTGTAGCCTCGCACTGGGACGCCCGCCCTTTTGCCGACAATGAAATCAAAGACAAAAACAAACCTATAGACGGTGCCAACGATGGCGCCAGTGGTGTAGGAGTGATATTGGAACTAGCCCGTTTGATGCATGCTGACACTTCCCTCAAAGTAGGAGTGGACTTTATCCTATTCGATGGCGAAGACTATGGCCAGCCCGAAAATTCAGGTTTCCCCGAGATGAAAGACAGCTGGTGCTTAGGTTCGCAATATTGGTCCAAGAAAACACATGTACCCAACTATTCGGCCTATTATGGCATTTTGCTGGACATGGTAGGCGGCAAGGGAGCTCGTTTTGCCAAAGACGCCACCTCGTTCTATTTTGCACCCGAGGTTCAGAAAAAGATCTGGCAAGTAGCGGCCAATTCAGGCTATTCGGCCACCTTTATCGACCAAGTAACAGACGAGCTTATAGACGACCATTACTATGTCAACCGTGATGCCAAAATCCCGATGGTCGATATTATCGAATATGAACCCTCTGACGGATCGTATTTCAGTCCCACTTGGCACACCCATAGCGACAATATCAGCAACATTGACAAAGCAACTTTGAAGATTGTAGGCCAAACTTTGGTAAACGCCATTTATAGCGAATAGTGAGTACTTTAGTATTAGAACTTCATCATTTGCCCTTAGTGTCATACTTCAGTCAATTGAAAAAGTACGACACCCTTTTGATTGAATCGCAGGAACATTATCAAAAACAATCGCTCCGAAACCGCACCCATATCCTCACTGCCAATGGCGAATTGGTATTAACCGTCCCCATTCTGCATGGCGCTACACTCATCAAAGATGTGCGGATTGATTATTCGCAATCGTGGGTAAAAAACCATGTGCGAGGCATTACTTCCTCATACAAACACTCGCCCTATTTTGATTATTATTTTCCTTATTTGGAAGACATTTATCATACAAAACCTACGTTTCTATATGATCTTAATTTTCAAATGTTTCAGCTGCTGTTGAAGTTTCTAAAAATGCCCATTCAGGTTACAGAAACGCATTCATGGCAAGAGACTTATCCAAGTTTGATTGACGAACGAATGAAAAATCAGTATCGAGGTGAGTGCCCTAATAGAAGTTATAGTCAAGTTTTCGGACAAAACTTTCATCAAAATCTTTCCATCATAGATTTAATTTTTAACCAAGGGCCAAATTCTTTGGATTTTATATAGCTTTTAGTTTTACTTAGACGTATCGGTCACTAACTAACAAGTAAATAGGATGTCTTTTTTAAAGAAATATGTTCTGCACATATTATTGGGCATGGTGTTCACCATCATGGTCCTCAGCTTACTTCTTACCAAATATAACAACCGGCAAATCCAAGACAACTTAAAGCTAAAAAGTACAGCGGAAGACATCAAACATACTAACTCTCTGATCCTGAGAGAGGTTTTGCACGGAGTCGATTTGGGTTTGCGCGGATATGCCATCACAGGAAAAGAGTCCTTGCTACAACCGATGAAAAATGCTGAAAAATACAATGGCGAAATTTTTACAGAATTAGATTCAGTACTAAAGGTGCAAGGCTATAATACCAAGGAATTAAAATTGGTATTTGAACAAGTAAACAAGTACATTGCTTTTTGCGAAGGCATGGTCGTGAATGTGAAAAATAACGAGATGCCCATTTTTGTCGAGAAATTAAATGAAGATAAAGGGTATTTCGCTTGGAAAGCTTGGGATGACCATACCAAAAATCTTCACCAATTTGAAGACAATCTGATAGCAAGTGCCACTGCTAGCGTAAAAAAAGCCATGGAACGCAACGTTCTGCTAAAAATGGTGCTTTTAGGATTCTCGTTTCCTACGTTTGTGTTTGCGCTTGCAATTGTATTTTGGCAAAACCGAAATCGTAAAAAATTGATTGTCGAACTGGATCAAACCAATCGTAAGTACTTGTTTGATTCGGGGCGTACATCTAAAAATTTCTCGGAGCGTGAAATTTTGGAATCGTCCAAAGAGAACATGAAACAAACGGCTGATTTTGTAAAAAAAGTAGCTATTGGCAATTATCAGAACGATTGGTCAGGCTTAGATAGCTCCAATGAATACCTAAACGAGCACACCATTGCAGGCGAATTACTTCAAATGCAAAAACTGATGGCCGAGGTAAAAAGGCGTGATGCCAAACGCATCTGGGCAAACGAAGGATTGGATAAACTTTCGGAAATCATTCGAAACAACCAGAACAACCGAACAGAATTGGCAAGGCAATCGGTTAGTTTTTTGGTAAAACATATGAATGGGCTTCAAGCATGTTTATACATCAAACAAAAAGACGAAGAGTCAAATTCGCATTATCTGAAATTGGCGGCACAATATGCTTTCGATTCCAAGCATCCATCTAGGGAGATCGTTCAAATTGGCGAAGGACTTATTGGTCAGGCGTTTAAAAACAAAAAACACATTCACTTGCTTGATATTCCCAGCGATTTTAGTCGTATTGTTTCTGGAATTGGTACTTCGGCACCTACCAATGTGTTGGTAGTGCCGTTCAAATTTCAAGACGTGGTGGAGGCTGTTTACGAGATTTCAGCTTTCAACACCATTGGCGAAGACGAAATTGAGTTCTTAGAAAAAGCAGGAGAATATTTTTCTGCCGCACTCACAGTTTAGCTTAGAACAGCTTCGTTTGTTCGGCTACCAAATAAGAGATCATTTGGATGAACTTAGGATCGTTTTCAAGGCTTTTGATGATTTTCCTACTCACTGGATAATACTCAAACTCGGCCTCTGGTACGAAATAGTTTTCTGTCAGTATATCGCTTTTTTCGGTCGCTAGCCATTTTGCCAGTTCCTCTCTTTTCACCACAAGCGGTATTTCGCTTGGAAAGTAAGCCAAACTTCCTTCAGGTTTTTGAGTGATAATGCAGCTGGTATTGATCGCGTTTTCTTCTTCTTCCCAACTTTCCCAAAGTCCGGCAATCCCGAAAACAGCTTTTGATTTTAGTCGAACGAAATACGGAATTTTGCCCGCAGGACTATCTTTCCATAGGAAAAACCCATTTGCAAACGTGATACATCTTTTGTTCTGAATCGCCTTTTGAAGTACTGGTTTGTCTTTGAACGATTTCAAACTGATACTTGCAAGGCCTTTGGTGTTTTTACTGCTATTGCTCCAACTAGGGATCAAACCCCATCGCAAAAACCGAATTTTGTCGCTTTGTAAATTGGTGAGAACAGGCACAAAACACGAAGGGGCCCAATTGTATTGTGGCTCTGAAAAGTGTTTTTTAACGTCATTTGGGTTCATTTTAAAACCCGTGTTTTTTTCCAATTCGTCAGACGAAATGGTCAATGCTAATCTTCCTTCCATTCTATTGTTCCCATTAACGACAAAAGCCCCATTGCGGGGCTTTTGTCGTTAAAAAAGGGCTTACATTTTTACAATTACAAATTCGGTACGCCTGTTCAGCTGATGTTCTTCTTCATTACAGGTCGATTGTTTTGGTCCTTCACAGGCGCAATTATTAATCAGTTTACTTTCGCCATATCCTTTTCCATAAATCCGTTTGTTCTCAATTCCTTTCGAGATCACATAAGCAGCCGATGATTTAGCTCGTTTGTCGGATAGTTCTTGGTTGTATTGTTTGCTCGAACGGCAGTCGGTATGCGAGCGAAGTTCGATTGTGATAGTTGGGTTTTCGATCATGATCGTTACAATTTTGTCTAGCTCAAGTGCAGCATCTTCTCTGATGTCCCATTTTGCTAAGTCGAAATAGATAGGATTTAGATTCAGAATTTTTCCAATATCTGTCCCGATTTTTACTTTATCCATCGCCAAATCCAAGTTTTGGTGAATTTCGATTTCACCCGAATCGCTCACTACGGCCATGAAACGAACTGTTTTGCCAAGGTATTTTTCTCTTGCCAAATGTACATCAAGCAAAATGGTGTCGTTGAATTTGGTATCTAAAATTTTGTTTTTGAAATCCCCTGAAGCAGTCGTATGCATTTCATAAATGTCTTTGCCCGTTTTTGCATCTACCAATTTTACATGCACTTTGTCGAGAGGAATAGTCGTTTCGCGGTCGGTGATCAAACCATGTAGCGCAACATCCAATTTGTTCCACAAGTAAAGGTCTTTTTGAACAACTTGGCCTCTGGTACCTGTGGTAGTGATAAGAGCAGTAGTGTCATGAAAACGCTTTTTGCTTCCCTGTAGTTTGTATATTTTTTCATGTTCAATTTGCAGTGAATAATCGCCCAAACTGTCGCTCATCGTTTCGGCTATGATTTTTCCTGTTGTGTCACGCAAAATTACTTTTGCATTTTTCAAGATTTGTTTTGTTCGTTGGTCGTAGATTTTTCCTGCCAAAACCATTTGCTTGGAAGCTTGGAAGAAATACAAATCGTCATCATGACCACTGAAATTTCGGTTTGAACTCAAATATCCTTTTCTTCCATCAGCCCAAACAATGGCTCCAAAATCATCTTTTTTCGAACTGATTGGGTAGTTCAAGTGAGTTACTTTATCGTCTTCAAATTTGAATAAGTCCAAACCGCCCAAACCCGGATGTCCGTTGGATGCAAAATAAAGTACATTGTGTTCGTCTACAAAAGGATAGGCATCATTGCCTTCGGTATTCACTTTAGGGCCAAGATTAACAGGTTTCGACCAAATGTCACGGTTGAAATAGCTTTTATACAAATCCATTCCTCCAAAACCACCTGGCATGTCAGATGCAAAAATGACCGTTTTGCCATCAGGACTGAAAGCTGGAGTAGCTGTCGAATATTGTTTACTGTTGAAAGGAAATTCTTTCACTTTACCCCAATCGGTCGAATCGGTTTTTGTGGCATAGTACAACGCCAATTTGTTCACGCCATCTTTGCTTTTTTTCGCAAAACCTCCTTTATAATTGTTTCGCGTGAACACAATCATGTTCTGGTCTTTGCTAAACGTAGCTGGGCCATCATGCAATTTGGTATTCAGTTTATCGCTAAACGGTTTTGGATCTTGCGAATGATATTCGTTAGGGTCGCCTTTGAAAACATGAGCGTGGTAACCAAGTGTTTTAGAATCATTGCTTGTTTTGAAGGTTTCGTCCGAATGCATATTTTCATTGCCACCCAAGTACGAATAGGTTTTGTGGTCGCCTTGCTCTTTACCTATGTGAGTGGCATATACTCGTTCGTTTACCGCATTGGTATCTACATAGAACATGTCTAGAAATGCAGCATTGTTCCACGAATGCACTCTACGTACACCATTTTCCATCCTTCTGGCCGAGGCAAATACAATTCCTTTGCCATAAAAAGTGGGGCTAAAATCAGATTGTGGCGAATTGATATCCAATCGAAAGACATCAAAAAGCACAGAGTCTTTATAAAACTCATGGATATTGTGGGTATAGGCTTTGTGAAAATCGTCTCCACGACTATCATTCTTGAGTGTTTTTTTCTTGTGGTATTTTTCGAACCAAAGAGCTGCTTCTTCATACTTCCCATTTTGAGCCAATGTTTGCCCGTATTGGAACATCGAATTCACATCAGGGTTTATCAAGGTGGTGTCCGACATGTATTGAGCCAAAACACGTTCTGCGTTTTTGCTGTCTCCTATTTTGAAATACGAATCGGCCAATTGCTCTAGTGCATCAGGACTCGGTTTTTTATATTTGAATGCTTCCTCATATGCCTCAATAGCGTGTGCATAGCGCATTTTTTTGTAATGTCTTTCGGCATTGCCAAAACGCTCCTGACCAAAAACATGGATACACTGAAAAAATAAAAAACCTATTAAAATAATCAGATTCTTTTTCATATACTGAAATTTGTAATGTTAGACTTAGAAATATCTTGGAGTAAGCACTTTACCTTTGTCGTAACCGAATTCGTACCTAAGCATGAATTCATGCGAACTTCTGTTATAGCCATTTGCAGGTTTAATTGCAAGTGAATAATCAAACGCATAGCCAAAACGCAATTGATCGGTGATTTGTGCTTCGACCATAAAAACGGGTGCGTCCAAACTTCTATACGAAAGTCCGATTCCGAACTTATCGTACAACCAAAGATTGGCATTCAAATCCATTTGAATTGGTGCACCCGAAACTTGTTTCACCAATGCGGAAGGTTTTAGTTTCAAATTGTGGTTCAAATCGAATACATAACCAGCCATCAAGAATGTATGACGGTATTGGCGAGCAGTTAATCCGCCATCGGCTACTACTTTGTTGTTCAGCACATGTGGGAGCGACAAGCCTGCATAAAATTTGTCGCTGCTATAAAAAAGTCCAAGCCCAACGTTTGGTAGAATCTTATTCACATTCGAACTGAAAGCAGCATCAGGCGCGCTTCCTGCTTCGTCATTCAGTCTGACACCAGCCAAGTCAGCACGGTAGTTAGTCATTCCCGCACTTACTCCCATAGAAAGAGTCGAATTGTTCGATAGGCGAATTCTGTAAGCATAGTTGCCATAAAATCCAGTATTGTTCACAATCCCAATTTTATCGTTGAAGACTGTGAGGCCAATGCCCATTTTTTCGTTTTTCAAAGGTGCATCTGCACTGAAAGTCATGGTTTCGGGTGCTCCAGGCACTTTTACCCATTGATTGCGGTACATCGCATTTAAGCTGATCACATCACGGCTACCAGTATAGGCAGGGTTCACCAACATCATGTTGAACATGTATTGGGAGAAAAGGGCGTCTTGCTGGGCAAATACTTGGATACTTGCCGAGACTAAGAATGTCAAAAATAAGCTCTTCTTTTTCATGAAAATTAATTCATTTAATTCTGTTAATTATTATCTACTTATCGTGATGAATTTGAAACGTTCTTCTTGTGGAGTTTCGTCATTTACATTGACATAGATGTAGTAAGTGCCATCAGGCAAGCCCTCTCCTATCACAAGACCACGGTTTGCTTTTCCATCCCAATCGTTTTTGTAGTCTTTGCTCTCGTACACTAAATTTCCCCAACGGTTAAAGACCTTCAATTCCATTTTCAAAGTTACTTCCGAGCGAATCACGAAGAAATCATTGTTACCATCACCATTTGGCGAGAAACCTTCTGGAGTAAAAATTCTGTATGGTTTCACATCAAATGTAACAGTGTCTTGTCTGCAATAAGAACTATCGCAATATAAAGTACTACTATAGTCGCATATCCAGAAAATAGCTTGATCCTTGCCTGTAAAATCTTTATCAGGCTCATAAGTAAAATCGCCAGTATGCGACATTACAATTTGACCATGCTGTGGTTTCGCTAATACTACATCAATGTATTTTTTGTAAGGTTGGATGAGTGTTTTGCGAAGAAACAGATTGTCTTCAGAAGGGAACACATACAGCGTATCTTTTCCAGGATTTCTATTTGGGTCAGTATCATTTGATGTGATATTATAACCTGTGATTGCCTGATTTCGGTATGTGCTGAATGTTTCATTTTTTACATCAGGAGGCAAGTTGAATGGGCGTACATTGAAGTAAATCGATTTCGTTCTACACTGAAGTGGCTTTGTGGTGGTATCGCAAATAAACACTTTGGCTGTGTCAAGTCCAATAAAACCATCGTAAGGATCGTACGAAAATATACTATCTGATTCTGGTAAAGGGGCGATGAATTGACCATGTTTCGGGAATATTGTGCTATCGTTATTCACTCTCAATACACCTTTTTCATTTGGTGTATAATCTGCTTTTACAATAAAATATCGCTTAAAAATTTCATTTGTACAAATTATACCTGCATCAATTGGGCCAGATAAAACTTGTTTTTGGCAAATGATCACTTTCAAAGTATCCGATTGGCTGGTACATTGGGCACCTCCCGAAGTCACTTTTCTAATGAAATAAAATTTGGTATACAAGCCCGAATCATCCAAGTCGTTTATGGCAACAGTCAAACTATCTGAGTTTGTGGATGAAACGATACTGTATCCTTCCGAAGGGTTTACCGAATAGAACCAAGTATATCTCAAACCGTTTTGACCAGTGGCAGCTTCCAAACTTTGAATTTTAATAGAATCAGAACCACATGGTGGGGAGATTATACTGATTTTTCCAGCAGTAACAGGTGTGTCTACAAAAAGTCTCACAACGTTAGAAACATCATTGTTACAAACACCTGTTGATGTCACAATTCTTCTGATGTATTGTGTTGAAGTGATGTTCGTTGGCAAATAATTGGCAGTATCTACATTTGGAATATCGCTCCAATTGGTACTTCCGTCTGCTGACATTTGCCATTTGTAGGTAATTGGAGAAAGCCCTCCCGAAGGAATCGAACCTTTTACAAGTCCAAACGAAGATCCAAGACAAACTGCATTGTTGTTGTCGTTGATGGTGTTGCCCGAAACTACTGTATTGATTTGTAAAGTAATCTGGGCACTTTCGGCACTTGGCGCAGTACAGAACAATGATTTATCCGTTTCTACGATGGCTTTCACTTTTGCTCCATTCACCAAATCTGTAGCGTTTATTTCCAAAATGCTATCCGTGTTGAATGTCGCTCCGTTGTACGACCAAGAGATTTTTCTTCCTTTGCCCGCTTTTTCGGTTTTCGCAGTAATAATCAAATTAGAAGTATTACAGAAAGCTGGACTTAGGTCGGTCAGGATCGAGATACTTGGTGTTTCCAATGGTAACACTTGTGCTGTAAATACATTGGTCGAAGTATCTGCGCCACAATCGTCTTTTACTAATCTACGCACGCGAGTTGTTTTCGAAAGATTCGAAAGTGAAAGAATAAGCGAAGGTGAATTGGCAAGCGTATCTCTGAAAATAAAATCAGGAGCATTTGCAATCAACCACGTATACTTTTTGTTCGGGCTTCCAAGTGTTGGAAGATCGGCCAATACTTGGATTGGGCTGCCCACACAAACGGTGGTGTCTTTCGAAGTGATTGAACCTGGATTTAGTTTTTTGTATTGAGTGATCTTGACGGCATCTGTGGTAGCGGTATCGCACTTACTAGGGCCATTGGTCGCTCTACGTCTGAAATAATTGGTTCCGTTCAATGCACCTGGTGTGTAAGAAGTTGCAGTTGCTCCAACCACGTCAATCCAAGAAGTTTCATCAATCGATTCCTGCCATTGGTATTCGATGAGCGAACCAGTTCCGCCAGTTGCGAGCGAGATGTCGCCTTCAATTTTGCTAGGGACACCTCCATCGCATATTTCAGTTTGTGTAGGAACAATCGCTCCTGCTTTCATACCCGAAATTGTATCTACAGTGACGGTAGCAGATATAGCTGAACATGCGACAGATTTTGCAATTCTTCTATATTCAGTTGTAGTATTGATAGAAGGTGCAGTGACTAAAGGTCCTTCAACATTCGAGGTAAGAATATCGACCCAAGTAGTGCCATTGAAATATTGCCACAAATATTTAAGTGGAGCAGTTCCTCCCACAGCAACCGTTCCGTTGATGACAGGCGAGTTGTCGGTACAAACCAATGGATTTACAGGAGTAATAGTTCCTGCATTTGTCAATGTTGGATCAACTGTGATTTTTACATTTCCGATACTTGTGTCTTTTTTGCAAGCACCCGTTGAGGTCACGATTCTTTTGTAGAATGTGGTAGCCGTAAGTCCTGATGTGAAAGCAAGATCTTGTCCTGAACCAACATTTGTCCAAGGCGAAGTGCCTGTGATAGAACTAATCCATTCGAAGGTAGCTGGCGTTTTTCCACCTGTTACATTGCTTCCTGTCAAAGTTTTTGGGGTGCTGTTTTCGCAGATTGTTTGATTGCTATCAATGGTATTCGAACTAGTGACCACAGGAGCATCTACTTCGACCAGTGTACCAGCCGAATTGGCCGAACATCTGATCGAGCTTACTATTCTTCTGAAATAAGTGTTTAAAGTAATCGTTGGCACAGTGTTCAATTGAGCAGAAGTAGCTCCCGAAATATTCGCCCAATTAATGTTATTGGTAGACGATTGCCATTGGTATTTATAATTCACATTGGAAGGAACGGCCTCAGTAACATTGATCACTGGCGCAAAACCAACACATACATTTCCGCCAGAAGTCACAAGACCAGCATTGGTAATGGTAGCATCCGTCACCACTGCTACCGAAGCTGATGTATCATTTTTACAAACACCGCCATTAGTGACGATTCGTTTGAAGAATGTAGTGGAGTTGATTGTGCCAGGATTTAGGTCTATTCCAGTTGCACCGCTCACATTGACATACGTCTCATTTGCTGAATTTGAACTAATCCATTGATAAGTTGCCACTCCGATTCCGCCACTTGGCGTAGAGCCTTTGATCGTTTTGGCGGTTGATCCTTGGCAAATCGTGTCATTTCCTGTCACGATAGTGTTTCCTGAAATAGGAGGTTGCAAAGTGATGTTTACATTGGTTTCAGAATAACATTTTGATCTTGTGAGACTTGAATGCCCAACGCGCAGTTTGTAAGTAGCAACTCCTGTAGTAGAATTGATGTCTAAAGTACTTTGACGCCCTGCTGTTCCTGTAACAGCTACTTCGTTTTTGTACCATTGATATAGATAGTTTTTGGGTTCTTTTTCAGGTATAGATGGGCTCGGATTTGCATTTAAAGAAAGAACAGAAGCAACACCATTACAAAAAGCGTTGTATCCAGTAGATGAAGTAATATTCAAGGGATTTGGAGCATTGCAAGGACAATCTTTTGTAATTGAAACACGAGTTCTTCCACAAGAGGCAGACTTAGTACCTGAAATTTCCCAGTTCAGAATTCCGATAGTTGAGTTGGATACATTTCCACCATCCGTTCTGTTGCCAGTTCCTAGTAGACTGATTAGGCCAGCCAATTCGCCAGTACCATAATAAGGATAAGAAACATTAGCCGTATTGTCGAAGAATGGCATTTTTAAATTGCCATTATCAGTAGCCGAAAGTTTGATATAGTATCCTGTTCCTCTAGGGATCGTGACATTCATCGGAAATCGGAAAGCCGCAGTAGGTGTACTACTCACGGGAACATTAATAGAGTTGGTCACCGAAGTCACCACGCCATTTACAGCATTATACACCGTTAGCGTAATGCTACTTGCCCTGTCGCTGTAGTAGTTGATTACTCTAAGCCAAACAGCATCTATTTTCACATTCGAAACAGCATCAAAATAAAGACTATTTCTTTCGTTATCTGGTGCTTGATAAGCTCCTGTCAGAGCCGCAGTTGCCAAAGGACCAACTACACCAGCATAATTTTTTACGTCTTCGAAGTACAGATTATACACAGTATCTTCGCCTACAATCATTGGGCTTAAATCAGAAAGAGAAACCGTTTGCGAATTTCCTCTAGCAGCAAGGCTATCGGTTGTTCCTGTTTGCGATTTCCACCATCTATAAATGCCAGTGGCAGGTGCAGGAACTTTAAAAATAATACTGGTTTCTTTGCAAAAAGGATCGCCATCAATACTTGGTTGGTCGACAGTGATGGTATCTCGCCCGATTTCACATTCTGTACATCCACCTTTAGCTACCGATACTTCGACCATGTATTGGCCTAGTTTAGTAGGAACAAACACATTTGTATCCGAAACCGTCACATTACTGAAACTTCCGTTTTTGTTGACTCTGTAATACCATTTGTAACTGTATGTTCTGAAATTTTGAACAACCAACTTTACATTGCTTAATTCAGTAAGGCTACAGATTGGTACATCGGGGCCAAGATTTGGATCGGGACACGGATCTGGCAAACCACAGCTATATAAATTAAGATTCAGTTTTTTGGCTCTTCCTGATGAAACAAAATCTCCTAAACCAAGTTCACCGTTCAAACTATTTCCCATCACATACACTTCACCAGAAGTGTTTATGGCATAAGTTACTGCATCACCATCAGAAACCAATGAAATATTACTCAATTGATTTCCGCTTTCTTCAATCACATAATTTGGTGTTGCAGAACTAGTACATGTAATTCTATTTTGACCTAACACGCCACCAGAGCCAGTTACTTGACTACCTCCAGCTCCGTACAAACAGTTTGCACCAAATGTCACTACACGTCCATCACGCAAAACGATCATAGTTGAAGCTTGTCCTGCAGCAATCGAAACAGCATCTTTCAAAAAAGAAGAAGCGGCACCGCCTACTGCCAAGACAGTGGCAGCATAGCCTCTGTTGCCACTACCTGAACCCAATTGGTTATTTCCCCAAGCACCACCCCACGTGTATACTGATCCGTCAGCTGCCAGAGCCACACCATGTTTGTCGCCACCTGAAATAGAAATAATGTTAGACAATGGTGTACCATCTAATAGTTGTACTTTTTTTGCATAAGTATCAAATGTACCACCATGGTTTCGGCCGAGGGCAAAATCAGCATTAGAACCCCATGAATACACAAAACCATCTTCATCAAGCGCATACACAGTTTGGTCACCTGCATCTACTTGTTTTATATTTAAAAGAGGAACTCCTGCAGCAGTTTGCACATAATTTGGAAGGTGGTCGTATGAACCACTTGTTACCCTGCCCAATTGCCTCGAAGCGTTGTCTCCCCAAGAAGCCAATTTTCCATCTGAAAGAATGGCATAAGACGAAGTATTACTTCCTGACACATAGACCGCATCCAAGTTTCCTACGCCAGCAATTCCTGGGATTCTAATCGGAGTGGCACTAGCCGTAATGGTGTTACTACCTATTTGCCCTTTTATAACCGATTGATTGTTTACAATATCGTTGTTGCTACCCCAGCCGTACACGTTGCCATCGCAAGCAATGGCTAATCCATGTTTTCCAGAACCTGCATCCGCTTGTCCAAATTTCAATCCAGCAGGAGCATCCAAAGGAGTAGGAGTGTTGGTTTTTACTTGTGCACCGTTGGCCGTGTAGATATTTCCCCACTGCATGATACGCCCATCTTGGCAAACCACCATCGAATAGTCGTTTCCGCCTGAGATGTATAAAAACTGTGCGGATGATTG
>JAYVIX010000328.1:0-4949 GCA_043769845.1 Cytophagales bacterium
CAAATTAGGTTTTTCGGTAGCACGTACTATGACGGTGGCACAAAAACTGTACGAAGCTGGGAAAATATCCTACATGCGTACCGACTCAGTCAACTTATCTGATGATGCAATTGCGAGTGCCAAAAATGCGATAGAAAAAGATTATGGCATCGAATATTTTTTACAAAGAAAATACGCCAACAAGCAAGAAAATGCTCAAGAAGCCCACGAAGCCATCCGTCCTACCGATTTTTCGGTCGAAAAAGGAAGTGCCGAACGTGACGAACAGCGTCTTTATGATTTGATCAGAAAACGTGCAAAAGCCTCGCAAATGGCTGATGCTGAAATAGAACGCACCACTGCCACTATCAGTATATCAGGAACCGAGTTTGTATTCAAAGCAAGTGGAGAAGTCATCAAATTCGAAGGTTTCCTAAAAGCCTATCTCGAATCAAACGATGACGAGGAATTAGACGACAACGAAAGCAACACCGCCTTGCCTCCATTGTCAATTGGGCAAATCTTAGATTTACAAGAAATCTTGGCCAAACAAACCTTCAGCCGCCCAGCACCACGCTACACCGAATCCAGTTTGGTAAAAGTATTGGAAGAAGCAGGTATCGGCCGACCTTCTACCTACGCTCCTACTATTTCTACGGTTCAGAACAGAGGTTATGTGGTAAAGGAAGAACGTGACGGAAAAACACGTGAATACAGAACATTAGTGCTGGCCAAAAACGAAATCACTAAGAAAACACTCACTGAAAACTACGGAGCAGAGAAAGCTAAACTCTTCCCTACAGATACAGCCATGGTAGTAAACGACTTCTTAGTCAATTACTTCCCTAACATTGTTGATTTCTCTTTCACGGCTAAAGTGGAGAAAGAATTTGACGAAATAGCCCATGGCAAAAAAGAATGGGTCGGAATGATTGATTCATTCTACAAAAACTTTCATACACGAATCGAAGACACCACGGCCAATGTGGATAGAAAAGAAGTATCGTCTGCACGTGAGATTGGAATTGACCCAGTTTCAGGCAAAATGATTTCGGTTCGACTTGGCAAATTTGGAGCTTTTGCACAATTAGGCGAAGCCGAAGAAGATAAAAAGCCACCATACGCAAGCTTGAAAAAAGGTCAATTGATCGAAACATTGACTTTAGAAGAAGCATTGGATTTGTTCAAATTACCACGCATTGCGGGCGATTTTGAAGAAAAACCAATGACAATTGCCATCGGAATGTTCGGCCCGTATGTGAAGCATGATGGGAAATATTTTTCATTGGCAAAAACAGACGACCCACTAACGGTTACAGCTGAACGTGCTACGCAAATTATCGAAGACAAACGTCTGGCCGAAATAAACAAACTCATCAAAGAGTTTCCCGAAAATGCCGATATAAAAGTATTGAACGGTCGTTATGGCCCTTATGTGGCTTTTGGCAAAAAGAACGTAAAAATCCCGAAAGGGATCGAACCTAAAGACATTACGATAGAACAATGTATTGAATGGGAAGCGACAACGCCTGAGAAAAAAGGAAGATTTGGAGCGAAAAAAGGAGTAGCTATTAAAAAGGCAGCAGCAGAACCAAAAAAAGCCGCTCCCAAAAAGAAGAAATAAACATGGTTTGTTCAAAGTTTAACGTTTAAAGTTCAACACAGAATTGTCTAAATTGAACTTTAAACTTTGAACATTAAACTAAAAATCCTTAAACTTTGAACAAACGATGAATCCGAATATCCCCGAAACTTCAAAAAAACGAATTGTCATAGTAGGTGCTGGTTTTGGTGGGCTTATGCTCGCTCAGAAACTGTGCAAACATGATGTTCAAGTGGTATTGATTGACAAAAACAATTACCACGCTTTCCAGCCTCTTTTTTATCAAGTAGCAACTGCTGGTCTGGAACCTAGTTCGATTTCGTTCCCTTTAAGAAAAATATTTCATGATAAAAAAAACGTTCACATTCGTGTGACGGAAGTCAAATCCATCGAATCAGCCTCAAATGAGATTGTGACCAATCTAGGCATTATCAAATATGATTATTTAGTACTCGCTACAGGAGCCGATACCAACTTTTTTGGCAACAAAAATATTGAAGAAAAAGCGATTCCGATGAAATCGGTTTCAGAAGCATTGTTTTTACGCAACAGATTGTTACAGAACTTCGAAAGTGCGCTTTCTACTTCAGATGATGACGAAAAGCAAGGTTTCCTCAACATCGTTGTGGCTGGTGGCGGCCCTACTGGAGTAGAAATTTCGGGTACGTTGGCCGACATGAAAAACACAGTTCTCCCTAAAGACTTTCCTGAACTGGATTTTCGCCAGATGAACATCTATCTTCTGGAAGGTTCGCCAAAAGTATTAGGAGTAATGTCGGAGCAGGCTTCAAGTAAAAGCAAAGAATATCTAGAAAAACTAGGCGTAAAAGTTCAATTAAACTCTCGTGTAAAAAATTTTGATGGACAATATGTTAGTCTAGAAAGTGGTGAAAAATTCCGAAGCAATACGTTGATTTGGGCAACAGGAATCAAAGCAAACAATCTGCCAGGTTTAAATCCAGAAGTGATTACACGTGGTGGAAGAGTAAAAGTCGATCGTTTCAATCTGGTAGAAGGTCTTTCGAATGTGTTTGCAATAGGCGATTTGTCTTATATGGAGGAAGAAAAATTCCCTAATGGACATCCGCAATTGGCACAAACGGCCATGCAACAGGGCAAACTATTGGCACAAAATGTATCTAATTTATTGAAAGGAAATGTAATGAAACCTTTCAGCTACAACGATTTAGGGAGTATGGCCACTGTCGGGCGCAACCTTGCAGTGGTCGATTTGCCTTTCTGGAAATTTCAAGGTTTTTTCGCTTGGCTCACTTGGATGTTTGTGCATTTGATGTCGATACTTGGCGTCAAAAACAAACTCTTCATTTTCCTAAATTGGGTTTGGAGCTATTTCACTTACGACCAGTATTTGAGGTTAATTATCAGGCAAAAGAAAAACGGTTAGTCCATTGACTCAAGAATTCACTCCCATTCACCCTGATTTACTGTTGGCCAAAGAACTAGTCTATGACAAATGTTCTTTGGCTTTTTCAAATCTCAACGCTGAAATCGAAAGCGCTGAATATGGAGCTTTTACGTTTAGAATCAATCACTTTTCGGTAAAATTCAGAGTGGCCAAAACTACTCCTACCAAAACAGGTCAGTTTGTGACCATTTGGAAAAGAATTGCAAATGGATCAATTGCGCCATTTGATTATTCAGATGAATTAAATATCATTATTATATGCGCTAAAAATAATCTGAATTTCGGTCAATTCATTTTCCCTAAATCGGTCTTGTTAGAAAAGGGAATCATTTCAGATCACAACAAAGAAGGTAAACGTGGCATGAGAGTATATCCTCCGTGGGACAAAGTCGCCAACAAACAAGCCGAAAAGACTCAAAAATGGCAACTAGATTATTTCTTAGAAATACCAATGGACAAAACAATAGACTTAACGCGTGCGGAAAAACTATTATTAGCTGTATAAACAAAAAAAGTCGGTGATTGCTCACCGAATTTGCCATTAATTAGACCAACATTTAAAACTATTTTTACTTTTTTTCAATAAAACACACCTTAATAAAATTCATTAATACGTATTCGGAATACTCTATTTTATCATCAACGTTAATAATTTCGTTCAAATCGCTGACTACATCCATCTGAATATCCATCGCTAAAGGATATTTTTTATTAAGTAGTTCTATTTGCCTACTATAATCCATCGGAGAACGCGACTGAACTTCTTTTTTTACACTTCTCAGTAAAGATTTAAATTCAAACTTCGAATCTGGGAAATGTTGAACCAGTATCCCACTTATTCTTCTACCAATTTTGTATAATTCCTTTTCGGTAATGATCAAATCCGAACCTGCGATTGCCAAATATAAGTAGGCGATGTATTCCTCGATTGTAGCTGTTTCTACAAAATTGCTCTTATTCATTACTTTCAAATCCATAGTGAAACAATATATTTTGCTATACGAAGAAAAGCCTTCTTGGTTGGATTTTAAAGACATTTTTTTGAAAAATTAACATGTCAAAAAATTTATGTCAAAAACGTGTTTCATTATGACAATTTATGTCCAGCGTAAACAAAAAATGCCTTGGAAAATCTCCAAGGCATTTTTTAAAGATTTATTTGAGTGCTTATTTAGAAGCGACCAATTTCACTGTCAACAAAAATGAATTGTCAATTGCTTTGTCACCAAGGCTATCAAAAAACGAAGACGAACCGTATTTGATGTCATAAAGGGTACGGTCTACCGTAATGGCTGATACTGCGGTAACTGTACCACCTACAGTAGTAATAGTGGCTGGAAAAGTAACTGGTTTAGTAATTCCTTTTATTGTCAAATTTCCGCTAAGTGTGTAAGTTCCATTGGCTTCTTTTTTACCTTCAGTAACCAATAATGTTGCTTTAGGAAATTTATCAACCGCAAAAAAATCATCACTTCTCAAGTGACCAATTAGTTTGTCAGCATATTCTCCCGTCAAGTCTTTACAAATAATGCTAGTCATGTCTACTTCAAAAGTGCCCGATTTTACAGCTCCTTTATCTAAAGTCAACGAACCTGAAGATAATTTCACTTCGCCATCATGCTGACCAGTTACTTTCTTAGCCAACCAAGCCACTGACGATTTTGTAGCATCTGCTTTGAAAGTTTGTCCTAACACATCATTACTAACGATAGCCAAAGCGATGGCTGCAACTGTACTAATTTTCTTAATCATTGTATTAAATTTAAATTGTTTTTGAAGTTATGAATACAAAACATGTATGTACATGCTTTTGTTCCCTCGAAAAATACTTTTTTTAGGATAAAAGTAAAATACTTAAGTATCTTATTGATAACTAGATAGTTATTTCAGAAAATAATTCAAATTATTTTTTCAGAAGTTGTCGCGTAGTGTGAATAATGC
>JAYVIX010000329.1:0-13084 GCA_043769845.1 Cytophagales bacterium
AAGAAGCCGTTTATTCCACTGCCATCTTCCTATGGTTCTTCTTGGCCGATGGGGCTTTTACGCTCATTCGCAGAGCACTGAACAAAGAAAAAGTATGGCAACCACACCGCACTCATTTGTACCAACGCCTCAACAAATCGGGTTGGAAACACGACCAAGTTGTCTCACTCGTGATGGCCTTAGCCGTAATTGTCATCTTGATTCAAGTCTATCTTTTCAAACAAGGTTATCCACTTACTTGGTGGAGTGCATTGGTAGGGTTGGTGTTGTTTGGAGGGTATGTGGGCTTTGTGTTTGTGAAGGAGAGGAAAAATCATGGAGGAATTGAACTACCAATCCCCCATGATATTGTCCCAGATACAAGATACTCTGGACATGATTCGATTTCTGGAAATATAACAACTAGTGATTCGTCAATTCACTTAGACGACACAGCTACCGAATCAATAGATTTAGATTGGGACTAATAAACTAAACTTCTACCGCAGGATTCCCAAACACCGTTTTCCCTGCTTTCACATCAGCGGCCACCAAAGAACCAGCTCCAACTCGGGCGTTTTTACCTACTTTCACACCCGCTACGATAATGGCTCCGGCTCCAATAAATGCACCCGATTCTACTACCGCTCCTTGTCCAATAATGGCTCCTGAACCAATCTGTACAAAATCTTGAACGGTTGAGAAGGCTTCCAATACTACTCTATTTTGCAAGATACAGTAGTTACCCAATTTAGCTTTTGTCGCAATGATTGTACCAGCATTCACCAAATTGCCATCGCCAATGGTGCACGATGGCGACCAAACGGCTTCGCTATGGATTGCGCTTACGGGTTTCAGTTTCAGCTCATCTTCTAACATTTCAGCCAAAAACTTACGTTCCTTGATGTTTTCGATGGCGATAAAAGCATCGCACTTTTTACCCAACAACTTAATATAATCATCGTCATCGGTCGTACTCATTACCATCACCGAGTTGTATTCGGTTTGATGCGTTTTTTTATCATCGTCCAAGAAGCAATAGACAATTACTTGGTTGCTCTCGAATATTTCCAAGGCCATCAAGCCCATTTCTTTTGCTCCGAATATGATTACTGGGTTCAATTCCATTTTTCCGTGTTCTAAACTTTTAGCGAAATTATGGATTACTACTTGTCTTTACTAGATTTTTCGGGATTAGTCGATTAGCGTTTTGGTCTATTTGAAACGCACGCAGTTGAACTTGAAAAATTAATCCAACACATACGCCAACCCAATCTCCAAATTGCTCTGATAAGCAGGAATAAGGCTAAAAAGCGGACTATTATAATTAAGCAAGAGTTGTAAACGGTCTTCGTTGCTTTCCAAACCGAATAGGGCAAACATCGAAACACCTGCTCCATATTTCATAGAGGCGCCAAATATGAAATGATGGCTATACGAAATCGAAACGGCACCAAAATATTCTTGTGCCATTTCGGGCATGGTACGTACGAGTGCGTAACCCTTCAATTTCCAGTCGCTAGGCCATTCTTTTTGAACCGAAGTATACACATGATAATACCGTTTCATGGTCACCATGTTGGCCACAGGTTGGAATGTCTCGTTCAAAATTTGAAATGCACTGCCGCCTATTTCAAACCAATTTGATTTCAAACCTAAACCTATCGAACCGTCTGGCAACATAAAAGACGACTGTGTGGTAGTGGGTGCCGAATAATACAAACCAGCCAATCCTAAAGCCAAACCTGAAAACAACTTCAAATTGTCGCCCAAGGGAATTTGATATGCATAATTTGCATATGCTCTTGGACTAGAAATATACGAACCTTCGTGTTCGTTATAGAACTGAATACGAGTCACATGCACACGATCATTCTTTTTTCTGAAAGCCCTAGCCCCTGTGAAATAATAACTCGAAATTTTGCGAAATGCACCCGTCAATGATTTGTAACCAGAAGTAAATTCGGCTTTTCCTTCCTCCGAAACATGCGCTGGCGTGATCTGCGACATGTTTTGATAATATGCCGTGAAATAATTGGGATAATAAAAATTAGACTGCGCAAAAACACCCATTGGCATGGCGACACTCACAAAAATGAAGCCAAGAAGTGTACGCATTCAAAATCGCTCTTAATTTTTTGATGTAAAAAAACATACTTTTATTCGAATATTGCCTACTTCACCCAAGAATGATGCACGAAAAAGTGAAAATCATTCTTGAATGGATACAAACTGAAACTATTTTATAAAAATTCTTTTCGGTATCATTACGAAACGTAATCCAAATTGTATTGTTGACAGTGTCTGAATTAGAAGATAGCAAAATCATTGAACTGATCCGCGCAGGAAAAGACAAGGAAGTAATGCCTTTGTTGTACAAAAAGGTATTACCTCAGCTAAAAAGCTATATTCTTAGGACCAACGGAAGCAAAGACGATGCTTACGATGTATTTCACGATGCACTAATGGTGTTTTACGAGCAAGTGATGACTGGCCAATACAACACCAAATACAACATTTACGGTTTTTTGTACCGAATTGGCGTTTTCAGGTGGATCAACAAACTGAAGAAAGACAAAGGAATCGTTCATTTTGACGAAATGCCTGAGTTTCAGTCCGAAGAAATGTCGACAAAGTTTGAAAGTACAGACGCAAGTAAAGACGAGAATGTGCTTCAAAAACTATTCTCGCCCATTGGCGAAAAGTGTATCGAACTGCTTAATTATACCATTTACAGCGATATGCTAATGGAAGACGTGATGATCAGGATGGATTTTGCTTCGGTAGATGCCGTCAGGATGCAACACATGCGGTGTAAACAAAAGCTAATGAAGGAGTTAGAAAAAAATCCTGCATTGCTGAAAAAATTAAAAAAATTACAAGGAAAATGAGTCAGAACGAACAAACATATTGGAAGATTCACGATTTCCTCAAGGACAGGCTTAAAGGTGATGCTTTGCGCGATTTTCAGCAGGAAATAGTAGAAAATGAAACACTTCGCAAAGAGGTAGAAATGCACCGAATCGCCAATAAACTCATCATCAACAACCGACTAACAGCCGCTAAACAAACGTCTTTTAACATTCAAAAAACCGAAAAGCAAGCAGAATTGTACAAAAAAATAGCCATCGGAACGGCTATTTCCATCATCATTATTTCAGCTATTTATTTGATTTTCAATAAACAACAAGCGAATCAAGTAAAAATTAATTCTAGTTCCATTGGTAGAAAAAACGCAACAGTTTACCTTGACAACGGTCGTTTTTCAGACCTTGTCAACGGTAAACTGAATCAAACGCTTGCTCAACAACATTCAATAGAAACGAAAGAAGCTAGTTCTAAAGAAGTTTCAGTTCCTATTTCGAATTCAAATAAAAATGAATTATTATTCATTAAAAATACAGAGACAATTCTTCCAAAACAGACTGAAACCAAACAAGAAATAGCGGTAGAAAGTGTTTTAGCAAAAAAGGAAATAGAGAATTTCTGTTTGAAAACCGTCATTTCGGCCATCACGTTTGCTTCGACCACATGTGTCAATGAAAACGAGGGAAGCATTTCTGTTTCTGATTTTAAAGGTGGACAAGCGCCTTATAAGTTTGAAATCGTTTCTGAAGTATCAGGTAATATTCTGAAAAACAATCGTTTAGCTGGTGGTAAATATGCAGTAGTCATCACAGACGATAACCATTGCAAGGCTACGATCGAAAACATTGTGGTGAAAGAAGTAAATTGCGCAAATGCGGAAGAGGCTTTTAATCCTTTTCTGGGCGAAACGTTTCAGTTAGACGCATTTCCGAAAGCAGGTACTTTTGTGGTACACGAAAAAACAGGAGCGATTGTGTACAAAACACAGGTTTTGGCAGATGAAAAAATAGAATGGAACGGAATGTCGCAAAATGGCGAATTGGAAACGGGACATTTTGCCTATGAAATAGTGTACGAAGACGGAACTAGAAAAAATGGTTCGATTACCATCACTCGATAATGCTTAAAAATAAATGTTATATAGTCCTTTTGTTTGGCTTATTCCTTGTGATTCAAGGATATAGTCAAACATTTGTATTGCCCGATTCCAATTTTAGAAAATGCCTCCAAGCACGTTATACTGCGGTGTTGAACACTGGCGGACAACTGATTACAGCCGAAGCCGCCAAACTGACGGGGACTTTTGCCTGTATCAATCAGAAAATAACCAATGCAGATGGAATCCAATATTTCACAAGCTTGAGCGTTCTTCAATTGACCAATAATAACATTTCATACATCCCAAGTTTGGTCGATTTGAAAAACTTGGTTGAATTGGATTTGTCTGAAAATCAATTGACTACTTTGCCCGATATTTCGAAACTGAGCAAACTAAAATCGCTTTCTGTCGAACAAAATGATCTGATTGCATTGCCTGATTTGTCGACCAACAATCTGATAGACAATTTGATCGCACACAACAATAATCTTACCAACCTGCCCAACCTCGATAAACTCACAAAGCTTTCTTATATAAATGTTTCGTACAATAAACTGAGCGCTCTTCCTAATCTCGACAAATTAACTTCGCTTACGTCTTTGTATTGTTGGGTAAACGAACTTACGAGTTTGCCAAGATTGGATTCGCTGAAAAACTTGCGCAATCTTCATGTTTTCCTCAATAAACTGACCGTAGCGCCTACGCTTCCAAAAAACAATAAGATCGAGTCGGTATTTATTAACGATAACAAAATCAGTACGTTAGTCGATTATTCGGCCAACTCTAGTTTGGTAAAAGTAAGGCTCTACAACAATTACGGACTTAGTTTTAAAGAATATTTCAAACTGACTACGAAGTCTGGCTATGATACTATTTTCAAGCTTTCGCCACAGCAAAAATTAGTAGTTGGCAAAATGCAAAATGCACATGAAAATGATACGGTCTATTTATCAACCGGAATAGATAAGGGCGTAGCTGGCGTCCGATACGATTGGTTCAAAAACGGAACATTCTACAAATCAGCTACTAACGATTTGTTGGCGATTCCGAAATGTACTTTTGCTGATTCAGGATTTTACGCTTGCCACATCAGGCATTCAGCATTTGCTGGATTTTCGTTGGCGACCGATAGTTTCAAAGTAAACATTTTGCCTTGTGTCGAGTTTAAGGATTTTACCATTACTTCCACCGAAATCAATTGTTTGAATACTGGCACGATCACCATTTCAGGCGATCAAAGTCGGATAAGCTCGTTCGAATTGAAAGGAATCAATTCTGGAAAAATTCAGACATCGACTACTGGCAAATTTGTAGGGCTTTCTGAACCCGTTTATAAACTGAAAGCGATTGCACAAAATGGCTGTTTTAAAGAATATGCTAATAGCATCATTATCAATCAAAAAGAATGTGAAGAGGCAATCCTGAGTCCTGATGGAGATGGTCTTTCGGATCATTATTTTTTTCCTGAAAACGGCAAAGTAACGATCTACGACAAGTTTGGCAAAACGATCAAAACACTCACTATTCCTGCCGAATGGAACGGAACTTCAGAAAAAGGCATTGTTCCGATGGGCTTTTATGTGGCGGATGTGAATAATGGAAAACGATTTGTAGGCATTACGGTGCTTTATTAATTATTTCCTCTCTTATCTTTGCTTTTTGCCTAATGGAAAAAGCCAACTTAGCCCATTTTATCAATCAGCATTTACCTGTCCATATTCAAGTGCTAGACGAAATCATTTCGAAGTTTGAAGAACGGGTGATTTCAAAGCATCTTTTTTTTCTTTCAGAAGGCGAATTCAGCAAGGAATACTTGTTTTTGGAGAGTGGTTTTATGCGTGCCTTTACATTGGATGTAAACGGAAATGAAGTGACGACCAATTTCTACTCAGGCAATAATGTGGTTTTTGAAGTGTCTTCTTTTTTTACCCACACAAGGTCAAAGGAAAGCATTCAAGCTTTGACCGATTGCAAAGGCTATGCGATTACATTCGAGCAATCGAATACGCTCTTTCATTCTCTGCCTCAGTTTCGTGAGTTTGGGCGTGCGATGTTGGTAAAAGGGTTTGTAGGTTTGAAAGAAAGAACTTTGTCGCTCATCAACCAAACGGCAGAACAACGATATGCTCATCTGATTCAGTCTAAACCTGAGATTTTTCAGCATACACCATTGAAATACATTGCTTCTTATCTGGGCATTACCGACACTTCGCTAAGTAGGATTCGGAAAGATTTCTCTCGAAAGTAGTCTAAACTGCATTTCTTGTCATTTGGCAAGTATAAGTAGAACACGAGAACCGTCTTTTGTGGTATAAAATTATCACACCATGGAAAATCTACCCTCATATATCGCCATTGCTTTTGGTCTTATCACGTTTCTGAACGTTTACCTGTTTTACAAAGCTTCTAAGTATCCTACCATTACATTGATTGTCTTGTTGGGCTGGTTGCTTTTGCAAGCTGTTTTGGGACTGCAGCTTTTTTACACCGTCACGGATGTAATGCCGCCCAGATTTATCTTTTTATTGGCACCAACTTTGGTAGTCATGATTGGGCTTTTTGCCACTTCAAAAGGCAGACAATATCTAGATAGCTTAGACGTCAAAACCTTGACCCTGCTGCATATTGTCCGAATTCCTGTAGAGCTATTGTTATTTCAATTGTTTGTCTACAAGACTGTTCCTGAATTGATGACTTTTGAAGGTCGCAATTTTGACATTCTTTCAGGCCTAACCGCACCAGTTGTCTATTATTTTGGTTATGTGAAAAATGTGATAAGCAAAAAAATGATCCTTGTTTGGAATTTCCTTTGCCTCGGGCTGCTGTTCAATATTGTGACAAATGCTGTTTTATCTGCGCCACTTCCATTCCAACAGTTTGCTTTCGACCAGCCTAACATAGCCGTATTGTATTTTCCATTTGTGTGGTTGCCATGTTGCGTAGTACCACTTGTTTTATTTTCACATTTGGTTTCTATTCGCCAGCTATTGAAATAAAAGTCAATAAACAAAAAGAGTGGTTGAAAGCTAATCAACCACTCTTTGCTCACTATTTAAAAACACCAATTACTTTTTGATTTTATACGCCACAATGTTGTTTCCAAAAAAAGTAGGGACGATAACCAACTGTTCATTTTCAATCAAACAAATATCAGCAGCATTGATTTTCTTTTCTCGTGTGTCCAATAGATCAGTCACGGTGGCGCCATTTATCAATTGAATCTTGCCGTTCCAATCTGAAATGAGGTATTGATTTTCAGAGAGTTTTACGATGCCATCGCCTGATGTCACGTTTTTAGCCATTATCTCCAACGATTTATCCGAATACTTGATCTTGTAGAACTGACCACCGTCCATGTCTATTAGATACAAAAACTCCTTTTCGGCATACAATCCGTTTGGTTTTTTAAACGAAACATTCTTTAGCCAAATTTCTGGTTTCTCATTTTTAAAGACATATACTTTCGGGTCGAAAGAATCAGAGACAAAACAATTCCCTTTTTCGTCAATTGCGATGTCATTCAAAAATTTAGCTTCTGGAAATTCTATTTTCTTGACAAGTTTCGCAGTTTTCAGATCAAAAATTGCCACTGAAGTAATGTCCGTCACATACAATTTTCCATCGAAAATCCCCATTCCTTTGGGAGAATCTACACCTTCGGCCCAGACTAATTTTTCGATTTTTCCGTCAATTCCTATTTTGGAAATAAAGCCCTTCCCATCTTTTACATCGTGTCCGCCATTGATATTGGCCACAAAAATCGAGTTGGAGGTTGGGTCATAAATGACAGATTCTGGCACTTTGAAAACAGTATCCGTTTCCCATACTTTTACAAGTTTTGTTGTTTGGCAAATGTAGATATGCAACATGCAAGAGACAAAATGGTATTCAGAATCAGTTTCATAAGGTATTTATAATTTGGAAATAAAGTTATTGACTTTAAGTAAGTAATCTGTTTCTGTGTAAATATTTGTATCAAGACTTTTAACCAAATTGTGTAAATTTTTTTCAGGATGCGGCTGTGCTTGCTAAAAAATAATAGTCGTGTTTTTATCCGATTTTTAGATTATAAATATTATTAATACTTAAATTTTTAACCTATTTATCTTAATTCATATAATTTATTTTCAATTTTAATAATGCAATTATTTATTGGTAGGTTACAAAATAAAACAAACACCTATTAACTTTGCGCTCGCAAACGATCTATCAATAGGTATGAAAAACAAAATGAAGTCGATAATTCTCGTTTCGGGAATTGTATTATCAAATGCCCATCAGTTATTTTCACAAGGTTTCACATCAACAGATTACAAAAAAGCCCTTTGGATGACCACTAGAATGTATGGTGGTCAGCGTTCTGGAGCAAACAACTGGTTGTTAAACAATCACTTACCTTCTGGTGTAAATGCGAGTCTGCGAGGTACAGCTTTTATTGGCGACAAAGACACCGATGGATATGACCTTTCTGGCGGATGGCATGATTGTGGCGACCATGTCAAATTTGGTCATACCATGTTTTATTCGGCCTATATTCTGTTAAAGGCCTATGCCGAATTTCCTACAGGATATGATGACTATTATACCTACGATTACAAAGGATACGCCAACAGCGGAGATTGGACTTGGGAAGGTAAAAAACATGACCCAAATGGAATTCCCGATATTTTGGATGAAGTAAAGCACGCCACCGATTATTTTATCAAGTGCGCAAGAAATACGACTACTTTTTATTTTCAAGTAGGTACAGGAGGAGGCAATGCCGACCATGCTACTTGGGTGACAGCCACTAAAATGCAAACACAAGCAGTCAACCAAGGCGGACAGCAAAGAGTGGTATACAAAAATCCCAAAGATGCTTCTATGCCTTCGTTTTGTGGAGCTACGTTGGCTCTAATGGCAAGGCTTTACAAAAAATATGATCCAGCTTATGCTGCCCAGTGTCAGGCTGCTGCATTAAATGCGTATGCGTATGCAAAAGCAAATCCGGGTGTAGCAGGTACAGGTGCTGGAGGTTTTTATGATCCTAATAACAACTGGAAAGACGATTATGCTTCTATGTGTGCCGAGTTGTTTTGGGCTACAGGCAACCAAGCTTACAAAACGGAAGCACTATCGTTTTCTATCTCAGCTGCTGGTGGGCAAGGAACGGACATTTTCTTCAACTATAGCTTCGATTATTCTAATAACGGAGACATCGCCATTTACAACATGGTACAGTTAGGAAAAAGCAATGCATTGACTGTTTTTAATACTTTGGTAAACAATAATTATTTAACCAAAACACAATCAGATGGTCAATATTCGGGCGGAAATACTGAATGGGGTGTTTTGCGTTACAATGGAAACTCTGCGTTGATTGTGGCTTTGTGGCAAAAATTGAACAACCCTACAGGTGTAGTCAATAAATTTATCTACGATAATATTGATTACATCCTTGGTAAAAATGCGACAAGTCAATCATTTATCGTTGGGTTTAGTGCCAAATCACCTAAGTTTCCTCATCATAGAAATATCTATTTGAGAGACGACAATCCGGGGGATGCTGCAAAAAAACAAATGACCATTCCTATCAAAAACCAACAAGCAGGTTTGATGGTGGGCGGTACCAGAAATCCTTCGGTTTTCAATGACGATGTGGTGGATTTTAAATACACTGAGCCTGGTATTGATTACAATGCAGGTTTAGTAGGTGCGCTTGGTTATATCAATTCTCGGTTAGCACCAGTAGATACAAATAAATTTGGCAATCCAACTCCCAACCTTGGTGATGCACAATCGATTTGCGGGCTGTCAAGTATAGTATTGGATTCTAAAATCCCTGTAGATGGTAAAAAAACCTATACGTGGTTGAAAGATGGAAATGTAGTGCAAGCCGCTTCGACCTCTGCCAAAACCTATACGGCAATGTCTGCTGGCAAATACACCTGTAAACTGGATTCGGCTGGCAAATGGTCGACCCAAGCAAGTGTGGATATTTTGGGTGTGTTGAACGATGTGGCTTTAGGTGCCGACAAGGAACTTTGCGATCCGTCTGCGCATACACTTGATATGGGTGTGACAGGTTCTGGAATCATCTATCAGTGGCAGAAAAATGGGGTAATCGTAAAAGGTGCTACTTCAAAAACATACACTGTATACAACGCAGGTACTTACAAAGCAACGATAAGTGCCTCGGGTTGTCCTTCAAAATCGGATGAAATAATCGTGACTTCAAAATTGCCAACGGTCACCAATGATACTATTTGCAAAGCAGGTGTAGCTAATTTGGCTGTTTCGGGAACTGGTGGTCCATTTGAGTGGTATAGCTCGACAAGCAGTACTTCGGTATTGGCTACTGGGGCGACTTACAAACCAACTATTACCTCGAATTCTACTTTTTATGTGAAAGATGCCAGTTCGATTGCGGTTAATGCTGGGCCAAGTTCGGCAAATAACCCATTGACTGGAGCTACCAATGCTGGTGCTATTGGAATCAGATTTACTGCTAGTAAAGCATTCACTATCACACAATTAAAAGTTTTGCCGATTATCTATAATTGCAATTCGGGTGATAAAGTAGCCGTTCAAATGGTATTGAAACAGAATGGTACGACTCTGGCTACCTATACCCCTACCGATGTAGTGTGCACGGGTGCTCAGCAAACTACTTTCACCACCTTTTATACCTTGAATTTTGCCACACCGATCAATATTCCTGCTGCTGGTTCTTATGAGCTTGTTCCAGCAGGCAGTACTTCCGTGATTTGGTTTAAAGGTGGCGCAAATTTCATCACATTCGATGCTGCCGGTGTGATGGATATCACAGATGATAGTAGAGACGATGAAATGCTTTCGTTTCCTGGAATATTTGACATTAAAATTCAAGCTGGTTCTACTTGTGCACGCACTCCTGTGTTTGCAGTAATAGATGCCGCACACCCATGTGATGTCACAGGTTTGGAAGATGAAAATACCACTAGTTCATTGATGATATATCCGAACCCCTCTTTTGAACATTTCACTGTAAAAACTACAAGTGAAATGAACATGAAAGTGTATGACGAAATGGGTCGGAATGTGACCGAAATGAACATTTCAAACGGATCAATGTTTGGTTCTGAATTGCCAGCAGGATTGTACCATGTTGTTTTCTTCGACAATGGCAAAGTTCAGAAAGCATTTAACGTTTTGAAAAAGTAGTACTTATGAAAAGTTGAATTTTAAAAAGGCCTCAGAAATGGGGCTTTTTTCGTTTGTAAAGGCATCTGTGAAACTATTAACGATCGACTATTAACTATTGACTACATTGTTCTATTTTTGCTAAACTAAATAGATAAATCTTACATCTAATTGATTATGAAAAAAACCTTAGTTTCGGTATTCTTGGTTGCATTAGTTCAGTTGGCAAACGCTCAAAAGGGCGATTTTAAAATAGGGTTTCGTCTAGCTCCAGGTTCAAATATCGCTATTGTAAAAGACAATGATGGCACTTCTAGTGCACAGAAATTCACGGCTGATGGCTATACCCAAAAAGAAGACAATGTAGAAGGTGTAAGTGTTTCATTTTATCTGGATTATTTTTTAGCTAAAAACATAGCATTTTCTACTGGATTGTGGTTTACGGCCAAAAACTTTGAGATTAGAAATACTGATGGAGATTATACAGGTATATCTCAATACAATTCTACCTATTTACAAATACCTATTTTGTTCAAATTTGTGAGCAACGAAGTGGCCAATAAATTGCGGATATATGTGACAGCTGGGCCAACATTGGATTTGAGAATGAACGAAAAATTAGTTCGTGATTATGACGGTGCACATTATTGGAACATGTCGCGCAATCTTCCCCAGAATGACCCTACTAGAGGTAGAAATGCAAGTGGAAAAATGGTCAAACTCTTCAATCCGATAGATATTACGCTTTATTTATGTAGTGGCGTATCTTACGAAATTATAGAAAAACTAGACCTTTTTGCAGGGATTTATTTTAACAAAAGTTTGTTGAATTTAGTCAACCCAAAGCTAAGATTTGCAGAACCTAATCAAACGAAAGTCAATTCGGATATTTCGTGGAAGGCCAATTTGGTAGGAATGGAATTGGGTGTGGCGTACAAGATCAAATAAGTCGCAAACCTTTTAGTGTGTGCGCATAAATAACAGTGGCATACAGTTTGAAACGGATTTTTTCGGGTAGAAAAACAAACATTTCTTTTTCTACCCAATTTACCCAAATCGATTTGCTGAATATTTTTAGAAACAATTGTTTTGCCCCTCCTGCCGGTTTTTCAATAGGTTGAAACACTCCAAATTCGTATTTTTTGCCTAGTTCAATCAGCCTTTGGTGCGAGAGTCGGTACTCAATTTGGCGTTTGATGTATTTCGATAGGCTCGGAAAATCGTCATGCCAAGTCACAATCGTGGGGTCGTAATAGATTTCGATCTTTGCTTCCAACAAACGCATGGCCAAATCATAGTCTTCGGCATCAGTTAAACGATTATCAAAACCATTAATTGAATCAAAAATAATTCCTTTAATTGAAACGTGCTGAGTCGTGAATTTGAGATTTTCGGAGCGTAATAGCGTTTTGTTGGCATAGCCCAATTCCCATTTGTCGTATAAGTGGGAAACATAAAAGTCGAATTCTTTACTAAATTTTGAATGATCCAAACTCACATTTCCCACCAAAACGGTATTCGGAAATGCTTGATGATGAGCAAGATGAAGATTTAAGCAATTACGACTCAGCCTCATGTCATCGTCCAGAAACACTAAATATTCGCCAGTAGCTTCCTGCACGCCTTTGTTTCGGGCGACAGCTCTGCCTTTGTTTTCTTGGAAAATGATTTTTACATCTTCGTTGCGATAAGGTGCAAGGACGGCCAAGGTATCGTCTGTCGAGCCATCGACAACAATGATTATTTCATATTCAAAATCGTATTTCGAACCAAGAATGCTATCTAATGAATGCGTGATTTTATTTCGGCCGTTGAAGGTCGGGATAATGATCGAAAATGTATATGCCTCCGAAACTCCGTTCATCTACATTTGTTCCAACATGATTTTTAAGTTTTCCATCACCGTTCCCCAGCTTTTGATTGAATGCTCTCTTACCTCGCGGTGTTTAAAACCATCTTGGGTAACGGTAAAAAGTG
>JAYVIX010000330.1:0-6258 GCA_043769845.1 Cytophagales bacterium
GGAAGACATAGAGAGCATTGTGGTCAAGAACTTAGAAAATGGTATTCCGATACTAGTGCGTGATGTGGCCGAAGTAAAAATAGGAAATGCGATGCGTTATGGCGCCATGACCTACAATGGCGAAGGTGAAGTAGCTGGTGCAGTTGTGATGATGCTAAAAGGAGCAAACAGTAGCGAAGTGATCGTGAATGTAAAGGAACGAATCGCTCAAATCCAAAAAATGCTGCCCGAAGGAATCATGATTGATCCTTTTCTAGACCGAACCAAAATGGTGAATAATTCGATTCATACGGTTTCAAAAAACCTGATCGAAGGGGCATTGATCGTCATTTTTGTGCTAGTGCTATTTCTAGGAAACTTCAGAGCTGGCTTATTGGTCGCATCTGTCATTCCATTAGCCATGCTTTTTGCCATCATCATGATGAACACGTTTGGCGTAAGCGGAAACTTGATGAGTCTTGGAGCCTTGGATTTTGGCTTAATCGTGGACGGGGCGGTAATCATTGTGGAAGCTGTGCTGCACAATCTGATGCATTCGAAACAGTTTGCAGGAATCAGTCGATTGACGCAGCGAGATATGAACCAAGAAGTGTCCACCTCGGCAGGCAAAATGCTCAACAGTGCTATCTTCGGTCAAGTCATTATTCTGATCGTGTACTTGCCCATTTTTACTTTGGAAGGAATCGAAGGAAAGATGTTTAAACCTATGGCTCAGACGGTTGCGTTTGCATTGGTGGGAGCATTTCTTCTTTCTCTCACCTACGTACCGATGATGAGCGCGCTGGTACTTTCTAAAAATCTGGCACACAAGAAAACATTTTCCGACAAACTCATGGAACATGCTGAACGCATTTACCAGCGTGCTTTGGAGCGTGTTCTCACTATTCCGAAACTTATTCTAGGAATCGTTTTTGTCTTATTTCTAGGAGCCATTTTTGTCCTGTCGACCTTGGGAGGCGAGTTTATTCCATCACTTCCTGAAGGCGATTTTGCAGTCGAAACAAGGGTTTTGCCAGGAAGTAGTCTCGCCACCTCTACCGATGCGATGATGAAAAGTCAGAAGCTTTTGCTTTCCAAATTTCCTGAAGTAGAAAAAGTGGTAGGCAAAACAGGAAGCAGCGAAATCCCTACCGACCCGATGCCGATAGATGCCAGCGACATGATGATTATTCTGAAAGACCGAAGTGAATGGACATCGGCTGACAATTATGACGATCTGTCCAAACTGATGGCCAAAGAACTTGAGGCCATTCCTGGGGTTACATACTCGTTTCAATATCCAGTAGCGATGCGATTCAACGAACTAATGACTGGGGCAAGGCAAGATGTGGTCTGCAAAATATTCGGTGAAAATATGGACACACTGGCCAAATATGCCCATCGATTGGGAGATATTGCAAGTAAAGTCGAAGGCTCACATAACCTGTATGTAGAACCAGTGTCGGGCATGCCACAAATCGTGATCCGTTATCACCGTGAGGCGATTGCTCAGTACGGAATCAACATTTCTGAAATCAATAAAGCGATCAATTCTTCATTTGCAGGCCAGAGCAGCGGCATGGTGTACGAGGGCGAAAAACGCTTCGATTTGGTGGTACGCCTGAACAACGACCAACGAAAAGGCCTCGAAGATGTCCAAATCGTGAATGATGTCAACCAGATTCAACGAGAAAACACACAGCGCAGAATCATCATTGGTTTTAATGTGAAAGATAGAGACGTGCAAACAACCGTAACAGATTTGCAACAACTTGTTTCGCAACAACTGAGACTTCCTACTGGTTATTTGGTCACGTATGGTGGTGCGTTTGAAAATCTAAAAAAAGCAGAGGAAAGATTGACCATCGCAGTGCCAGTTTCGCTTTTCCTAATCTTCCTTCTCTTGTATTTTGCGTTTCATTCGGTCAAATATGGCTTGCTGATTTATACCGCCATTCCACTATCGGCCATTGGTGGCATTTTGGCTTTGGCGCTTCGCGGAATGCCATTCAGTATTTCAGCTGGTGTAGGTTTTATCGCCTTGTTTGGGGTGGCCGTGCTGAACGGAATAGTGTTGGTAGCCGAGTTCAACAGACAAAAAGCAGAAGGACTTATCGACCTAAAACAAATAGTGATCGAAGGAAGCAAGATCAGATTACGCCCCATTTTGATGACTGCTTTTGTGGCCTCGTTTGGCTTTTTGCCCATGGCTTTGAGTGCTGGCGAAGGTGCCGAAGTACAACGCCCTCTGGCCACAGTTGTCATTGGCGGACTAATTGTAGCTACTTTTCTGACCTTGTTTATCCTGCCCATTTTGTACGTGCTTTTTGAAAAAGGAATAAAAACGAGTTTGGCAACACCAGCTGCAACTATACTTCTGATAATCATCAGTTTACAAAGTGTACAGGCACAAGAAACCATCAGTTTGAATGCTGCAATGGACGCTGCACTGCAAAACAACCTATCATTGAGAAGCGAAAAACTGCATGCCGAAAATTTGGAAATACTCAAAAAAACCGCATTCAATGTGCCGCAAACTGCTGTCAATTTTGAATATGGACAGCTCAACTCATCCTATTCCGATAATCGGATTTTGATTTCGCAAAGTCTAAAATTCCCAACCGTATATGCCGCTCAAAAAAAGCTAGCAAACGAGGAATGGAAACAAGGCCTGATCTCGACTTCGCTCCGCGAAAATGGTTTGAAGAAAGAAGTGCGAAAGGTGTATTTTGAAATGCTGTTTCTTTTGGAAAAGAAAAAACTCTTGCAAAAAACCGACAGCCTATTCCAGATTTTTCTGACAAATGCTGAACTGCGTTTCAGGAAAGGCGAAAGCAATATTCTCGAAAAAACCACTGCCGAAACGCAACGCCAGCAAATAGCATTGCAATTGCAAGAACTGGAAAACGATTTTGTCATTCTCCAATGGCAAATGAAATGGCTGCTCAATTCCAGCAACACTTATTTGCCAGAACGAATTGATTTCAAATTAACCCTTCCTAACAATTTGGATAGCAGCGCAATAGCCCTAAATCCTGTCGTGTTGCAACTCGTTCAGCAAAAAAAGATAAGCACCAGTTCCCTGAAACTTGAAAAAACAAGACTAATGCCCGACTTATTGATAGGATTCAGCAGCATGAGCATGTATGGCAACGGTGCCGACAATGTTTTTTACAACCGACAAACCCGTTTTCGTTCCGTGCAGCTTGGGATGGGTATTCCGTTGTTTTTTGGTTCGCAAAAAGCAAGCATCAAAGCGGGGAAAATTGGTCTCAAGATGTCGGAAAACGAGTATCAGAATGGAGTCGAATCGCTGAAAACTAAATACGCTCAAGCCATTCAGTTGTATCGAAAAAATGAACTTTCGATTCAGTTTTACGAAAACACCGCACTTAAAAATGCCGAAACCATTATCACCACCGCAAGCAATCAGTTGCGAAATGGTGAACTCAATTATTTGGAATGGGTAATGCTGGTCAACCACGCAATCAGTATCAGAATCAACTATTTAGATGCCGTCAAAAACTCCAATGAAAGCATCATCGAACTCTACTCTTTGACTAATCAATAAACGATATTTTAACATGAAAATTTATTCAATAATATTTATACTGACTTTGTTCATCGCTTGTCGTTCCGAAGTGGCAACGGAAACCGAAATTGCCACTGATAGCGATGTAGTGACACTTTCGGATGCACAATTGAAAAATGCGGATCTGAAAGCTGGAACACTCGTACGCAAAAGTATCTCAAGCACTATCCGACTAAACGGAGCGATTGAAGTGCCGCCACAAAATATGATTTCGATTAGCGTGCCGCTCGGTGGTTATCTGAAAATGACCAAGTTACTGCCTGGAATGCACATCAGCAAAGGAGAAACGATTGCGATTATCGAAGACCAGCAGTACATTCAGTTGCAGCAAGATTATCTCACTTCGAAAGCCCGACTTGCTTTTGCAGAAAAGGAATACGAAAGACAAACAGATTTAAATCAGAGCAAAGCTGGTAGCGACAAAGTGCTACAACAAGCCCAAGCCGACTTTTTGGCTCTAAAAATTGAACAAAAATCGCTCTCCGAAAAACTGGAACTGATCGGGATTCATCCAGCACAACTAAACGAAAACAGCATTTCACGGTTTGTTCACCTGCGTTCACCCATCAACGGATATGTGACTAAGGTCAATTTCAATGTTGGGAAATACATCAATCCAGCGGACGTTTTGTTCGAATTGGTGAACCAATCAGATATTCACCTGAGCCTAGCGGTGTTCGAAAAACAATTAGATCAATTATACATCGGCCAGAAGTTGTATGCTTACACCAACTCAAATCCGGATAAAAAATACCTCTGCGAAATCATCCTCATCGGCAAAACATTTGCGGCTGATAAAAGCGTCCAAGTGCATTGTCATTTCATGAATTACCACAAGTCGTTGATTTCAGGCATGTACATGAATGCCGAATTGGAACTAAAATCCAAAGAAGTTCAGGTTCTTCCAAACGAGTCAATCGTACATTTTGAAGACAAAGAATATGTTTTCAAAAAAGAAGGCACATCACATTTCAAAATGACAGAAGTACAGACGGGAAGTAATGAAAACGGTTTTACCGAAATTATCTCAGAAAAACTCGCTCCAAACGACTCTATCGTTATCAAAGGAGCCTATACACTATTGATGACTTTGAAGAATACGGAGGAGTAATTTATTTCCCAACGCAACTTTCTTCTTTTACAAAAAAGCTTACAGAATGAGACATACACCAAAAGAAAAAATTGTAGAAGGTATAAAAGAAGGATTTGAACAAGTAAAGCTTTACAAGCAAGGTCAGTTGAAATTAAAATCTGCTAAAGACCTTCTATTTGAGCTTGATAAAACTCAAATAAATTTTTTTATTGCCAGTAGTTGGTCTTGGAAAATTAAAGACACTTATTATATAAATAATGATGATAAAAATGTAATATTATAGGAAGTTGAAAATTCTTTTTTTTTCTAAGATTATTACATTGGGTTCATGTGTTTAATTTATTGGGCATTATTTGTCTGATTGAAGTATTTATTTGATCAGTTCAGAAACAGCCAAATTACTTAGTTTGACCTTAGGTGTTGACCAAGTAATTTGTATTATCTATAGGTTATTACTAAAGTGTAAATACCAATCGTTTTTGAAAAAGTATATTACCTGAAAACTAGTTTTGAATATGTAACGTTAGTAAACCAAATGTTGTATTGTGATTTAAATAATTAATGACTCGCTGAATAAAAGTTTTGCCTGATTTTTCATTTTTTAAGTTGTTCTTTTTGAGATACTTTTGTGTCCGAATTTTACAAAATCATTAAGATATTGTTGTTTTTTCACACATGAGTTCTTTCCCAAAACCGTCATCTTTTATTGCGCCCTATTTTTATCAAGCACTTTTTAAGTTGTATGCTATAGGAATCGCAGTCTTTTTTATCCTCCGACTTTTTTTGCTTGTTTATGTATTAGAGCCTCAACACAAAGCTTTCAGTTTACTCAATTTTCAAGCATTAGCGATTGGTATTCAGTTTGATACCGTAGTTTTGTCTTATGCTCTGATCCTTCCGTTTGTGCTGTTGTTTGTAGATGATTTGTTTCATTTGGGCAACCTGACACTTCGAAAATTTGCGACATTATTTCTATCCATCAGTTTGCCATTGCTTTTTGCGGTAGCGGTAGCTGATATTCCGTATTTTCATTTTTTCAAAAGTCGTTTAACAGAAAGTTCTTTTCAATGGCTCGATAGTCCTAAAATCGTTTTTTACATGATTGTGAGTACTTGGGCCAATTTCATTTTTCTCATACTCGCTTTTTCGCTTTTTGGCGTTTCAGTATTCTTGATTTATCGTTTCTGTCGCAAGGCACTTTTGAACCAAACAATTGGGCATTCGATTTCCAAAAAGATTCAAATTACTTGGTTTCTGATCGCAGCAGTGTTGCTTTTTATGGGAATGAGAGGAAAATTATCTCATCCGATCAGGCAAGACGATGTGTTCTTTTGTCAAGAACCTGTTTTGAATCAGATTGGGTTAAATCCTGCTTTTTCGATTCTCAAAAGTTATACTTCGAAAGTCGAATTGATGGAAAGTGAATTGGCTATTTCGAATACCCAGAAGCTATTATCCATTCAATCGCCTATTTTATCTATTTCGCCAATTGCACGCCAAGTAACTGTTAAAGAGTCTGTTAAAAAACACAATGTGGTGTTGGTGTTAATGGAAAGTATGAGTGCAAGGTATTTGACCAAATTTGGACATCATG
>JAYVIX010000331.1:0-6687 GCA_043769845.1 Cytophagales bacterium
CATCATGAACGACTTACTGGAAGAACAAAACGACAGCTTGAAACGAATGCTCGTGAAGACGGTAAATATTTTAAAGCAGACGATAAATGCTTCAGAATTGGATGTAAAAACGCAGCTAAAAGAATCGGAAACAGCTATGAAACAGCTAATTTCGAAAACGGAAACCAACTTAAAAATTGACATCAACAACCTCGAAGAACATGTAGATGACAAGTTTGACGAAAATGATAAGCTTTTGAAAGCCTTGCAAGAGGAAACGGAAGACGATAGTACGTCTTCCGAATAGTCCATTTTTAGAGCGATAGTGCTTTTTTCAGCACACAAAGAGTACTGTCGCTATAACTGATTTTTAGAGCTTCTTCTTTGCCGGTCGGCCCCATTTTTTTCCAAGTTTTTTGGATAATGTTCAAAAGCACCTCTTCGTCTTGAGTAGGCGCAAATTGTTCGATATGGTATTCCAAAAACACTAAACACAACATGTCTTCAATAAGCTGTGCTTCGGCATCTAATTTGATTGCTTTTTTAAGATTCAGTTCTTTCACTCGCTCGATTGTGGCCATATCGTAGCCAATATTCGACAAGATTTGTGCCGTTTTTTCGGCATGGAATCTCGATAGGTCACTTCTCCAAGTTAAGTAGCCAGCACGGTTTGCTGGGTAAGTATTTCTAGGAATTTCCCAGCGACCTATATGTTGGCTTCTAGCGGCTATTTTCAAAGCTTCGCTCGCATCAGGAGCGATTTTTTCGAGCCATTTTGTTTGTCTTTGTGAGTTCAGATATTCTTTCGGAAATTCGACTCCGTTTTCTGATTCAATAGTGGGGTCTTTTTTATTGTATTCATCTATCGATGAAATCGCTTTTTCGAATAAAGTCATCAGAGAAGGCTATTTGCCCATTATTTCATTTAATATTTCAAGTGTTAGAGGTTTTGCAATTAACCCAACTACTTCTTTGCTGTCCGATCCTCGTTGAATATCATTGGCGTTGAAGGTGGAAGATAGGAGGACAATATTGCATCTGTCTTTAATGTTTGGAGGAAGTGACTGGTACTCTCTTATAAATTCAAATCCATTCATTAACGGCATATTAATGTCCAAAAAAATCACATCAGGAATTTCCATCGAATCTGGATCTGAGGCGAACTCGCGCATGTATTCCAGTGCTTTTGTTGAAGAAGTGAAACTGACAATATTGTCGCTGAACTGAGCATACTTAATCATCGTTTCGTTGATAAACAAATCAGTGTCTGAATCGTCTACCAACATTACTTTGGGTGTTTTTTGCTTTTTAAGTTCCAGCTTTATCATATTCATTTACTAATAGTTTGCAATATACTTGAAGCTTAAAAAAAAGTAAAACATTTATGTTGTTTTTAACGGCAAAGTATTATGTTTGTTACAGATATGTTTCCCCCTAAAACGTTGATTAGATGGTAGCATCAATGGCGTTGATAAATGGATTCATGTATTGTTTAGGGAATGTAATTTAATCGGTGCTTTATGAATATTTTCGTTGCAAATTTGAATTTTAAGGTATCAAATGACAGTTTGAAGGAATTGTTTGAGGCTTATGGAGAAGTGAGTTCTGCCAAAGTCGTGATGGATAAAGCTACTGGTCGTTCTAAGGGTTTTGGTTTTGTAGAAATGCCAAGCGATGCCGAGGGAAAAAAGGCAGTATCTGAATTGAATAATTTCGAAGCTTTTGGCAGAGCCTTGGTAGTGAAAGAAGCTCTTCCGAGAGATTAATTGATAGATATTTTTGAGGTAGAATGCGCAGCCCTAGTCATAAGCTAGGGCTTTTTTTATTTTGCAGCATGCAGTGCTTTTGATAGCCATAAATATTCGGCCACAAAACTATCCACGCTTTTGGTGAAGTTTGGATCTAGCAAGTCGCCATTTTCGTCAAACTTGTTTTGGACCAGACCTACCAAAAGCATTTGTGGACTCGGAATCCCGCTGATCGCTAAAATAAACTGTTGCAAATGCAAAGCCGCCCGCATACCTCCAAGTGCTCCTGAACTAACCGTAACGATTCCGATGGCTTTTCGAGCGAATGCATTTTTAGGATAATAATCTGCCATGTTTTGAAGCGCAACAGAATAATTGCCATTGTATTCGGGAGTTACAAAAATGAGCGCATCGGCTTCATTTAGAATTTCGTACGTTTTGTTGACGTTTTCATTCGGTTTTGGCAATCGAGCCATTACTTCTTCGAAAATAGGAAGATTGGCTTTTTGTAAATCCAAAACTGAAGGAGTGATTCCATCTATTTTGCTGAGTGCTTTTTCTAGTCCTAGTGCGACTTTATGTGTTTGTCGTCCAATCCGAGTACTTGCTGATACGATTACAATTTTCATTTAATGTGGTTTTGGATACTTAACTATTTTATTTGGGGAAATGTTCCGTTTATTCTGAATTCAACTTAGACGTTTTCTTTGTTTCTTTTATGAAATAATACTTAATATTTATCTCATAAGAATTTCCCGTACTTCTTTTCTGACCAGTGTTTTCGAAAGCAATTCCTTCTGAAACTCATTTAGAAACCAAGACAAGTGCAGATATTGAAGTGGATTTACCTTTGGCGAAAGAAGAAATTAAACCTGAAATGCTAATTGTACCTAAGTATAAGGAAGTGAAAAAAGAAGTGATTCGTTCAATTCCGAGCAAAAATACGCAGGTGATAGACGTGGGAAAAAAGTCGGCAACCAATGAGTTTACATTCAATACTACCTACGATCCCTCATGGTCGATTCCGTATGACGAAAACAAAAAGGCCAAATCGGTCTCTATTATGGACAAAACGGGTCGAGCGGTGTACGAAATTTCAGTAGTAGGCATACAGCCAACCGAGTGGAATGGCGAAAGTAATACAGGACTTTCGATCGGAATAGGCTACCATTTGTACCTGATAGAATATACCGATGGCTCAGTTGATAAAGGAGCGATTACGATTTTAAGATAAAATGAAAAAACTATTATTTCTGTTATTTTTTGTGTTTATAGGCCAGCTTTTGGCTCAAACTGGTCCTGCAGGAGTGGGTACTGCTGATGGTTTTTCGGAGCTACAGTTGTGGCTCGATGCCAATCGGAATGTGTTTAAAGACGCCAATGGCAGAACTTTTGCCAATGACACCAACCGAGTGCGCATGTGGGCCGATTTGAGCGGTTCAGGACATCATGTTTTATCCAAATTTGATAGTAATAGACCTACGTTCACAAAAGAAAATGCGTTTTTTAATTCGCAAAACGCCTTGTTATTTGCTAGAAATGCTAGTGTAGTAAATAATCGTAACTACCTGACTTCTAATTCTTTTTTAGCGACAGATGATATTTCGATCTATTGCGTTTTTCATCCGATTGCAAAAGGTGGTGGCAATAATGTATCGCCCTATGTGGGCAGCGACAAAGATACCGCTTGGTATGGCGGATCACGCATAGTGGATGCAGATGTCGAAGGACCAAAAAATGACGTGACCATGACTTTATCGGCTACCAGTCTCACGGCTGGAGGTGGCGATTCTTCCACCAAATTGGAATATACCGTAAAGACGCCTTTAAAACTCAATAAAACCTGTTTTGGAGTTTTGACAAAGGAAAAAAGCAGTGGCTTTTTTACAATTTCCAAAAATGGAGACTTGCCCCAAATGATAAAAGGCGGAGCGCAGTCCATTAATAATTCGGCCCATTATACCATTGGTGGTGGTAAAGGGTTTGAACAATACGGTCGAGATGAAGATTTTTTTAGTGGTTACATCTCGTCTGTGATTATTTTCTACAAGAAACTAAGTGAAGCCGAAGGAATTATTTTGAACAATTATTTGTCGGCTCGATATGCGATTACGCTCGTGCAGAACGACTTATACAAGATGGACGAACCTGCATTAGGAAATTACGATTTTGAGCTGGCAGGAATAGGAATAGGAAATGATGGAATTGCACAAACGAGTGCTAAGGGAGAGGGGATGGTAGAAATAGGCCAAGCCAGCGACCTATCCAAAGGCGAATATTTACTTTGGGCGCATAACGGACAGTCGCTCAATTATCAAAACCAGGATTTTCCGGAAGGCGTACAACAACGCTTGAAACGCACATGGCGAGTAAACGAAATTGGCGAAATTGGAAAAATGAATATAACGATAGATACCAAAAGCTTTGGAAGTACAGACGTGAAAGAGTTAGTTTTGCTGATAGATGCAGATAATAATGGTTCGTTTGAAAATGAAAAAGTGAGTGAAAGCATGATTTCTGCTACTCAATATCTAGGTAACGGACGTTATTTATTCAAAGAAGTGTCGCTAAATAACGAGAACCGTTTTACTTTCGGAACGTTGAAGCCTCTTTGTCAAACCGATTGTGATGAAGCTTTTTCGCCCAATGGAGATGGCCTGAGTGATACCTATTACCTCGAAAATGCTGGTAAAACGGCTATTTTCGACAAATTTGGAATTAAAATAAAAGAACTACAAACGCCAGCCTATTGGGATGGAACCAAATCTGCTGGCGAACTCGCTTCGCCAGGATTGTATTTTGTAGTGACGAATGATAGCCACCAGAAAGCAGTGACATTGGCACGCTAGTCTAATTAATTATTTTTCAATTATTAATCAAGCCCTGCGATATGGCTACTGCCACTAGCGATGAAATATTTCGGCAACCCGCCTTTTTTAAAATATTCGACCGATGCGTTTCCACAGTTCGAACACTAATGCCAGATTTTTCTGAAATTTCTTCGCTCGATAAACCACTTACGATATATGTCAAAATTTCGCGTTCGCGAGCGCTTAACCCTAATAACGATATTTTTTCTTTCTGACTGGTATTTTCTTTTTCTAGGAGTGTGTTGTTGATCATGCTAATAGCCCACTTACCCTTTTGTTTGCTAAAAAGAACTGTTTGCCTAGTCACATAAAACATCGAATTCGAAATAGAATTGTTAGCCGCACTTACCACCGCTACCACCATTTTCAAATCATTTGTGATTTTTTGATAAGTAGTAATTTTTGAGAAATAAGAATAATCAGGATGTGTTTCAAATAATTTTTCTGATGTTTCTTTAATTTCCTCTTTCCCTATAAGATCGGTACCGTCAAAAAGAGTGAACACACCATTATCTAAGAACAAACTAGAAAAGTCTTCGGCACTATGGTTATTTAATGCGTCCAACAATCGAACATAATAAGATTCAATCGGAGTGCCCCCTAACATTGATAAATCGTTCAGCGTAGAATTCATAGTTAGTCGATTAAGATTCTTTTCGATGCAAAGTACTAAATATTATTTAAAACACTATTAAGAATGGTTCTATATTCTTAGAAATTACTTTTAAATAAAAGAATCTTTTTATTTAAAAGTAATTTTTTCGAACAATTACTAATTTAGAACAAACCAATCGTTTGTTCTAAATTAGAAGCTGATACATTGAATTTTAAACTATTGAACATAAATAATTATTTCAAATGGCAAAAGAACCTCAATTTGTTTTGAACGACACCTCGTTTTCCGCTTTGCTGACCAAGCTGGATCGTGACAAAGTATATGGCTAGATGTAGGATTTGCCCACATTAGGAACGAACAACACAAATTCGCCCGTTTTGTTGAAAATGAAAAAAATCAGCTTTACGCACATTTTCGTTCGAAAAATCCCATGTTTTGCTTTCAGAAAGCTTTCCTTTAAAAACCGTATCTGGCTCAACTTCATTGATCAACACAAAAAATTTGTTGCCAGTAGTTGCACCTTCTACAATTGCCGGTTTCTCGCTTTTTGGGTAAAAACCGATTTGGTTTAGCTTGATCCGCTCTGTTCAGTTTTGTGCAAGACAAAGGTAGCCGAGCAAGCTACCAAGTCCAATCATGCAAAGCTGCTTCATCCTTTTTTTTGATGCAAACAACGTACAATTCGGACGCTTAGAATTTACATTCCGACACGGAAACTAGACAAATTGGCTAAAAGGTGAAATGCAAAAACTTAGAAGCAGATTGAGAAAAAAGGCCCTATTTTGATTTTTTGGCCTTGAAAAGTTCACATTTGGCCTTGATTTCTTTACAAAACAACATTTTGATCCTTCTTATTAGAGTTATTGAAATTCGGCAAGTTCGAACGTCATCTCCTTATTTTTACTAAAAACTTCTTTCTAAACTTTCCCTATCCTTTTATAAATTGCCAACTATTTACATAACCAATGAGAATATTCGTTTTTCGTACTCTAATCCTTTCTGTATTATTTACAAATGTTGTTTCCGTTTTTGCGCAGCAGAAATACAAAAACGAGAAAAAGACAGAAGGAGGTTACACTTACCTAACCGTCACCAATGACCCTTTGAAGGCTCGTATTTACACGCTCAATAATGGTTTGCGTGTCTATCTTTCAGTCTACAAAAACGAGCCTCGGATTCAAACCTATATCGCAGTGCGTGCGGGTAGCAAAAACGATCCAGCTACAGCCCAAGGTTTGGCGCATTATTTAGAACACATTCTTTTCAAAGGCACTTCGAAACTGGGTACGCAAAACTGGAAAGCCGAAAAACCTTTACTAGACAAAGTAGAGGCTCTTTACCAAACCTATCGTCAGACGACCGATACGGTTTTGAGAAAAAAGATTTATCATCAAATAGACTCTGTCTCGGGTTTGGCGGCCAACTATGCGATTGCCAATGAGTACGACAAAGCCATGTCGTCCATAGGTGCTTC
>JAYVIX010000332.1:0-5828 GCA_043769845.1 Cytophagales bacterium
CTATGGGTACATCGGTTCCAAATTGTGCCAGATGCTTGTTTTCGGTTTCGGTAAGTCCATCTGTATACAAAAACAAAGTACTGCCAGGATGAATGTCCATTACTCCTTCGTTTACAAAAGGCAAGTGTTTTAGCGGCCCCAAAATAGTGGTGCCAGTTTCTAATTCGAAATAGGTACCATTGCTGAACATCAAAATAGGAGGGTTGTGTCCAGCGTTTACATATTGAATCAGTCCTTCTTTGGTGTCGATCAGGGCAATGAAAAAAGTAATAAAAGTACCGTCCTGTGTGTTTTCGTAAAGTTGAATATTGAGTTCTTCGATCATCTTGCGCAAATCAAGCCCCATTCGGATCATGGTTCGTAGGGAGGCTTGGAAATTAGACATGGTGAGAGCCGCTGGAATTCCCTTGCCCGACACATCGCCTATGCAAATGTAGAATTTGTCTTTATCGACCTGCATAAAGTCGTAATAATCGCCCCCGACAGATTGATGGGGTAGATAAGTGGCCGAAATCTGAATTTTAGCCGTATTTGGAAGTTTTTTGGGAAAAAGGTGCGATTGTACCGTACGAGCAATATCAAGCTCCTTTTTCATCTTCTCTCGCTCAATTTCGTTGCGCGCCATTTTCTTGTTTTCGATCGCTACCAAGATAATATTGCTCACGGTGCGAAGAAATGGTACGATGTCAGGGAAAAAAATATCCGATTTTTCTGGCCAACCTAGAAAAATATAGGCAATTACTTTGTTTTTGTACGCAACAGGTATGGCAATATCAAATTCAGCAAAGGCTTCGTGTTCGCCAGTGTATTTGAAAAAATAGATGATAGAGTTAGATTGAAGGATATCGTTAGGAAGGCTTTTGGTATGAAAATCGGAATGAACGCCATATTGCATCGTACATTTCCAACCTTGGTCAAGCGAGTAAACAACAAACTTGTTGATTTTCAGATTTGCTTTCAGCGTGAAATAGAAAATCTTATAAAGCGACTCTTCTGGCAAATTGTTGTTGATAGCCAAGGTAATCTCTTGTAAAGAAGAGAGTTCTACACTTTTATAGTCAACATTATTTTTAATCGGCAGCTCTCTCACGTTCGTCTTTATTCTGTGTAGTTACAAAACTACGCAATTGTGCTTATTTACTCAATATATTTTATTGGTTAAATTTATTCATCGCCTGAGCGAGTCCCTGAGTAGCAATACATATCAATGTTTCTGCACATTTTTCGAGTAGGGCAGGTAAGTTTTTTTTCTCCTCACCGTCAAAATCTCCCAAGACATAGTCCACCTGCTGGCCTTTTGAGAATTCGCTTCCTACTCCAATTCTGAGCCGGTTGTATGCTTCCGAGGAAAGTACTTCTTGAATATTGCGTAATCCGTTGTGCCCACCATGTGATCCTTTAGGGCGAAGTCGAGTTTTGCCAAACGGTAGTGCCAAATCATCTGTAGCGATGACCATATTTTCGATTGGTACCTTGGTTTGAGACAGCCAATAGCTCACCGCTTTGCCGCTGAGGTTCATAAAAGTGCTCGGTTTGACGAGCGTAAACGTTTTTCCAGCATATCGAAATTCAGCCTTCATTCCATATCGGTCGGACGCAAATACTACGTTTTTTTGCGAAGCCAATTTATCAAGTACCAAGAAACCGATGTTGTGTCTCGTGTTTTCGTATTCAGCACCAGGGTTGCCAAGACCAATGAAGAGATAATTTGCCATTTTTTAATTTTGAACAGCAAACAATAAGCTGTTTTATTGATTACTGCAAAGAAAAACAATTTAGAAGAAATTGATAAACGCTTGTCGAATTGATTTTGAAGGTTTTTTAACGAAAGTTTTTGTATTGAAATACTTGATTTAGACCTCTTTTGGAGGAAATAGAGGTTTTGCATCTTAGAAATGCACTATTTTTATCAAACAAAACACTAATTGAGTAGTTATGCTCATTTTGGCGTGTTTTTTAGGTTTACTGGTTCATTTTTATAGTCTTTTTTTAAAATGTTCCCATTTATTAAGGTCTTATATGTATAATGAGGTCTTTTTGTGCAAAAAGAGGTTAAAAAATCAAGTACGAGTTTGTTTTTGAAATTTTAATATCTACTTTTGATGTATAGAAAAAGTGATAACAGAAGGGAGTCGCTGCTTGAACACTTTTATTGAAGTTTTGAAGCGTAATATCTTTGTAGTGAACGAGATATACTAAAAACAGACTAAGATTATCTTCTTTTGTTTTGGAAATGTTCGAAGGCATGTATTGGAAAAAGAAAATATTAGCTTTGGTTTATACAAAAAAGTAAAAACTAGAGTTTATGAGAATATTTAAAAATTAACCTAAACCTTAAAACCTAACCTTTCACCTAAATTCAATTTCTATTAACTTAAACCTCCTTAATCCATGAAAAAAACAATTTACTTATTTGCTTTAGCAGCTCTAGCTTTGCCTACAGCAAATATACAAGCCCAAGATTCGACCGCTGTAAAAACAGATGACGGGAAATTAACTATCAGTGGGTACATTGATACTTATTACATGACAAATTTAAATCGTCCACATTCTGGCAACTCTATGGGGTTCTATCAAGGAGCTTCTCCAGTTGCTGGTTATGGATATGCTCGTGCTTTCGATCGCCTTACTGATCAATTTGCTTTAGGTCTTGTTCAAACAAAGTTCGCCTATTCAAATTCTAAGTCTGATATGGTAATTGATTTGACTTTTGGTCCAAATGCAGAGTTGGGCAATTTTGGTAACCAACGTTTTGTTGCAGGCCAAACAGGTTATGGGACAGGCTTTGCACCTGCTAACGCAAATCAAGATGTATTGTATGGAACATCTGCTTCTATTAAGCAGGCTTATTTTACATACAAGTTTACAGACAAGTGGAATTTCACAGTTGGTCAATTTGGCACTCATATTGGTTATGAAGTAATTGATGCTCCAGTAAATTATCATTATTCACTTTCCAATTTGTTCAACAACGGTCCATTCTACCATATTGGAGCTAAAACGAATTATGCTTTCTCTGATAAATTTGGCGTAATGGCAGGTGTAGTGAATAACTGGGATGCTTTAACAGATTGGAAATCACAAAAATCTGTTATTGGACAAGTATTTGTTAGTCCATTAGAGGGAATGAACATTTATGTGAATTATATAGGTGGATATAATGATGATCCTTTTAGAGCTTTGTCAAATGTTCCAGGTGGTAAAGTAGGCAATAGAGCTTATCCAGCAACTGGGAGAGGATATATTCGTCAGATGTTAGATTTGACAGCTGGATACCAAGTAACTGATAAGTTGTATGTTGGTATTAATGCAGCATTGGGTTGGTATACATGGCAAATTGATAAAAATACCGAAGAGTATAAAAAAGAGGGGGGTGATGCAACTGGTACACTTAATCCAGATGGAAACGACAAAGGAAATGTTACTTTTGGTAACAAAGCTTGGGGTAAAACATTCTTTGCAGACTCTTCTAAATACCAATCTTGGGGTGGTGTAGCATTATATGCTAATTACAAATTGAATGACATGTTTGGAATTGGCGCACGCTACGAGCATTTTGATGATAGAAACGGTCTTCGTTATTTGGGAGGCATTAACAATTCTCTTACAATCACTATGCCAATTACTTTAGCGGATGGTCATTTAATTATCAAACCTGAATTCCGTTGGGATACTGGTGTATTGGGTTACGCTGCTGCTGGTATTGATCCAAATGCGAAAGATGCAGATGGCAAAAAATATACAACTGGTGGTGGTTTATATGAGACAAGAGCAACTGATGCTGATAGTAAAGTTATTCCAAAAGGTGTTGCTCAAACTTCAGGTCAGTCTACTATCGGTCTAGCGTTCATTTACAAATACTAATACCCGGTGATAAGTTAAAGTGTTAATTGTTTCAAAAGGTCTCGACTTTGTCGGGACTTTTTGTGGTTTCTCTTCGACTTATCATTCAAAGGCGTTTCGTTAATTCGGAACGCCTTTTTTGTGTAGATAGAATCCTTCAAAATAGACTTACAAACACTTGTATAAAAACAGGAAATGCGTATTTTTGGAAAAATTCTGAGATAATGAACAAGTCGATACTAAGTGTAATTGCTTCATCGCTTTTTGCGGTAGCTATTTTGTCTTCTTGCGGAAGCAAATACAACAAGACAAAATTCGAAGATCCAAATGCTGAAAACGAAACGGTATACGGCAATGTAGGAGGCGAACCTCTTACGGTAGAAACTCCTTCTAAAGCGGATCCATCGGTGGCAGCCATCTCTAAAGAAGGCACTCCAGCGTTCAGAGAAGCCGTTGAAAAATCAGTTCAAAAGTAATTATATTAGATGTAAAATAATTCATGAAAGTCTCTTCGTTTAGAAGGGACTTTTTTTGTTTTGTACCATGATTGATGTTTTCGAGCGATGCCTTTAAAAGAAGTAAGTACCAAGGAAGATATTAAAGCGTTTTTGAGCTTGCCAGTTGAACTCTATAAAAACGAGAAAAACTGGATTCAACCTCTCGACAAAGACATAGAAGCCGTTTTTGATAAGGAAACAAACAAGTTTTTTCGGCATGGCCAATGTACCCGTTGGATTCTTCAAGACAATTGGGGCAAAACCATCGGCCGAGTAGCCGCTTTTATCAATAATAAAACCGCCAAAAGTACAGGTCTAGTTTGTGGCGGAATGGGCTTTTTCGAATGTATAAACGATCAAGAAGCGGCATTTTCTCTTTTCAATGTCTGCAAAACATGGCTCGAAGAGCGTGATATGCAAGCCATGGAAGGGCCAATCAATTTTGGGGAGCGAGACAAATGGTGGGGTTTATTGGTGGACGGTTTCGAGGCTGAACCCAACTATTGTATGCCCTACACACACCGTTACTATCCCGCATTTTTCGAGAATTATGGGTTTCGCGACTATTTTCAACAATACACCTATCATCGAAAAGTATTAATGCCTTTGCCCCAATCGTACCGCGACAAGGCCGAGCGAATCGGGCGCGACCCTGCGTATCGTTTCGAATACATCAATAAAAAGAAACTAGAGAAATATGCGGATGATTTTCAAATCATCTACAATGCCGCTTGGAGCAAACATGCAGGTGTAAAAGGCATGAACAAGGCACAAGCAATGTCGATCATGAAGCAGTTGAAACCTGTTTTGGACGAAGAAATTGTATGGTTTGCCTATCATGAAGACAAGCCTATAGGTTTTTTTATTATGATTCCTGAGCTAAATCAGATTTTTAAATATTGCCACGGGAAGTTTGGCATTTTGCAGAAGCTGACATTTCTATATCACCAATGGCGAAAGACCTGCAAAAAAATGTTTGGTGTAGCATTCGGAATTGTACCTGAATTTCAGGGAAAAGGTTTGGAAGGAGCAATTGTGCAAGCCGCGGCCAATATTGTACAACACAACGACCGGTATTCAGATTTCGAAATGAATTGGATAGGGGATTTTAATCCTAAAATGATGCATGTAGCCGAATCGATCGGTAGCACGATTAGCAAAACTCATATCACCTATCGCAAGATTTTCGACCCAAGCATTCCGTTTGAGCGCGCCAAAATGATCGAATAATTAAGACTATGAACGGCAAACCATATTCACCCGAGGCTGTCATTTTTGTATTTGCAGCCTCCACACTTGCTCTGATGCTGATTGTAAAGCTATTGGGGTATTACGAGCAGAAGGGACGGAAAAAGCGTTGAGTACCAAAGTGAATTCTAAAACTAAGTAATGAATAAATTTCTTGTTTTACGATAAAGGTTTTTATTCAAAAACAATGAAAATAAGCTAAAATAAAAATGACTCCTTTTTAAAAGTTCGCCAATGGCG
>JAYVIX010000333.1:0-4921 GCA_043769845.1 Cytophagales bacterium
CACTAAGATCAAAAATTTGTTGTTTGATTTTGCAAAAGGTGCTTACACAAAAACGGTAGAAAAGGAATTGGCTAGCGAAAAAAGGGTTTTGGAACAGCTGAAAGACGACCAAGAACGTTTGTTGAAAAACGAAGACAAGACTTTGGAAACCATTACGGAAAGTAAACACAAAATCGAGGAAAACGAAACCGAACTAGATGCGAGCAAAGACGAATTGGAGATTAAGCAAAAGGATATTTTCAACCAAAAACAGCGCGCCCTTTCTATGAGTCGTAAAAGCGAAGAACGCAAAGAACAAAACGAAATTGTGCGAGAGATGGAGCGAGACAAAAAAAGTCATCTGAAACATCAACAAAATCTGACCAAAGAAAATAGCAATCTCACGACTATCGTGCGAACCAAAGAACGCATGATCGAAATGCTAAAATTGGAACAAGCAAGAAAAACAGCCGACATCAAAAAACAAGAAGAAAAAATCAGTGAAATCAACAAAAAGCTGGAAGATATCAGACTGTCGGTTCAATAGCGACAAAATTCTGAAGCTAATTGTGAACTTTATAATAGTTACCCCCTTCTGTCTAAATGGTAAATACCTATACTGCCGAAGGGTAACAGTTTGATAATATTAATTGGAAGCATTTTAGACAACATTGCCCGTAGAGACTTTCAACAAGTCTATTAAAGCAATGATTAATTCGTTTTTTTCAAAAAGAAGATACTTTATCATCGCCATCACGGCTATGATGCTTGGGGGAGTAATGGTTGGTTACTTTGTCATTAGCACCTTATATGAGGCATCTACCAGCTTCAGGCAAAATCAGAGATTAGCGAACGTCATCAACTCGGTAAACAAAAGCACGATTTCGTCCAAAGAATTTCTGTTGAATTCATACACAGACGAATTGTTTTACAAATCAGGAAACAATAAAAACACGCTTTCTTTCGACAGCAATTATAACCAAGCAGCAGCCGAGTTGGTAGCATTTATGGGAACCAAAAACAAACATTTGGAAACCTACCAAAAGCACGCGCTCGAAAGCGAATTGCAAGAATATCGAAAAACCTTCCAAAAAATGGCCAACCTCTATCGTGAGAAAGGCTTCAAAGACATTGGCGTAGAAGGAAAAATGCGCACGGCAGTGCATGAACTCGAACATGCTTCTTTTTTGCCTGAACTTAAACCAATCTTAAGCTTGCGAAGACATGAAAAAGATTTTATATTAAGAAAGGACCTCGCCTATTTGGAAAAGTATGTAAAAGAATGGGAGGAATTGCAAATAGCATTTAGACAATCCAACACATTAGAAGAAAACCAAAAAGTGGTTTTGAACACACAATTGGAAATTTATCGGAAATCGTTTGAAAGAATCGTAGAAATAGAACAGCAAATAGGCTTGACAGAAAATGAAGGTTTGCGACAAGAAATAGTAGCCAAACAAAACATGCTCGAAAAAGCAATGCTCAGTCTACAAACAGAAATCTCGAACCAAACCGAATCTTCTTTTTTCATGCTGAAAGTAGTTATCTGGATTGTTTCGTGCTTGCTAATCGTATTCTTTGGCTTCATCGCAATGCTTTTTGTGATCTTCAACAATACAGTGCGCAAGCCTGTGATAGAGCTAAAACTAGCTGCCGATGCCGTATCGAACGGAAACCTTGCTATCGATTTTTCTGAATTGAAAAAATATGTGCTATTAGAAGAACTGTCTATTAGCATCGAACAAATCATTCAAAAATTTAGGGATACGATACAAAAAGTAGAAAGTATTTCGAAGAACGAATCAACCGAAGTAATAAAACAAACGGACGAAAACGATGAGGTAAGTAAAGCCTTAAACGAAATTTCTACCCAATTTACTGAGTTGCGAAGACATGAACAAAAGCGTGCTTGGCACAATGAAGGACTCGCCATGTTTGCCGAAATAGCAAGGGAACAGGATAATATCCAGCTATTTAGCGAAAAAACGGTAAAAGGAATCGTGAAATACCTAGACGTGAATCAAGCTAGTTTTTTCGTACACACCTCGAATGAAAATGATTCAAAATCGTACCTTAAACTAACTGCCACATACGCATTCGGCAGAAAGAAATTCATGGAAAAAAGCTTTCAAATTGGCGAAGGATTAGTTGGTCAGTGTTTTCTGGAAAAAGAAAGTATACTAATTACTCAAGTTCCTGAAAACTATATTCAGATTACCTCAGGTTTGGGAGATGCCAATCCAAGATGTATCTATTTGCTTGCTTGCAAAACCAAAGACAACGTGGAAGCAGTACTTGAATTGGCTTCATTTTCGGTTTTGGACACGCACCAAATTGAGTTCTTAGAAAAAATAGGCGAAAGCATCGCTTCTTCTATTTACTTTATTAGAGTAAATGAAAGAACATCCAGCCTAATGTTCGATTTCAAACACCAAACCGAATCATTAAAAGTGCAAGAAGAAGAAATGCGTCAAAATCTTGAAGAACTCAACGCTACACAAGAAGAAATGATGCGTAGAGAACGAGAGTATAAAGAAAAAATAGCTCTTTTAGAAAACGAACTGACTTTGGTCGCATAAATCAATTATGCCAATTTTAATCATTTACCAACCATACGACTAGTTTTGGTGCTTATCTTACACTGGAATTAAGCCACATTATTCAATTCAGAAGATGGAAAGTAATAAATTGAAAGAAGTAGAGGAACTGATAAGTGGTCAGGACGAGCATATTAAAAAGCTTCATGCGATTGTAGAAGATGCGATCAAAGAAGAAGAATTGATTATTGACAATCTTAAGCACCCGCCCAAAGAATACCTTTCGCAAGGACAAAAACTATCGGACAGTGTGGCCAAATTTGGCGGAAGTTGGAAGTTCATTATCCTGTTTTCGGTCATCCTTTTTATCTGGATTTTTTATAATTCGGTCATCGTCAAAACGGCTCAGTTCGATCCTTATCCGTTCATTCTGATGAATTTGATCTTGTCGTGCATCGCGGCCATGCAAGCGCCTATCATCATGATGAGCCAAAACCGAACCGAAGAAAAAGACCGAAAGCGTGCCGAAAATGATTATCTGATCAACCTGAAATCAGAAATAGAAATCCGTAATCTCCATCAGAAAATCAATCTTTTGATGGAAGAACAACTCAAAAAACTGTTTGAATCGCAAGCATTGCAAATACAACTATTGAAAGAACTGCACGAAAAAATAGACAAACAACAAATTAGTTCTTAGTCTTTAGTCAATAGTTATTAGTTTCACTTTTCTATTGACTTATAAAATGAATATTCTTCTCACAGGCGCAACTGGGTTTGTAGGCCAAAACTTTTTGAAGTATTTGGCCACGCAAAACAAAAACTACCATGTTTTTGCTATTTCGAGAAAAGCTGAAAATCCAACGATTAAAAATGTCAGTTGGATAAAAGACTCCAATGATTTTGATTCGATCCTGAAAATCAATGCGATAGATGTCGTGATACATCTGGCTGGTAAAGCCCACGATACCAAAAATACTACCGCAGCTGACGAATATTTCAAGGTGAATTATGAAATGACAAAGCAACTTTTTGATGCGTTTACGAAATCTAATGCAGCAAAATTCATTTTTTTAAGTACAATTAAAGCCGTTGGTGACGACAAAACATACGTAAACAATGCCTTTGACCTCACCGAACCGCAAACGCCATACGCCCAAGCAAAACGTAAAGCCGAAATCTATCTTCAAAATTCTAATTTACCAGCAGAGAAAACGTACCATATTTTGCGCCCTTGTCTGATTTATGGTCAAGGCGTAAAAGGCAATTTGGCCACATTGGTGAAATTTGCCCAGAAAGGAATTCCGTATCCATTTGCAGCCTTTGAAAATAAGCGTTCGTACCTTTCGGTCGATAATCTGTCGATGGTATTTTGTAAATTAATTGAAAATAAATTCAATTCATTTACCGTAAATATTGCCAACGAAGACCCAATTGGTACACAAGAACTGATTGAAATTTTGGCTGAAAAATTAGGCAAAAAAGCATCAAAACTCATGATTCCGGAAAGTGTCATAGAATTGGCAGCAAAAACAGGAGACATTCTTCCTTTCTTTCCTTTCAATAGCGAAAAATTGAAAAAAATCACCGAATCGTTTGTGGTAGATACAGCCGAAATGAACAAATTGCTAGGATTTTCGCTACCAAACAAAACACGCGAAACCATTTCGAGTATCATTTAATTTAAAAACCCATTAAGTATCCAGTCCATTTTTACTGACGACTGAATAATAACGACTGACGACTTAAAAATGCAAACTGATTTAACTAAGATTTTGATTGTAGCCTTGGCAAGTTTATTTGCTTCTGCTGTTTCTCTTTACTTTCTCGTACCGTTTCTTACCAAAAAAGCCTTTCTAGATATCCCGAACGAACGTTCTTCGCACACCAAAGTGACACCAAGAGGAGGCGGCTTGGGTGTAGTGATCGGAATTTTGGTCGGTTCACTTGTGGCATTTATGCTCGGAATGCCTGTTCCCAATATTACTTTCTACATCGGTCTTGTGCTCATGGCTGGAACTAGTTTCATGGACGACCGCAAAAGCCTTCCTGTATACATCAGACTATCAGCGCATTTACTTGCCATGGGAATGACCATTTATTATACAGGCGGTTTAAAAACGCTTCCTTTTCCAGCACCATTGAATATCGAATTGGGTTTGTTTGGTTATATTATTTCAGGAATCTGGATTATTTCCGTCATCAATTTTTTTAATTTTTTGGACGGGATTGATGGGTTTTCGGGTTCCCAAGCCATGATCGCAGGTCTTGCACTTTGTGGTATTTTGTGGTTTGACGCCAGTTCGACAACCTCACTTTGTATTGCTTTTGCTGCTTTTGGTTTCTTGTTGTTCAATTGGCATCCCGCCAAAATATTCATGGGCGATGTGGGTTCTGTTTCACTA
>JAYVIX010000334.1:0-18956 GCA_043769845.1 Cytophagales bacterium
AGAAACCAAAGTATCAGCCACACAACCAGCAACCGAAACGCCAACTGTCAGTTTATGTTCGCCAGCTAGTAATGTTGTCGTGTTTACTGTCAATTTCAACGTATCGCCAGTGCCCGTTTTTTGATCACTTATTGCTGCGCGATTTTTCTGCACTTCGTAAAACTTCCCAATTTCCGAAGGGTAAATTTTTACTTCGGCTTCATTGCCCAAACAAACTGGACCATTTATAAAAGCTTCCAAATTGGTTTTGGGTGCGCTATTGATCGTGATTTTTCCACTTGCGCCTATTTCTGCCACTTTACATCCTGCATTGGTCGCACGGGCTTTCAATATGTGATCCCCAATCGAAAGCTGATTTAGCACCAAAATCAAACTGTCTTTCACAACAATTCCAGTTTGGCTTACAGCCGTTTGTCCATCAAAAATCTGGTATGTTGTGCCTATTTCTGGTTTCAGAATAAAAAACTTTGCTTGGTTGCCATCGCAAACTTGGCCGTTTGTGCCGACTGATAAATCGAGTTTCGGGTCAGTGTTGATTTTTAGTTTCAAATTCGAAACCAAGGTATCAGCCACACAACCTGGAACCGAAACGCCCACGGTTAGTTTGTGTTCTCCAGCTAGTAATGTTGTTGTGTTAACAGTCAGTTTCAACGTATCGCCTGTGCCTGTTTTTTGATCGCTTATTGAAGTATTTTTCGTGCGTACTTCGTAATATTTTCCTATTTCCGAAGGATAAATCTTCACTTCTGCTTCATTGCCCAAACAAACTGGCCCGTTGATGAAGGCTTCCAAATTGGTTTTTGGCGCACTGTTGATTGTAATTGTTCCACTTTCGCCTAGTTCGGCTACTTTACATCCTGCATTGGTGGCACGGGCTTTTAGCTCGTGATCTCCAATCGAAAGCTTATTCAATGACAAAATCAAACTATCGCCTTTGCCAATTCCTGTCTGGCTCACAGCCGTTTGTCCATCAAAAATCTGATAGGTCGTTCCCGTTTCTGGTTTCAGAATATAAAACTTCGCTTGGTTGCCATCGCAAACTGGGCCGTTTGTGCCTACTGATAAATCCGTTTTTGGGATTTCGTTTATCAACACCGTAGCTGTGTATTTTAGTTGAATATTACTACATCCTTTTATCGAAGCAAAAGCCAGTATTTTGTTGGTTTTTGAAGTCAACAAACTTCTTGGAATTTCAATTTTCAGATCATTTGTAGAATTGCTCGTGGCCGATACCAAAGTTGAATTACTCACTTTCAACGTATATTTTTCATTCGGATTCACGCCTTTTATCGTCACAAAAGCCGATTGTGAATTGACGCAAATGGTGTCGCCCGAAATGGCTAAGTTGTTGACATTGATTTGTTTGTTGACAATTATTGCAGCTGTGTCTTTCAACGAAAGCGTGTCGCAGCCTTTCATCATCACTTTGATCGTCATTTTGTTGACACCCAAACTCAACAAATTGCGTGGAATGTTGATTGGTAAAATTCCACCAATACTTTTTTGTGTTGCCAGTAGTTTTTTACCCATCCAGACAGAAAAAACCTCATTGAATTTGGTGCCTGAAATGCTCAAGATTCCTTCGGATGAATTGTTGCAAATGGTATCGCCTTTGGCGGAAAGATGGTTGGTGTTGCTCAGGTTGTTGAGCAACACAAAAACGAGATCTCTGAAAGTCAAAGTGTCACAACCTTTGATGTGAACTTTGCATGTGAATTTGTTAAATCCTAAGGAAAGCTGATTGTTTGGAATTGAGATATTCACGTTTCCGCCATTGCTGATTGCAGAACTCGCTATCAGTTTTTGGTTGTTCCAAATGCTAAATTGTTGTCCTGAGCTGGTGCCTGAAATGAAAATAGTGGCTGACGAAGCATTACAAACTGTGTCGCCTTGTAATTTGATTTTGGTAAGATCAGGAATGGGATTGACAAAAACTTTTGCGCTTCCTATCACATCATCTTCCTTAGCGGAACAATTCCAATCCGATAAGGCTGTAACTGTGTAAGTTGTTGTAGTATTTGGGCTTACTTCAAATGTGTAAGGACTGGTAATGATTCCTATCACATTTACTGGCGTATCCCCATCTGTATAGGTCAAATCCCAAGGCCGTTCTCCAGTTAGTGGAATACTGATCGTGGCTTTGTTTCCTACACAAATCGTTTGTGAGCTTGAAATATCTGTAGTTGGACGAGGATTAACTGTAATTACTGCACTTCCGGTCATGTCGGCAGCCAGTGCGGTAGATTTAAAATCTGATAAAGCGGCAACAGTATATGTGCTTGAGCTAGTTGGGCTGACCGCAAACGTATAGGGACTGCTTGTTATTCCAATAACGCTTACGGGGGTAGTGCCATCTGTATAAGTCAAATTCCAAGGAGGGGTGCCTATTAATTCAATACTGATATTGCTTGAGTTTCCTGCGCAAATTGGATTCGAACCAGAAATGTTTGAGGAGGGAAAAATAGGGCATTTTACTGCATTTGTCATACCCAAGCCAGCATCATTGATGCTCCATCCTTTGCTTATTAATAAAGCTCTTGCGGATTCACTTGCAACAGAATATTTACTATATCCACCATCAAAATTAATAGTTTTAACCAATTGAGGGGCCCAGCCATTTAATAAATTGTCGTAGTTGTCTGTGCAAAGTCCCGCATCCAAAAACATACCGTTCATATCTTTTACTGCAGTAATATTCCAAGATCCAATTGGCTGGTTGAATGTTATAGCATCTGAAAACATCCAACTCATGTATATTACAGCAGAAGTATTCCAATTCCCAATTGGCTGATTAAAGGCACTTGCTTTGTAAAACATGCCCGTCATGTCTGTTACAGCAGAAGTATTCCAATTATCAATTGGTTGATTGAAGGATTTGTTCTGAAAGAACATGTTATTCATATTAGTAACATTTGCAGTATTCCAATTCCCAATTGGTTGATTAAAGGAATTTCTTGCACCAGTAAGATAATCTCCAGCAAACATCCAACTCATGTCTTTAACGGCAGAAGTATTCCAATTCCCAATTGGTTGATTGAAGGAATTTGCTCCAGCAAACATCCAACTCATGTATATTACAGCAGAAGTATTCCAATTCCCAATTGGTTGATTAAAGGAACTAGCACCAAAAAACATAAAAGTCATGTCAGTTACCGCAGAAGTGTTCCAAGTGCCAATTGGTTGATTGAAAGAACTAGCATCGTTAAACATGCGAAGCATGTTTTTTACGCTAGCAGTGTTCCAAGTGCCAATTGGTTGATTGAAGGCACTTGCTCTGTAAAACATACCTGTCATGTCTTTTACGCTAGCAGTGTTCCAAGTGCCTATTGGTTGATTGAAAGAACTAGCATAGTCAAACATCAAACTCATGTCTGTTACAACAGAAGTATTCCAATTCCCAATTGGTTGATTGAAGGATATTGCTCTATAAAACATATTATTCATGTCTTTTACATTGGCGGTATTCCAATCATCAATCGGTTGATTGAATAAGCTTGCTCCTGCAAACATACCTTTCATGTCTTTTACAGCTGCAGTATTCCAATTTCCAATTGGTTGATTAAATGATTTAGCTTCGCATAACATATAGTTCATGTCTATTACAGCAGAAGTATTCCAAGATTCAATTGGTTGATTAAATGATTTAGCTTCGCATAACATATATTTCATGTCTATCACGGCAGAAGTATTCCAAGATACAATTGGTTGATTGAAAGCACTTGCTGACCTAAACATACTACTCAAATCTTTTACATTGGCGATATTCCAATCACCAATCGGTTGATTGAAAGAACGAGCATGATAAAACATACCACTCATATCATTTACATTTGCAGTATTCCAAGATTCAATTGGTTGATTGAAAGCACTTGCTGACCTAAACATACTACTCATATTATTTACATTTGCAGTATTCCAATTTCCTATTGGTTGATTGAAAGATCTTGCATTATAAAACATAGTACTCAAATCGGTGACATTTGCAATATTCCAATTACCAATTGGTTGATTGAAATATTTTGCATCATAAAACATCCAACTCATGTCTGTTACAGCAGAAGTATTCCAATTACCAATCGGTTGATTAAAATTTACAGCATATGTAAACATCCCACTCATGTCTGTTACAGCAGAAGTATTCCATGTTCCTATTGGTTGATTGAAAGAACTAGCATGGGCAAACATATAACTCAAATTTGTTACGTTAGTTGGAAGACTTGACGGCACTTCTGTGAGTAAACTGGCGCTACTAAATGCATATGCTAGGCTTATAAGGCCTAATCCATCCCAACTAAGTACTTTGCTTAGTCTTGCGCTTCCATCAAATTCCCAGTAGCCTCCAAATTGTGTTAAAGACCCACTAATAGTAACCGTTTTTGTTCCAATTGTGGTGTAGGTATGAGGATAGTAACTAGCGGTGGTCACATATTCTAGTGCAGATCCATCCCCCCAGTCTATGCTTACATTTACATTGCCATTTAAAGGCAAAGCTATTGTAGTGTTTGGTGTGGCAATATCGTATTCTAACACCATTTGGGCTTTGGCTGCACCCATTAGTAGTAGAAAGAGTACTGTTAGAAGTAGTTGGGGAGTTTTCATTTTAAGATAGTTTGGTGGTTTTCAATTAGAAATTTTTATGCAACAATTCGCAAAATAGCACCTATTTAGAGCAAATAGTACAAATGTAAGAAAAGATATTTTTGGTGCGTTTTTTGATTGAAGAAAAATGTTTGAATCAGGATTTTCAGGATTCAAGGATGGGCAGGATTTTTTCTGTTTATGCTGGAGCATTAATGTAGAGACAAGGCATGTCATGTCTCTATTGGAAATGGTTTAGGGCTTTCTTTGTACTGAAGAATTATTAGGCTAAGCCCATTATTTTTTTGTAGGCCTTTTCGTGATTGGTGATAATGTCTTTTATCACATAGTTGCCATTTTTGGTATTGAAACAAATGTAATAAATGGTTTTACTGTTTGGCTTGTGACGTACAAAGAATTGTCCGTTTTTGGGGTTCTTGGTTTTGCCGTGTTTTAAATCGGGTATGGATTTGATAGTATCAAGAATGCCGTCAACATAATTTTCGGCTGTATCCAAAAAACCGAAATATTCCTTGTCGTAAAGGATGTCAACTAATTTCTTTAATTTTTTCTTTACTATCGCTATAAACTATTTGTCCCATTTCTTGCTTCTTACATGGTCTAATAATTCTTGATGAGCTTCATCTATTGGCGTTCCTTCTCTAAAGTCCTTATCAAATTCATCTTCCTCAATCACACCCAATTCTTCCAGGATGGGTCTTAGTTTCACTTCGTGTTTTTTGAAATCAAACGTTACTTTCGTGATATTGCCTTTTGGGTCTTTATCAGTTGTGTTTCCTGAGATGCGTGCCATGGGATGTGCGTTTGCTATATCATACGATACCGCTGCAAAAAATACAATTACAATTGTCTCTACTAAAAATACCTCAAACCAATATCATGACTTTGAAGCAATTTCAAATCCATGTTCAGCATGATTTCGTGGCTACCATAAGTAGCCTTTATAACATTGTTTAAAGGCAAGTCGAGTGAATAACCTAAACGAAACATATCACTCAATTGAAATTGAGCCATAAATACCGTACTGTTCAAATTGCGCAAGGAAGCTCCTAGCCAAAGTTTTTCCTTCAACAAAAAACTAGCATTTATATCGGCCGAAATCGGGGCACCGTCTACATATTTCACCAGAACAGAAGGTTTAAATTGAACGCTTGTCAAATCAAGCAAATAACCAGCCGTTGCAAAAAAGTGCCTGCGATATTGGCCAACGCTCAGGTTGCCGTCTGCAAACTCGCTATTAAGGATTTTAGGGGCAGATAAGCCTGCAAAAAACTTCTCGCTTCTATAAAAAATTCCAGCGCCAAAGTTAGGCTCTGTAGCGACCTTATTTCCTAGTATAAAATTAGGATCTTCTTCGTTTTTCAATTTTACATCAGAATAGTTGTAGTTATAGTTGACCATACTAGCCTGCATCCCAAAGGAAAGCACGTGGTCGTCATCGTCAGAAAAGCGCAGTTTGTAGGCCAGCGTCCCATGTGCCTCGGTATTGTTGTTGATACCGAAGCGATCATTCACCAAAATCACGCCACCGCCCAATCGGTTGTTGGCAAATGCGGTATGAGCCGAAAGCGAGTTAGTAGTAGGTGCTCCAGCAAGGCCGACCCATTGCATACGGGTCATAAATGTGGCACTCATCATGTTGTAAGTACCTGAATAGGCCGGATTGATCAACAATGGATTTTGCATGTACTGACTATACAATGGATCTTGTTGAGCATATGTCTTAGCGCTTCCAATCAATACGAATAAACAGATTACAATTTTTTTCATAGTCTTATCTCTAATTACTAACTACCTGATTCTTACTACTAAATACTATCTTTTCAAGAGAATAAATCCTTTTATAATTTTAAGCCCGTTTCCTGGATCGAAGAAATAATAATAGGTTCCGTCAGGCAACGTTCCACCATCAAAGGCTACGTCTTTGTTGTTGTATTTGTCAGCCGAATACACCACATCGCCCCAACGATTCAGGATTTTGATGTTGTTTTCTGGATATTTTTCTACATTTTCAATGAAAAATATTTCATTTTTTCCGTCCTCGTTTTTCGATAGACCATTATAGAAAGTCAGCCCGAGATCGTTTTTATTTTTACTAACAATATCAATGATAAATGTTTCAAAAACACAACTATCCTTACCCAATTCATCTACATCACAAACACGAAGTAATAAAGTATCTAAACCGGAAAATTCTGGCACTGCACTATAATCAACTTTTATAGTTAATTGTGAAGAATCTGGAGAGAAAGTGGCAGTAGGCAAACCGTGAAGAGATCTTTCGACTTTCGCCTTTGAAATATTTGGATTTTTATCTACTTCAGAAAAGTTCAAAACAAACGTATATACTGAACCCGATTCGGTCGATTTTGTAAATGTTTTAGCTGTTGGCGGATCATTTGTGGTTTTGTTTAACACTACATACCCCGTATCACGCGCCTGACAAGCATTGCTGATGATGTACCCAAAACGATACGGCTCTTTAACATAATAGCGTGGATTGGTTTTGAAAACAACCGTTAAATCTTGCACGTCATACGCCAATATGGGCTGTCCTGCCCCGATTTTGGTATCGATAGTAGTCAAAATTAGTTTGTCGCCCAAAGCATACTTGTCGTTCTGGGTTACTTTTAGTGCTATTTCTTGACCTGCGATTCCCGAAGTGTCGTCTTGCACACTGATCAGTACCACCGCATAATACACATCCACGGTGTCGTGTGTGGTACATCTTTGATTCTGATCACTCACCGACCATACAAACCTGTTGGTTTCTTTTCCTTTGGTAGAATCGTATTTCGATAGGAAAGTTACGGTTGGGTTGGGAATATTGGTTGCGGAAAGAATTGAGGTGCCAAACAATTTGCTCCAAGTTCCCTTTTCTCCTTGTTTGAGGCTACCAGCTTTCAATTTTGCGGTCGACTGGCAAGTAAGCGTATCATTTCCTGCAAATGCTTTTGGACTTGGAAATAATCGCACTTTGACCGAATCTTTCAACACACAACCGCTCGCAGTAGTGGTAAGAACATATTTACCCGAATCACTAACAATTACACTATCTGCAGACGAAATTTTTGACCCCGACCATTTGTAAGTAGCGAAAATCGATGGTGTTATTTTTCCTTTTATTGTAAGCGAAAGTCCTGTACAAAACGAGGTATCTTTTGAACTAAGCGTCAATTTATAAGTATTCATGGCTTTCAGCACAAAAGAGGTGTCTTTTACCGGCTTTCCATTTCTGAATATCCGCACTTTGTACGACTTGGGGCTAAGGCCTTTAGTAGTTGCACCCTTTAGCGTGTCACCTACAAAAGTGTCCAAATAATTGCTTAGTTCTTTTATTTTAATAGAAATTGTTCCATTTGCTTGAGTACAAACTGGCTGTGTGACTACCGCTTCCACGGTTAGTTTTTTTCTAACGATGACAAGCGTATCTCGTGTTGTGATGGCATTGGGAGAAACCAATGTCCAAACCAATTTGCTTGTTCCAAATGGAATGTTTTTAAACTTAGTATCGTATACGTTTTTGTCTACGATCACGATCGGGCTAGTTGTCTCTTTTGACCATGTGCCTTTGTACTCATTGGCTGGTTTCAGCGCACCCGAAAGCGTAGAATCAACATAGATTTCTTGATTTGGCCCAGCATAGGCTTTGGTAGTATCCACAAGCGTGACAGTCAAACTATCACTTGCCCCACAATACTTGTTTGCCACTTTTACTTTGAACACTGTCACATTTTTGGTGAAAGTACTTGGCACAATGGTTTGCAAGGTATCATTTCGATACCAAGTAGATGCGGCAGGGAAAGCAGAAACAACGGTTTCGGCCAAACTAATCGTTTTTTGCGTCAGGGCAATATCAGGCGCACTTGTTGGCTTGGTGATCGTCACTGTCACTTTTGCATTGAAGATTTTCAACGTATCGACAGAACGCGTAGTACTGTCAATCAAACTGGTCACTGTCCAGAGCAAAACTCCGTTTCCTGCCGAGATTCCTGAAATCTTGGAATTGAAAAGTGTGTCGTTGGCAATAGTCAGTGCACCAGAATTTTTGCCTACAAAAGTCCACTTGCCTCTGTTGGCCGTTTTGGGTTTTGTAGCCTTCAATATAGAAGTGTCTACACAGGCATAAATATCGTTCCCTGCTCTAGCGGTGTCTTTTATCACATAGGTAATGCGTACGCTGTCTCTGCTGGTACAGTTTGATCCAGACAAACTGTATTCAAAAGTATTGAGCCCAACAGAAAGTGAGGCGTTGAAACTTGAGTCTCTGGAAATTATAGTGGTGTTTGGAATTTTCCTCCAAGCAGGCGTAGTACCTGTGTTTCCTATCAAGTTGATGGTGCCGACAAATACTTTTCTATCGAGGCCAGCATTTGCAACATTTTTGTTGTTTATAATATTAACAGTGTCTTTACTAATTGCTACTCCATTTTGCGAAAGCGAAAGCGTCCACACAAGTTTATTGGTATCCGAAGCCAATGCTGATACTTTGGTTTTAGCATTGGCTAAGTTTGCAAAACTTGCTTTTCCTTTGATAACAGACCATTTACCATTCATTCCCACAGGAGCCAATCTTGCATCCAATGTTGTAGTATCAGCACAAAGAATTTGATCTGGTCCAGCTTTGGCAACATTAGTTGGGGCTTCGGCTACTGAAACTAAAATAGCTGAAGTAGCAAACGATCTAATTCCATTTTCATTTTTATCACCTACTACAAATTGGAACGTTTCAGTTCCTATAAAAGTAGGGTTTGTTTTATAGGATATTGAAAATAGGATTTTGGAAGAATCAGCATTAAATGAAAGTTTCAACACCCCACGATTGGTATTTGACACCAAATGCAATGAATCAATATTCGGATTGGCGTCATACAAGATCGAACCAAAACTCACCAATGTATCTGATCCTGAAGTGAGTTTTATTGACTGATCAACATTGTTTTTGGGTACAGAATTGACTGAATTCAACACAACCACTCCCGTATCTCGACCAGACGGGCATTGATTGGAAAGAATGTAATTGATTGAAAAATTTCTCAAGTAATTTTTATTGTTCGTTTTGAAACGCAAAAGCGTATCGCCAACCACATAAGCAGTATCTATAGCACCCCCTTTTGGCCACTTGCCCGAAACCTTCAATTTATCACCTAATGTATATTTGTCATTCAACGTTACAGGAACATCTATCAACTTTCCTGCGATACCCTTCACTGTATCTTTTACAGTGATTACTACAGAATTCCGAAACACTTCAACTGTATCCCTACTGATACAATTCTCTTTAGATATTCTCCAAATAAATGTGTTTGACGACTGAAATCCATTAAAAGGTTGTAATCTTTTGATTGGTGTATTATACTGAGCAGGATTTAAAATTAACAGATTGGATTCATCATAATTGAACCAGCGCCCTGTTTCTCCAGCCAAAGGAACAGAACCATTCAAAATGGTACTATCCACACAAGTTTTGATATCAATACCAGCATTAGCTTTTGAAACCGAATTATTGGTAATTTCTACAGTATCGCTTCCCACAATTTTTCCGCTTGATTTGATTAACCAAACCAATTTATTCAAGCCTGGTGCAAGATTAGAAGCTGTAGTAGTAGCTGAGGTAGAATCTACAAAAGTAGCCTTACCTGACAAAACTCTCCATGCCGTTTGGTAATTGGCCGATCCGATGGCGGCTAGTTTGTAGCTATTGGTACAAATACTGGTGTCTTTGCCAGCATAGGTAAGCACTGCACACGGACTGACGGTAACTGAAACAGAATCGGAAACTGCCGTACAACCGCCAGTAATAGTACGCAGCACTTTGTAATTCCCTGCGGTGGTGGCACTTAGACTTGCTTTTGGATTGTTTATATTTTTACCCGCAAAATACCATTGATCTTGGGTTGAAATGTAATTTTGAATGCTTAAAGAAAGCGCATTTCCCTCGCAAAGTGTTTGCGATCCATTAGTATTCAATCTTGGAGGAACTGGCATTTTTTTGAAACGAATCACTTTGGGGGTTGAAGTGTTCGAACAATCGTTTGAAGTGATTTTAACTCGATAAGTTCCTGTATCTGAAACTATCAAGGTTGATCCTGTTGCATTTGAAAGAGCCAAGTTGTCTTTAATCCATTGGAAACCTTTAGCCGTTGCAGTACTTAGCAACACCGTTTGCCCCAAACACATCGAATCGGGCCCTGCTATGGCTGGTTGGGCAGGCAAGGGTGTAACTTCTATCACCAAACTGTCTTTTCCAGGGCAATTGCCACTTGATACTTGCAAAACCAGCATTCCTGCCGACCCTATTTTTAGCATTTGGGCTCCTGTACTAGTAACCTGAATAGGTTTTTTATTAAAAACCCAACTGTTACCAGCAGGCGAACTGGAAGAAACTTTCAAACTATCGCCCGTACAAAAAGGAATAGCCCCATGCAAAATTTTAGGAGTAGTAATAAATGGATCTACTCCTAGTGAAGTGTCACTAGCACATTTTGTTAATGTATCAGAAACAAGTACTCTATAAATGCCGCCAGTTTGTCTAACAATAAATGAGCCTCCTTTGCCTACACTTGTTTTGTCCCTAAACCAAGTGCTTGTTTTTGTAATATCTTTGGAATAGTCACTTCCTAAAGTAACAGGTGGTGTACTCGAAACACAAGTACCTATAATGGTTGGGGTAGCTGGTTTTGGGTTTACGACCACTTTTATTTTGCCAGCAATACTAGAGCATTTAGTAAGAGTATCCTTCACTACTAAACTATATAAACCCGAGTCCAAAACAGTTGCCGCTTTGATAATAGGATTTTGCAATGTCGACACATACCCTTTTACTCCCGACCATGCATAGGTTGCTGATTTTACTAAATCTGTTGAAAAACGCAAATCTGCCCCCGAACAAATAGGTGAATTGCTTCTAATTAAAGGAGTTGCAGGAAGTGGGTTTACAATAATACTTTTACTTGCAGCAATACTGTTACAGGTAGAAGTAGCGGCAATTACTTCTAAGGTTCCAGATTGTATTGGTTTGAGTTTAATAGTATTCCCAGTTCCAGCTATTTTGGCAGTTTTATTCGGATATGTCCAAGAATAAGTCAAGCCTGTAACTGGCGTCACCGAATAAATGGTACTATCCCCTAAACAAATCGCGTTTACTCCTTGAATTGCACTTGGTGAGTTTGGAGTTGGATTTACGACCACTCTTATTTTGCCACCTATACTAGAGCATTTAGTAAGGGTATCCTTCACTACTAAACTATATAAACCCGAGTCCAAAACAGTTGCCGCTTTGATAATGGGATTTTGCAATGTCGACACATACCCTTTTACTCCCACCCATGCATAGGTTGCTGATTTTACTGGATCTGTTGAAAAACTCAAATCTGCACCCGAACAAATTGGCGAATTGCTTCTAATTAAGGGAGTTGCAGGAAGTGGGTTTACAATAACTCTAATTTTCGAAACAGAGCTTGTACAGACAGCCAAAACAGCAGCCACATGCAAGGTATCTGAAATTTGAGAAGTTGTATTGGGAATTGTTTTTAGTTTGACTGAATTTACGGAGGGAAACAAGCTGATATTTTTACCTGAATATGTCCATATATAATTTAGTCCTGTAACCGTACTTAGTTTGACCGAATAAATACCACTATCACCTTGGCAAATTGGCGAGCCTGTGATTGCACTTGGAGGAACAGGAAGCGAGTTTACTGTTACCGCAACCTTGCCAGTATCGCTCGTACAACCAGTCGCCTTTTCAAACGCAACAACACGGTAAGTACCTGAAGCAGAAACAGAAGCAGCGGTAATAACTGGTTTTTGATCTCCGCTACTAAATTTGTTTGGCCCAAGCCAAGAATATATGGCGGTTGTGCTAATAGCTGGCAGAGTAAAACTCAAATTTGTTCCTGCGCAAATCGGAGAAACAGTTGATGGTTTTGGCGTGGAAGGCAAGGCATTCGTCACCACCGTAATGGTACTTTTAGGGCTTTCGCAACCATTTAAAACTTGGGATACGTAATATTTTTTAGTGTTAACCGTATCAGTGTTAGGGATTATTGAAGCACTACCTTTTCCTGTCAAACTAGTATACCATAATAGTGTAGCAGGAGCCGTTGCTGTAGTTGTAAATTTAAGAGTATCATTCAAGCAGGCATTTATGGGAGTAATAACTGATGGTGCTGCTGGAGTGGCTTTTCTTACCACTTTGATTGTAGTTGATGTGGCAAATATTCCTGAATTACTATACAAAGACCAAGTAATATTTGCAGAGTCAGCTTTTGTTGTATCTCCAGAAAATTTAATATTAGTTAAAGGATCATTTATGTTTGATATAGATATATTAGACTTCGTAGCCCATGTTCCTTTATATCCAAGAGGAACAACAGATGCATTTAATTTAGGTGAAGAAGAGCAAGTACTAAAACCAAAGGGAGGAGTATATATTGGTCCAATACTTACAGAACCCATACAAAAAGGAGTGCCCTTTGTTGAATTTCCTAACTGATCTGTGGATGGCAATCCTGAATATACTATTCCTTTACCAATCACTGGACTACCTATAATTGGCGAATAAGTATAGGAGACAGGATCTAAAGGAAAGAGTTTAGATGAAATCGGTGCAGTAGCCGTGCCTAAAATATCATTTGTTTTATCCCAAGTAGGCACGTCTCCCGTCATATCATTGGAAACACCAATAAAATTATAACCTTTCGAAGTTGCCGTTCCTTTATAAAGGTGTAAATCTCTACCATTCGAAACAGAAGATATATTTCCAGCAATTATATTGTCTATAAAAGAAAAAGTACCTGTCATTACTTCCACCCCTCCTCCTGTTGATTTCGCACTATTTTCTGAAAGCGAGGAATTAGATAACGTAAAATCAGAATTAGAATAAATACCACCTCCGATTGTCGAATTATTTCCAGAAAATGTAGAAAAAATTACATTAACTTTTCCTGATGTATTAAGGTCGACAGCCATACCTCCTCCGTTATTTGCAGAGTTTTTAACAAAGGAACTGTATAAAACTTTAGCATCAGTAAAACTGCCTGACAAATAAACACCACCTCCATTGTTTGCACCTAAATTATTCAAAAACAATGAATTACGCATAAGAACATTGCCAGAAGCTTGAATATTTGCACCTGCTCCATTGCCTACAAAACCTGTTTGCGGATTTGTTATGATATTATTTCCATTAAACGTACAGGTATCAATGACTAAATTAACTCCTGTAAAATTAAGACCTGCTCCAGAAGAGGAAGTATTCGACACAAAATCACATTTTTTCAAAACAAGCGAAGAGGCAGCCGAATTGAAATTCAAGGCTCCTCCGTTTGCACCTTTAAAAGTTAAGCCAGAAATGGTGGTGATAGTATCAACTGCTTCAAGTCTAGCGCTAGTTACCTGTCTAGAGTAGAAATTAAATATATTAGATTTTCCATTTCCATCAATTGCAAGCAATTCTTTGCCTGGCCCAACGATTTTTACATTACTTGAAATAGTTAATCCTCCTTCCAAAAGGATAGAATTTGGTGAATTAGGGAGTTTAAACGTGATTTCATTTAAATCTGGCAGCTCATTTGCGGCATTTAATGCAAAACGCAACATGCCACATGTTGGCACTTCCACGTTGTCATATGTATTTGTTACTACAAAACGATTGCCGCTCCCTACTTCTGCAAAAGCACTCGTATCTACATTACACCTGCCGTTGCTGGCTACCGTTCTACGATAAAGCGCAGAGGCACTCGCATCATAACTCATCGTGTTTATATTCAACGATTCCCAAGTTTTCAGTTTGCTATTATACTTAAGCCAGTTGTATCGAACTATATTTCTTCCTAGTCCCTCTAAAGTATAAACATCAGAACCAGCCACATTTACCTGACCAAAGTCGCAATACACAGCACCTCCTGAAGAAATGATGTTGTTTTTAGGGTTAAAAGCTGGAAGTATACTTATTGTATGAACATTAGAAGTATCACTTAAAACACTCGTCACAATTCTTCTGATATAAGTAGTAAGGTTCAAAGCTGGGGGAGCATAATCGTCCGGATTCCCTTTGTTGACATCCTCCCATGTTTTTGCATCATCAGAACTTTGCCACAGATAGGTATAATTAACTCCATCGCCCCCTGTGGCAGGCAAATATTTTATTGGATTTGGCACAGCTCCTTCACAAATTATTTGAGAGCTGGCAGGATTGGGATCTACCAATTCGGTTAAACCTTTGGAACAAAATGGCGAAGTAACACCTTCCACCACAGTCGCTTTACCCCAATTTGCAGGAAAAGTGATTTTTGCCAAAAACACTTTGATAGAAGAAGAATAAGTAATTCCGTTTCTTATATCAGTAATCATTCCTGTGATCGTGATATTGCCAAAGCTGGTAGTGCTTGCAAAATTGGGTTGAACAGAATTGGCAACCGTATTCTGCGAAAATGTATTGGTGTTAATGCAGCTATTGACTCCTACACAAATAACTGGAGTCATAGAAGACTCTATTTTCAAATCATTCAACAGCACTACTCCATTGTTGACCATTTTGCCCTCTCCTGAAATAAGTAAATTACTTTTGCTAGCATCCAATTCTGAGTAAATCGCGTTGAAAAATTTGCCATTTAAAGTAAAATCGCCTAATGCATTGACATTTCCATAGTTGTAAATAGTAACATTAGGAGACAAAATGACCTTTTGAGCGAAAGTCAAAAAACCTCCGGGCATTACAATAATGTTTAAAGTACTACCAACAACTATAGTCGACAAATTAAGCTGTTGCCCAGATTGGATATACAGATTAGCCGCAGATTTTAAGCCTGTTGCGTCAATCGTTCCAACTACAATGGATGGTGTTTTTGTACTTATCAGCCAATTTCCTGCTGTAAGAGTTAATATGGAAGCATCCGAAATAACACCTCCAGCAGGAATACGTGTAGGCGCACTAGGAATGTCCGTGCAAATACTCTGCGCCAAGCCCGCCACACTCGCCAATCCCAAAAGCCATCCTATAATTAGTATTTTTTTAATCATTTTCATAATGATACATGTATGAATTCTTGAAAAATAGAATCAAATTAAAAAGCCAAACTCAAATTTAATGAATTGTCTGATAACTAGTATCTTAATTAAAAATAGTGAACATTCTAGGGCACAACTTTCGGACAAGTCCTCAAACACATAACACATTGGCTTCAGATACTTCGGACAGTATTACGTTTTCGCTGAACCAAAACCAAACTTTGTTTGGCTCTATCGCCAAACAATACAAATGTATAAGCTTCTAGAACGTATGGCCTAAACGATTGTTCTTTTGCCAATCCATTGATTGTTTGATTTTTGCGCCATCGTGGTGATGACTTTTTGAGTATTGGCTATTCGTACAATTTCAGTCCAAGAATGCGTGATTTTCTTCTTTTTGAGCTGGAAACGGATCGTATTCACCAACCAAAAAGCCAACAAACCCAAGTGTAAATGCGCCATCGTCATTCTTGTGGCAGATTGGTCGCAAGCCCAAATCCAATTTAAAACACCGAAAACTGGCCTATTTCCCCTGATCGTGTTGTAGCATCGCCAAATTTACTCCTCGTTTTCCATTTCCAAACTGGTACGCAAAAAATAAACCCTTCTTTTTTGTCTCCTTTTTTTACATCTCTTGCCAAGTCAGTTTAGTGACGATGTCCTTTTCATTCGACTCATATTCAATTACATAGCATCTTCTGTTTATATTTCTTTAATTGTGAACGAGTTACACATAAATAATCAAAATTTTCAGCCTTGATCGCCTATAAGTTTTCTTTGGTTGCAGTGCCAGCATCCAACACTACGAGTACTCTTTTTGAAACTTCCGAAGAAGATCTATTTTATGTTTTTTCTTGAAAAACATACTGCAAGCCTGAAAATAAAGTACTTACCTCTAAATCTTTCACAGAACTACAAACCAATTTAAAAAATGACATTTCTATAATTCAGCCATTTAGGAAACTATTTGACCTGAAATGTATATGATGTCTTTAAATATTTATATGATTTATTGGAATATTTATGGTTTTACTGCAAGTTGGGTTAATTGGCATTACTATTAACCTGAGGGCAATACATACAGAATATTGCTTCTTTATTGCCCATGATTATACTTGCATGAATCATTAATTGCCATATGATAAAAGCAGGAGTATTTTTGCAATTATTTCTTTGGCAGGAGCGAATGTAGTATTGGGGCAGTGGGCTACAGGAACCTATGAGTATCGAATAAACTCTTTTACACCTTTTTCGGTCGACAATAAATCAATCAGTTTTCGATCGTTTTCCAGTGAAGTTCGCAATGTTTTTTTTCTATGAATGGCTTCCTTTTCGGAATTTATAAACGAATCCCTAAATTTTTGAAATAAGTAACTTCGGTATTCATTATTTAATTCCTCTTTTTTTTGTTTCAAAATCTTGACGTAGATTTTCAAAATCGAATCGTCTACCGTTGAAAGTTTATCATCGCCAACTACACCATGCTCCATTTGAAGACTTAGCAGTTTGAACAAATCAGCTTTTTCGTAGGCTTCGGTCACATCTTTCATGATTTCCGTTTTCTTCAATTTAAGTTCTTCGTCTTGTTCCGAATCGGGATGAAGCATTTTTACCAAACTCGTATAAATCTGACGAAGAGGCTTATTCATCGCCTCCTCGGCTTCCTGTTGTTTTTTTGATTTCTTTGGAATACTTGCTTTACGTTTATCTTCCATTTCGTCTTCCAAAAGTGCCCTTGCTTTTTCTGCAAAATCAGGATCAGTTGGGTCGAACTGAAAATCATCTGGAATTTTGACGCCAAATTGTGCCTCAAACAAATCTTTCAAATCTTGTTGCTCTTCATCTGAAATTCCGCCTTCAAAATCAGAATATTTTTCGAGTAGCTCGGTCAATACTTGATTTTCGTGCGATTGGGGAAACGTAGAAATAAAATTGAAATACCCATCCATTGATTGGAGTAAAATTTCGATTTGTTTTTTGGAGAATTTGAAATTGTCAAGAGCAAAATCAAACTTGACCAAAATAGCAAGTACCATCTCGAAAATTTCGGACTGAACGGGTTGGATATGTTTATTAAATAAGGTCTCGGATTGTTCGACTTCTCGTTTCATCTTTTCGATCTCCCTTTTAAGCATTTCATTGTCTTTCAATAATTTATTAAAAGACTTTTGCTCACGACTTAAAGTGGCATTTTCTGATGATTTTATTTCTACTCTTTGAAGCATTATTTTAAAAACTATATAACTAAATCTTATCTTTCATTGAGGCGACAAGTTCTTGAAAAGCCGAATTCTTTCTGATTTCAGGATTCCATGCAAACCCCAGTTTAATCAAATCTATTTGCTCGGTAACAGTTGCTCCTTCTTTTCCTTCTTGATTGGCCAAAACAAAAGCAGTGTCTGAGATTGCTAATGAGTTTTCAATATCATGGCTCACAATAATCAGCGTATTCAACTCGTTGATGGTTGATATTTTTATTAACAGATTGATCACTCGATCTATCATCAACATGTCAAGACCAGAAAATGGCTCGTCCAACAAAATGAATTTATTGCTCGTAAGTACTTGCTGAATAATGCTAACACGTTGTTTTTGACCACCAGAAAGTTGGGCTGGATATTTTTTTAGATGCTCTTTTAACTCAAACTTACTTGCATAATCATTGATAATATCGCTGGCTTCGCTTTTGGATATTTTTTTACCCGAAAAATCTAAGCCGATTTTTAGATTCTCATAAATAGTCCGATGATTAAAAAGAATATAGTTCTGTGGAATTATCCCTACTTCGCCTGGCTGAACAATATGTTGATCGATATCAATCTTTATACATCCACTTGTAGGTGCTTGTAAACCCGCCAGTATTTTAAATAATTGAGTCTTTCCTATACCACTTCTTCCAATTAAAGACACCACTTGACCTTGCTCCATGTCTGGTCGCACAATGTTGTGGATATCGAAGTTGATATCTCGGAGAATATGTTTGTCGCCATATTGAAGACATACATTTTCTGCCTTTAACAATAACTCGTTTTTCTTGTAAATAGGCTCTGCCATAAATAGTTAACAGTTAATAGTCGAAAGTTAATAGTTCTTGAATCTTGTGTCTTACATCTTCAAGTCTAAATCACTATTTACGCAATTGCAATTTTGTATACGGAAACAACCAATAACGCATCTGACCTAATAAAAAATCGAACAAAACTCCTGTCAAGAATATGATGGCTAAAATAGCAAATACTGTTGCCAAGTCTAAGTATTTACTCGATTTGATTACCATCGTACCCAAGCCTCCTTCCGACATGCTCAAGCCTTCCACCATGGTGATCATCAACCAAGCAATGGCA
>JAYVIX010000335.1:0-3110 GCA_043769845.1 Cytophagales bacterium
GTTTGGTGATGGTTTTCGAAAGAAAATCGTTTCGGTGTACATCTGTGGTCAAAAAGAAAATAGGTGCTGTGCCAAATGTTTCGGGTTTCAGCATCAACACTTTCACTTCGACCTCATGATCATGCACTTTAACAGGAAACAAAATACCTGTATCTACCAGAAACGGATAATAATGATCCATAAAATCGACACGCATACTTTGGTCGGAATTGCGCGACTGGGTGTAATAGCCGTTTTTCCAAAGAATAGTGATTCCTATGACGTTTTGCTTCAAATCGAAAGCACTACGCATGTGCGAACCTGAAAGATAGCCCAATCCGCCTGAATAAGTCTTCAAAGCCTGATCGACCGCAATTTCCATGCTGAAATAAGCGACCTTTTTGCTAAAAGGACTAGCTGCGTCTTTACAAAGCCAAATGTCTGTTGGGGATATTTTCATACTTTCAATTTACACTTAAATCAGATCACTTTCGAAAATACTTGTTTTTCTTCCGTCTGCTGATTTAAACGTTCGTCAAAAGCCATGCAAATATTTCGCACAAATGGCTTTCCTATTTTTGTTATTTTTAATGAATTATAATTCAAATAAATTAAGCCATCCAATTCCATTTCACGAAGCCGTTCGATGGTTTCGTACATGCTAAAAGTCTGACTGTAAGAATCTTGCCACGAAGTTTCCATTCGGCACATGATATTCAGAATATGCTGGCGTAGTATTTTGTCAGTTTCAGTTTGTAAATGTCCATTCACAATTGCCAAACTTCCCTTATCAATCGTCTCGATGTATTGCTCAACCACTTTGGCATTTTGTGCAAATGCGGTACCACAATCACTTATGGATGAGCAACCTAAGCCAATGAGCATGGTAGTGTGACAAGGCGTATAACCCATAAAATTTCGATGTAGAGTTTTGTTTTCCAAAGCCTGATAAAGCGCATCGGAAGGCAACGCAAAATGATCCATCCCAATTTCCTTATAACCAGCATTTTCCAGCATTTCGCACCCACGTTCATAAAGATTTCGCTTGGTTTCGTTGTCGGGCAAATCCATTTCGGTAAACCTACGTTGGCCTGGTTTTATCCAAGGTACATGCGCATAGCTATAAAACGCAATACGCTCAGGCATAAGTAGTTTTACTTTCTCAATCGTATGGATGACGCTATCCAGCGTTTGTAATGGCAAACCATAAATCAGATCAAAATTTATAGAAGTATAGCCAATCATTCGAGCCAAATCAGTCACATATTCTACCTGAGCAAACGTTTGTTTTCGATGAATAATGTCCTGAACAATTGGATCAAAATCCTGAATGCCGAAACTTACTCGCCTGAATCCCAATGCATAAAGTGCCAAAAGATGTTCTTCTGTGGTATTATTTGGATGACCTTCAAAACTAAAATTTGGATCTTTGGCGATATAGGCTTTGCTAAAAATGCCATTTAGAAGCAACGTAAGATTTTCGGGGCTGAAAAAAGTAGGTGTTCCGCCACCCAAATGCAACTCTTTGATGACAGGCTTTTTGCCAAAAAGTGCCACATATTGCTCCCATTCTCTGATAACTGCTGAAATGTAAACTAATTCAATCGAATGATTGACCGTGATGCGTGTATTGCATCCACAATATGTGCACAAGCTTTCGCAAAAAGGCAAATGAATATAAACGCTTATTCCCTCCTCTAATTTCGACTCTTTATCGAATGCAATTTTTACTCCCTCACTCCAAGAAGATATATTAAATTCATTTTTATCCCAATGAGGAACAGTCGGATAGCTGGTATATCTAGGACCTGGAACGTTGTATTTTTCGATGAGCGATTGCATGGTAATTTTGTTTTTAGCTGTGTTTCGAAAATTCCTAAAAGTGTTTCGATGAAATATGAACAAAGCAAAACTATCGCTACCAAACTTGTATTAAACTGACTTAGGTCTATTGAAAGAATGACTTAAGTCAGTTTTTTGAATATGACATCATTTGTGCTAACAGCACTAGAAGTAAGTTGATCTATAATGACAAAAAAGAAGCGTTTTAAAGCTTTAAACAAACTAATTATATAAATAAATGAATTATAATTCACATATTTATGTGTCAATTTCATTAGAAAAAGGCAATCAATTATTCAATTAATTCTACGAAGTAACGATATAGTTTATTATTTCCCGATTTATTACATCAGTACCTTTTGTTCTAAATATCGGTTTATATTTGTTTTTCAAAAAACCTTATAAGTGATGTTTAATAAATTACATTTTTTAGCAGTACTTGCTCTTCTAATGCAATCAGTAAATACTGATGCTCAAGAAGTTCCATACAAGTATAAATCAATCGCCAAAAAACTGGTTTCAAAAGCTGAGAAAAGTTTTATGGCCAAAAACTATAGTGACGCTATCCACGATTACAAAAAAATAGACAGCTTATCGCCTAACATACCTGAGGTAGAATGCAATATCGGAATCTGCTACCTGAATTCGAGGCACAAAGCACTTTCGCTTCCGTATTTCGAAAAAGCATTGGCACACGGCTACCATTTAAGCGATATTCACTATTACTTAGGTAGGTCATATCACTACAATTACCAATTCGAAAAAGCGAAAAAATCGTATCAAGATTTTCTGACTATCATCGCTCCTGATACTTTGAACGCTATTGCAAGACCAGCGGAAGTAAAACGAAAACTTGAAATTTGCGACAATGCAATAGGACATGTGGAAGATTCACTTTTTGTCACTATCGAAAATATTGGAACAGCCATCAATACCATATATGACGAATATGTCCCTATCGTATCTACTGATGAAAAAACGATTTATTTCACCAGCAGACGACCAACCGATTTCAATGTCGAACTATTCAAGGATGGCAAACATTTTGAAGATATTCACTACACTACAAAAGACGCAAATGGCAATTGGCTTCCTTCAAAAGTAGCCGAATTTCCAATCAACATGCCCGAACATGATGCTTGTATTGGTCTTTCGTCCGACTCAAAAACTATTTTTCTTTACCGAGCCACGAAAGACAATCCGGCTCTTGGTAATATTTATCAAAGCAAATTTGATGGCAAAAAATGGTCGGAACCGACTAGAATGGGTACTAATGTCAACTCGTCAAG
>JAYVIX010000336.1:0-5347 GCA_043769845.1 Cytophagales bacterium
CTTCTTCCATTTTGTGCAAATTTTCGAGTAACCAAATACAAGAAGTACAATGAATGGCGGGTATATAAAAGCTAATCTGTGCCGAATTGCCGTCTTCAAACTGAAGCAATTGTTTGGCTACCTCTTTCTGATCTAAATAGGCGTAGGTGTTGATTTGTTTGGTTTTGATTTTTTTGCCAGGGAATTGTTCGAGGTCGTAATAGGTGCACAAGTCATTGTTGAATAGCAAATTATACACTGTAAGGCAACCATTACAGCAAAAATGTTTTTCTTGGTCAATTATCAGATCGTCTTTGCAAACCTCCCCACAGTGATAACATTTTTCGAGTAGCTTCTTTTTGGGTTTTTCCAACGTTTCCATGGCAATGCAAATTGGCAACAGAACAAAAGTCATCTTTTTTAGAAAGTTGTTTTCCAACTCCAATCATCCCAGAGGCTGACTTTCGTCATGTTTTTTCAGTGTACACGATTTTACTTTTGTGGAAACAACTCTTTATTGAATGACTGCTATTCTTATTTTCTTCGCTGCACATTGGTACTTGTCTTTGTTTTCCCAAACGTTTTTCCTGCATCGTTATGCTGCACATGGCATGTTTACGATGAATAAATTCTGGGAGAAATTCTTTTATGTTCTTACTTGGATCACACAAGGTTCGTCTTATTTGAGTCCTTATGCCTATGGAGTCATGCATCGCTTGCATCACGCACATGCTGATACTGAAAATGACCCACATTCGCCTTCTTTTTCAACAGGTTTAGGCGACATGATGTGGAAAACAAAAAATATCTACAATAGTATATTGCGAGGTACCTACCCTGTCGAAGCCAAATATTTAAAAAATGTGCCAAAATGGATGTTTATGGAACGCATTGCCGATAATTGGATTTCGCGCGTAGCTTGGGGAACATTGTATACTTTGTTTTACATCCATTATGCCGATGCTGCTTGGGAATATTTATTGTTGCCAATTCATTATTTGATGGGTCCTGTACATGGTGCGGTTATCAATTGGTTTGCGCACAAGTTTGGCTATGTCAATTTCAAAGTAGATGATACGGCTAAAAATCTATTGCCTTTCGATTTTCTGATGTTTGGAGAAGGCTACCACAACAACCATCACAAGTTTGGTGGTAGAGCCAATTTTGGTATAAAATGGCACGAATTTGATCCAGCCTATCCTATTATCTTGTTCTTCAATATGCTTGGAATTATCCACTTGAAGCCGAATAACGATTTGAAATACATGTAAGTGAAGTTATGAATTATGAGTGATGAATTATAAATAGAAGCTCTAAATTCATAATTCATCATTTATAATTCATCATTCAAAATAAGTCTTGATTTTTAACCAACAAACCCTTAGCTATGCCTATTGAAAATACTTCAATGAGCGAATCAAACATAAAGGAGATAATTAAGGAGAAGCAACGTTTTGAGGCTTTGTTCAACTATGCCACTATTGGCATCGTGATTACAAACCAAAAAGGAAACATTGTTTTGGTGAATCGTCATGCGGAAACGCTTTTTGGTTTTTCGAAAGAAGAGTTGGAAGGAAATGCGGTAGAAATGCTGATTCCTAGTGAGTTTAAGCACAAACACGAAACAAACAGAGCCAATTATGCTGTACATCCCGAAGTGCGTTCGATGGGTGCTGGTAGAGATTTGTTTGGACAGAAAAAAAGTGGGGAGAAGTTCCCGATCGAAATAAGTCTGAGTTATTTCAATACCGAAGATGGTCTTTTTGTGATTGCTTTTGTGATTGATATTACAATCAGAAAGTACAACGAAGGCCTTCTAATTCAGCAAAAAAGTGAATTGGTAGAAATTGCCGAGGAGATAAAACAGCTGAATTCAAACTTGGAAGTAGAAGTTCAGAAACGAACCGAAGATTTGGTGGAAACACTGAATCAACTCGAAAAATCAAAAGAAGAACTGAATGCTGCCTACGAGCGCGAAAAAGAATTAGGTGAGCTGAAGTCCCGCTTTGTGTCGATGGCTTCGCATGAATTCAAAACGCCACTTAGTACCATACTTTCATCTGCCACACTTTTAGGGAAGTACAAAACCGAGGAAGATCAGGAAAAACGCGATAAACATATTAATAGAATCGTGAATTCGGTAAATAACCTGACCAGTATTTTGAACGAATTTTTATCGGTTGGGAAGCTGGAAGAAGGCAATATGACCGTGAAATTGGAAGAAGTGGATGTGGTGGATTTGTTGGAAGATGTGTGCCAAGAAATGCAAGCTTTAGCAAAAGAAGGTCAACATTTGATTTTTACCAATAATTCTAAAAACAGCAAATTGCAGTCTGATAAATACATGCTTCGAAATGTGATCGTGAATCTGCTTTCTAACGCCATCAAATTTTCGCCAACTAATGAAACGATTGAAATTCAGGTTGATTCTGATCCAAGTCAATTATCTATACGGATCGAAGACAAAGGCTTAGGGATTTCAAAAGAAGACCAAGAACATCTCTTTCAACGATTTTTCAGAGCCAGAAACGCCACCAATATTCAAGGTACAGGTTTGGGTTTATACATCGTGACCAAGTATTTGGAACTGCTCGGTGGTGAGCTGAAAATGAAAAGTGAATTGAATAAAGGAACACAGTTTGTTGTTGTACTTCGTATTTCGTAGTAAGTATATCGAAATACCGAATTTAGTTGCTGGAGGTCGCAATACGAACTACGATATACGCAATACTTGTCATGCAATACTAATAAAATGAAGAAAATACTAATCATCGAAGACAATCAGGACATTCGTGAGAATACTGCGGAACTGTTGGAATTGGCTGGCTACGGAGTCGAAATGGCCGAAAACGGCAAAGTGGGAGTGGAGAAGGCAATTGCTAACATTCCAGATATCATCATTTGCGATATCATGATGCCAGTTTTAGATGGCTATGGTGTGTTACATTTGATTCATAAAAATGCTGATCTTCAATATATTCCATTTATTTTCTTAACAGCCAAAAGCGAACGATCCGATTTCAGAAAAGGAATGGAAATGGGTGCGGACGATTACATCACGAAACCATTTACGGAAGTCGAACTTTTGAGTGCGATAGAATCTAGGTTGACAAAGGCAGCGGCATTGCGCGAAAAATTCAGTCAAGATGCCGATGGTTTAGACCGATTTATTCAAACGGCCAGAGGCTGGAAAGAATTGGAGAACTTGACGATCGACAAATCTCCACGACTGATAAAAAAGAAGCAAATTATATATAGTGAAGGCGAGAAACCTAATAAATTGTTTTTTGTTCAAAAGGGAAGTATCAAAACCTACAAAACCAATCAGGATGGTAAAGAATTGATTACCAATTTTTATAAGCCTGGCGATTTTATGGGTTATGTGGCTTTACTGGAAGGTCAAGAATACAAAGAAACTGCTGAAGTAATGGATGATGCAGAATTGGTTTTAATCAATAAAGAAGAATTTCAAGATTTACTTCATAAAAATAGTGAAGTAGCGCATCGGTTTATTCAATTGCTGGCAAACGAAATTTCGGAGCGTGAAGATCAGTTAATAAAGCTGGCTTACAATTCGTTACGCAAGCGAGTGGCTGATGGTTTGGTTTCGATTGTGGCCAAAAAAGGCATTCCTGATGCTGAAACAGGACAAATGAGCGTACACATGTCGAGAGAAGAAATGGCCGAAACGGTAGGTACTGCGACTGAATCGCTGATAAGAACTCTGAGCGATTTCAAATCAGAGAAATTAATTGAAGCCAAAGGAAGCAAAATTTTAGTTTTGAATCTAAAAGGACTTCAGAATTTGAGAGGTTAGAAAAGAAAAAGCTGTCCATTTCGAACAGCTTTTTGGTTTGGTATTATAGCGTAATACCCTTAATTCAAAATCGGCATCAACTTAATCACGCTATCGTTTGATAAGCGGTAAACCGATTTTTCTTCGGGGCATGTGGCTTTTCCTTCTTTATCGAATTTGAGTTTGTGACCATATTCGCTTACCCAACCTGTTTGTTTGGCTGGGTTGCCAATGAGTAGCGCAAATGGTTTTACGTCTTTTGTCACCACTGCTCCTGCACCAATTAGGGCATATTCGCCAATTTCTATTCCGCAAATAATGGTGGCATTTGCACCAATAGAAGCTCCTTTGCGCACATACGTTTTTAAATATTTCTCTTTTCGAACAATCGCACTTCTAGGATTGAGAATATTAGTAAACACCATTGATGGGCCAAGAAACACATCGTCCTCACATTCCACTCCTGTATAGACCGATACATTGTTCTGAATTTTGACATTATTGCCCAAAACTACTTCTGACGAAATCACACAGTTTTGGCCAATATTGCAACGTTCACCTATTTGACAGTTTGACATAATGTGCGAAAAGTGCCAAATTTTGGTATTAGAGCCTATTGTAGAACCTTCATCGACAATTGCACTAGGATGTGAGAAAAATGTATTTTGTTGCATATTATTTATTCCAGCGCAAAAATAAAAAAAGGCCGGGGATTCCGGCCTTTTTTTATTTATCGTTGTTCTAATGCTTTGTCTTTAAATTTCTTGAGTTGTTTTTCTAAGGCTTCCACTCCAATGTCAGTAGCAGCTTCAAAAGTTCTAGATTTCTCCTTTACGAAAACCTCGCCACCAGGTACGTTTAGTTTGATTTCAACAATCTTGTTATCAATAGCCTCGCCTTTCTCTAATTTCAAAAAAACTTCTCCATCCGTTATTCGATCATAATAAGTATGTAATTTATTGGCTTTTTTCTCGATGTAATCAAGTAATTTTTGATCCGCATCGAAGTGGATAGAATGGATTTGAAGTTTCATGGCTAAAACATTTAGTTAAACAACTTACTAAAAAACATGCTTTTGGGCATGGAATAAAGTTAACGTTTATCAGACATACTGGTTGTTTAATTATACCTTTTTTTTTGTAATAAAATATAAAGTACTCTCTGTCAGAATGTTTATTCTACGTGGTGATGTCCGGGTAGTTTTTCTTCCTCTTTATGGTGTTTGCTGTGTTTATGATTGTGTTGTCTTAAACTTTCGTGATGTTTTTTTGGCCACCATGTTTGATTTTGCATACAAGAACTCAATCCTGAAATAAGAACAGCAGCTACAATTAGTTTTTTCATATATTTTGAACGAGCTATAAATGTAAGAACTAAGATGTTAGACGAAAAATAGTTCGTTAAGTTTTTCGAATTCGTAAATTCTATCCGTCTAATCGAAACATAATTCATTCTTGTATGTATAAATTACTAATTTCACTCATTAAAGTGAATAGTAAGTGATTGATCATGCGAAATAAAAGTTTTGGGTGGGTGTTCGTTTTTCTTTTGAGCAAAATAGTTTCAATGGCA
>JAYVIX010000337.1:0-4651 GCA_043769845.1 Cytophagales bacterium
CCCAAGGTGTACCCAAAAAAAGCAAAATGTCCTCGGTGGGTAACAATAAAAACTGACCTCTCAGTACAAGTGGGCAGTTATTTATCTGAACTAAAAAAAGTTGATCTATATACCCTTTAATCGATTCAAACTCTGGTTTTGCGCTCCAAGGTCGTTTTATCATGAAATTTGAACCAAATGGCTGATCGTTCAAATTAGGATTGAGTTTACTCAAGCTTGGTTGAACATTTTCGACTAAAAGGTCGCGATTCAATGTAAAAGCAAAAGGAAACATGGTACATAAATCAAAAGTATCTTTCCCAATCTTAAATTCCATTTTTGTGGATTAAAGGATGATTTTAAAAATATCGTGGTCGTGCTCCGGCCCTTTTTGTTGTATTAAGGATACTTGAACTTTGGTATCAAACATTTTGGCCAAGCCAAGAATTAAACCTTCCATAAAATCAGTTAACCCAGTCCTTATCGAAAAGTAATGTAATTGAATTTCAGACTCGCTTATTTGATCTATTTTAAACTCAGGTGGCACTATGTTTGAATAATACAACATTACCCTACTATGAAAATTAGGCAAATTCAAGATGAAGTCTTTAAAAGAACTCCCTCCTGATTCCATCAAAGATCCATAATGTTTCTTGCCAGTACTTAATACCCAAAATTCGCCAAAAGCCAACAAAACATCACGTAGAGGCAAATTCAACTCTTCAGAAGCAGCTATTGCAAGCTTAAAAGTGACATCGTCCGAATATTGTTCATTACTCAAAAAGGAATTGACATCTACATTACTTCTGGATTTTACTTTTTCCCATGCTTGACTTCCAAAGTTTTCGGTAACTAACTCTTGAATGGCTTTATTTACGACTCCGTACATGTATTTATGATAATAAGCAAAACTAATACAACGAATATAGAATTAACTAGTTACGTCATCATGGATTTATTTTCTCATAAGGTCGAAAGTAGACCAATAAGTCCTTTTTGTATAAACGCAGATTTTTTTCAAAATGAATACATTTTATAAAACTCTGGATTAAACATTATCGTATAACAAAATTTCATTGATAGTTATGCATTTTTGCTTATACAAGTATTATTTAGGAAAAGTTAAGATTTAGTATGTCAGAAATCAGTACAAATAAATCATTTTTAAAAGAAGCGGAAAGACTGAAAGCCTTGAATCACTATCAGATTCTAGATTCATTTCCCGAAGAGCAGTTTGATAGACTTACTAAACTAGCATGTATAATTTGTGATGTTCCCATCTCACTCATCAGCCTAGTGGACGAGAACAGGCAATGGTTCAAATCCAAAATTGGATTAGATGCGAATGAGACGCCCAGATCTATCTCTTTCTGCCAACATGCCATTCTAGACACCAAAATATTTGAAGTGAAAGACGCCACAAAAGACGAACGTTTCAAAGACAATCCTTTGGTGACTGGCAATCCTGACATTCGATTTTATGCCGGATCTCCGCTTATAGACCCAGAAGGAAATGCGCTAGGGACACTTTGTATCATAGATGTACATTCTAAGATATTGACAGAAGATCAGCGAATCGCACTTGACCTTTTATCAAAAGAAGTAGTTTATCAGATTGTGGCAAGAAGGGAAAAAATGGATATGATTTCCTATTCGAATCTTATCAATTTGTCGGACGATATTATTTGTGTGGCAGGTGCTGATGGCTATTTCAAAACCATCAATCCAGCTTTCGTTAAAACATTGGGCTGGTCCGAGCAGGAATTATTACAAAAAGCCTATCTCGAATTTGTACATCCTGATGATCTTGAAACTAGCGTTTCTATTGTAAAAACGTTGACTGAAGGCAAAAAAAACGACCATTTTATCAACCGTTTTCAAACAAAATCTGGGACATATAAAATCTTAGATTGGGTATGTGTGCCTGACGACACCTCTGAAAATTTCTTTTGCATTGCCCGCGACATCACACAAATGAAGGCTGAGGGAGAGAAAACTAGAGAGCTAGCAGAATTCCAAAAAATCATGTTTGATGGAACCGACTATTCTATCATCGCCACCGATACCAACGGCATAATCAAAAGCTTCAATAAAGGAGCCGAAGATCTTTTAGGTTATTCGGCAGAAGAAGTGATTGATTTGCACTCCCCAGCTCTTTTTCATGACATGAATGAAATCGAGAACCGAGCGGCTATGTTGTCAAAAGAATATGGCATCAGTATAACACCTGGTTTTGAGGTGCTCGTTTTCAAGTCTAGAAAAGGAGTTTCTGACACCAACGAGTGGACGTATATACATAAAGATGGATCAAGAAAAACTGTTGAACTCTCGGTAACCACACTCAGAGATCACGAAAATAAGATCTCGGGTTTTTTAGGGATCGCGAAAGACATCACGGAACAGAAAGAAGCTGAAAACGAACTTCATTTCACAAAAAAAAGACTCGATACTACTTTCCATTCCATTACAGAAGGAATCGTCATTCAGGATATGCAAGGTGTCATCATCGCATCTAATCCTTCTGCTGAAAGAATCTTAGGACTAACGGCCGACCAAATGGCTGGCAAAACCTCGATTGACCCATTGTGGAAATGTATTCATGAAGATGGAAGCCCTTTTCCGGGCGAAACACACCCTGCCATGGAAGCATTGCGGACTGGAAAATCGCTTCACCATGTCACGATGGGCGTACACAAAGCTGATGGCTCTTTGTCTTGGATCAATATAAATGCCGATTTTTTAGGTGATGGTCAAGGTGTAGTCTGTACGTTTTCCGACATTACTATCCGGAAAAATGCAGAAGATACCTTAAAATCGCAGAGAACTTTTTTAAAAACAATTACAGATGCCCTTCCTGGAATGGTAGGTTATTGGACCAAAGAGTTGAATTGTGGCTATGCCAACAAGAACTATTTAGAATGGTTCGGAAAAAGTTCTGAGGAACTGCTTGGAATGAATATGAAAGAACTTTTGGGAGAAGAATTACTCGCCAAAAACATGCCCCACATCCAGAAAGCACTAAGTGGACAAAAAGTGGACTTTGAACGAACATTAGAAAAAACGAATGGAGACACTGGCTACACCTGGGCACATTATATTCCAGACATCATCAACGGAAAGGTGGAAGGTTTCTTTGTTTTGGTTACCGATATCACCGAATTAAAGAATGCACATAATATTCTACAAGAACTAAACGCTGAACTAGAGATCAGGACAGAACAAGCGGAAGCTGCAAACATCGCCAAATCCGAATTCCTGGCCAATATGAGCCATGAAATTCGCACGCCCTTGAATGGTGTAATCGGTTTTTCTGATTTGCTGATAAAAACAAAACTGGATACAACGCAAAAACAATATGTATCAACAGTTCACCAATCAGCCAATTTGCTTTTGGACGTAATCAACGACATTCTTGATTTCTCGAAAATCGAAGCAGGGAAACTAGAATTGGAAATCGAAAAGACCGACTTGTTGGAAATTGGTTGCCAAGTTTCAGACATGATCAAGGTGCAGGCACAAGAGAAAGGATTGGAAATATTAATAAACATTTCGCCCCAAATCCCACATTTCATTTGGACTGACTCCATCAGATTAAAACAAATTTTAGTCAATTTATTAGGAAATGCTGTCAAATTCACAAAAGTGGGCGAGATAGAGTTTAAAGTGGAATTACTTTCTAATTCGGTTTCGGAAGTTGCAAACTTTAGATTTTCGGTAAGGGACACTGGAGTTGGGATTGCTCCACAAAATATACACAAAATATTTCATGCTTTTTCGCAAGAGGATTCTTCTACCACGCGCAAATTTGGTGGTACCGGATTGGGACTCACTATCTCCAACAAGCTTTTGGCCTTGATGGGTAGCAAACTACAAGTAGTGAGCGAACAAGGAAAAGGAAGCACGTTTTTCTTTGACGTCTCATTTAGGGCTACGCAGGAAAACACCGCATTTTTCAGCAATCTAGACAAGATCAAAAACATATTGATAGTAGATGATAATACGAATAATAGATTGATCCTAAAGGATATGCTGGCCACCAAGAACATCGGTACTGACGAAGCCCAAAATGGAATAGAAGCCTTGGAATATATTTCATCAGGAAAAAAATATGATGCCATTCTGATGGACTACCACATGCCAGATATGGATGGTTTGGAAACAACTAAAAAAATATTGGAGGCCGAAATCAACTCAACGGCACATATTATCCTGTTGCACAGTTCGTCCGATGATAAAAACATTCATGCCACTTGCAACGAATTGGGCATCAGACACCGACTGGTGAAGCCCATCAAAATGAAAATACTTTTTGATACACTTTCTAAGATTTATGTGGAAAACCAAGATTCCGAAATGAATTTTATACCAAAAGATAACCAGTCAGATTTTCAGCAAACAATAATTGATTCGATTCCTGAAATCAAAAACATGCTAAAGCAATTGGAGCGATTAAACCAAGAGAAAGATTTGATTTCCATCCTTATGAAAGCGTTTCAATTAAAAGTAAAGGCCGAATCGCTGTCCTATCAATCATTGGTAAACAAAGCGAGCATATTAGAAGACATCCAGAATTACGATTCCGACATCTTTGCTAAAATCTTGCACGATATAGAAGCGGAGCTAATGGTTCACGAATCGCCAATTTGATCGAAACCTCATTTTGCTAGGCAGC
>JAYVIX010000338.1:0-41121 GCA_043769845.1 Cytophagales bacterium
TATTCAAAACCGAAATCATCGAATATTTAAGAGAAAAAACATCATGCAGTACCTTATTCCTTGATTATTGGATTGAGAAAAAAGAAGAAAACGAACGCAAAGCCTACACTCCAAGCGAGAAATATCAATACCTCGTTCAAAAATTCCCCTCTTTGAATGAATTAAGACTAAAACTCGGTCTTGAATTGGAATACTAGATTTTTAATTAATAGTTAATAATTAGTAATTAATAGTTCTACAAGGATGACTAAACAGTACCCTCTTCCTTTAGTCACCGTTATTTGCACGTGCTACAACCACGCCCAGTATGTAGAAGAAGCCATTTATTCTGTCTTAAATCAAACCTACCCAAACATACAACTTATCGTAGTCGATAATGCCTCTCAAGACGAAAGTGTGGCTAAAATCAACGACCTCCTCCTACGCTTTCCCAACATTCAATTTATACCAAATAAAACGAACATTGGTATTTGCAAGGCATTTAACAATGCGGTCAAATTGGCTACTGGGAAATACCTCATCGACTTAGCCGCAGACGATGTTTTATGTCTTGATCGAATTGCATTACAAGTTTCAGCATTTGAAAAACTGCCCGATCGCTTCGGAATACTGTATTCGAACGTGGAAGAAATAACACCCATAGGAAAACATCTCTGCTTTTCAATAAAACCCGAGAATGCCCCAGGTGGAGAAATCTTCGGTCAATTACTTGAAAAACATTTCCTACCTTCTCCTTCTACCATGTTTAAAAAAGAGGTCTTTGACTCACTCGGTGGATACAATGAATCGCTCGCTTTTGAAGATTTTGATTATTGGGTGCGCTGTGCCCGAAATCACCATTTTCATTATTTAGACATTATCAGTACTAAAAAACGCATTTTACCTCATTCATTATCTAGCCAGTTTCAATCAGTGCAACAATCTGAACGAATGCTTGCATCTACCTACGAAACCTTCCTATGGGCAAAAGGACACATTAGAAATGAAATCGAAAAGAAAAGTCTAGCACAAGGCATTTCCTATTATTTCAGACAATCTGTTTTATTAAGACATTTCGAAATTGCCAACAAATTCAGAGAAATTACTCCTCTCCCTTTTCATCCCAAAACACTGTTGGCAGATTGCTTATTTTTTTTCCACCAATTGCATCGGAGGTTATTCACATATTAGTCCTTCTTTACAGTCTGAATTTATATTGTCTTTATAATCACAAAGTGCAGGATAACCTTTCTTACTGTAAATTTTATAAGGCGGCTGGTCGTCTTTGAATGGCTGAACAGTAAATACTTAGTGGATATGATTGAATATTACCAACCCAAAAAGAGCCACCTCCACCAAGACCTTTTACCATTGTAGTAACGTCTGACACGCAAACGTAATTTCTACCATCAGGACCTTTGTATTGTGCATTTGCAGTAACAGACTGGTAGTTAGGGTCTGCCCTGGTAATTTTAATAGAATTTTTTCATATCCACTTGAAGTGGTTACATTAAAAACATCACCATTTCCACTGTAGCTACTTATCGGGCCATCAACCAGTTTTAGTGTAGGATCAGACAACCTAAAATTACCTGCCCAATACAAATACGCAGCTTCAATTTCGGAACAATTAGTAATATCCAAGTTAGCCATTGACGAACTAAATGTGGCCAGATCTGTATCATAATCCGAATAAGTCATTGCTAACGTTCTGGTTACATTTACTGGATTTAAGTACCGTTCAATATTACAATCTGTGCTTAATGTATTTGTAGTTAATCCAATATTTGCACAATCAAGTTCAGGATTTGTACATAACAATGACTGAGGATTTAAAGAAAAATCAGCTAAAGGATTATTTGCAAAATCGTTATTAATATCAAAAACGGTAGGATTCATCAACATGGTAGCCGAACTGACTAAGCCATCAGCCAGAATTGATTTCGTAGCAGCCAAGGTTTTGTCAATATAGACTGGAATATGATTAGCAGACGCAATCATTTTAATATCAAATGGTCCATCCCATGTCGCTCTTTGCTTGAATAGAGTCTGTCCAAATACATCAGCCCCAAACAACAACGATATAAAACTGTAGAATACAAGTTTCTTCATCATAACTAATTTTTAAAATGCGGTTGAGTAAACATGAATGATTGCGATGTACACTTTCTAAAAAACTTCATTAATTCATATCGCATATTCTACACCTCGATTTTGTAACAAATCAATAACACTACGTTTCACTATTCTGGCTTGTAAACAGAGACTTATATTTTTTTAATAAAAACTTGTAGAATGTCAAGATTTTCTGTTCCTTTTTGATACTTTGGATGTGTAGACTTTCAATTTTGTTAAAAACTACTTCTGAATAGATTTTTATATTAATGAATTATATTTCATTTTAATCGCTCCAACTTACTATAATGTCAATTCCAGCAATTTGTACTATGCCTGTTTTTCAATAGTTTTGCGAATGGCTTTTTGGCTTTCATCTTAATTTAAACCTCAAAACATAATGTCGTTTAACCTCACAGAACTTCCAGCTTGGAAAAATCTTCAAGCACATTATATCGCCACCAAAGACATGCAGATGAAGGACTTGTTTGCGCAAGATTCCTCTCGTTTCGATTCGTTTCATATAGAATTCAATGATATTTTGGTGGATTATGCCAAAAACAGAATCACCAAAGAAACCATGTCTTTGCTGCTTGAACTTGCCAAAGCAATCGATTTGAAAAAAGCGACAGAAGCGATGTTCTCAGGCGAAAAAATAAACAATACCGAGAATCGTGCTGTTTTGCACACCGCGCTACGCAATCGTTCAAACACGCCCGTTTTTTGCGATGGCAAAGATGTGATGCCAGAAATAAATGCCGTTTTGGAGAAAATGAAAGGCTTCTGCGAAAAAGTAAGAAGCGGAGCTTGGAAAGGATATACAGGAAAAGCCATTACTGATATTGTAAACATTGGAATTGGAGGATCAGACCTTGGTCCTTATATGGTGACTGAAGCTTTGAAACCGTATGGAAAAGCAGGTTTGAATATGCACTTTGTTTCGAACGTAGACGGAACACATGCTGTAGAAGCCTTGAAAAAAGTAAATCCTGAAACGACCCTTTTTATAGTTGCTTCCAAAACTTTCACTACGCAAGAGACTATTGCCAATGCAGAAACGGCAAAAGCTTGGTTTTTGGAAACCGCAAAAGACAGCGCACATGTAGCCAAGCACTTTGTGGCACTTTCGACCAACGCAAAATCGGTCGCTGCATTCGGGATTGATACCAATAATATGTTCGAGTTTTGGGATTGGGTTGGCGGCCGTTATTCACTTTGGTCGGCTATCGGGCTTTCGATTGCTCTTTACATCGGTTTCGACAATTATGTAGAAGTGCTCACGGGTGCGCACGAAATGGACAATCATTTCCGCACTGCACCTTATGAGAAAAACATTCCAGTTGTTTTGGCACTTTTAGGGATTTGGTACAACAACTTCTATGAGGCCGAATCGCACGCAATTCTTCCATACGACCAATATATGCATCGTTTTGCAGCCTATTTTCAACAAGGCGACATGGAAAGCAATGGAAAAGGTGTAACCAAATCGGGCCAATCGGTCAATTATTCGACAGGACCAATCATTTGGGGCGAGCCAGGCACAAATGGTCAACATGCTTTCTATCAATTGATTCACCAAGGAAACAAACTTGTGCCTTGCGATTTTATTGCACCTGTGAATAGCCATAATCCAATTGGCGAACATCATAAAATATTGTTATCCAATTTCTTCGCACAAACAGAAGCCTTGATGCAAGGCAAAACTGCGGACGAAGCGCGTTCAGAACTAAAAAAATCAGGCATTTCTGAGGATGAAGTAGAAGCATTGGTTCCACACAAAGTATTTACAGGCAACAGACCTACCAATTCGATTTTTGCCAAAAAAATCACGCCAAGAGTATTAGGAACGCTTATTGCGATGTACGAACAAAAGATTTTTGTACAAGGTATGATTTGGGATATCAACCCATACGACCAATGGGGCGTGGAACTTGGTAAGCAATTGGCCAAAATCATCTTACCAGAACTGGAAAACGCAAGTGCAGTTTCAGGTCATGATAGTTCTACAAATAGTTTGATCAATTTCTATAAGGCAAACAGGGTTTAGTGAATAGTTAACAGTCGATAGTTTGACATTCTTATATCATGGCAGGCGATTTTCGCCTGCCATTTTTTTTGCCTAATTCAAAAATCAGTTTTTAACAGTTGCAAACGTGAAGACCATCGTACGGAAACAAGATTTTTATGCCATTCATACGTTTCAATGCCCATATAGCTGGTGTTGATCAAAACACAAATAGAAGCACTTAGCGGATCAATCAAGGTAGAAAGCATGCTCGGAATCGGCACTACGTTTACGATCACATTGCCCGATACGATTGGTTGATGTATATTTTTGACAAATAGTTGTTTTTTTTTTCAATAAAGAGATACATTTGCAAAAACGTATTATTGAATCAAAATCAAATTATTAAAATGAAACTATCTGCTAGTATTTTCCTGCTTTCTTTTGTTCTACTTTCATCTTGCGCTTTTCATCAAGGAAATATGAGTGGAAGTGCAGCTCTGAATCATTCCAATTTCAGGGTGGTAAAAGTGGTTTCGGGTTCAGCCACGGCACATTATTTTCTGGGGTTAGGCGGTTTGAACAAAGACGGATTGCTTGCAGTAGCGCGAGAAAATCTTTATTCACAAAACACGATCAAAAAAGGACAAGTATTGGCCAATCTTTCGGTCGACTACAAACACTCATTTTACTTGCTCTATTGGGAAACCAAAGCAATCATTACGGCTGATTTGATTGATTTCAACGATTTGGAAGAACCTGAAATTGAAGCACGTCTTACAAATCCTGCTCTTTTAACATCTGATTTCCAACTAAAAGAAGAAGTTATCATAGCCTATATGGGACAATATTATACAGGAATAATTGAGGTGTTGAATTCAAAAAAAGCATTTGTCTCACATAAATTGAAAGATGGGATGGCGACTACGACAGAAAAACCACTTCATAAAATTTTTAAAACTCAAAATGCCGCTTCTTTTGGGATGAAAGAAAAATATGTGATTGGAGATTCAATCTTGATTCAAAATCTGGAGAAAAGAGAGTACGGAGTGATTACAGCACTTGGGATGAATTCATTTTTGTCAAACGTTACGAAAGCAAACGGAAACGTGAAAACAATCGAATTGCCGTATCGTTCGGACGCATTTAATGTGATCAAAAAGAAATAAAGCATTCTGCGGAAATTTAAAGCGAGGCTCTCAAAAAATCTTGGGAGCCTCGCTTTTTTATAGTAGGGAATAAAAATCTTACCCAAACAAATCTGACGACAAATATCTGTCGCCTTTATCGCAAATGATGCAAACGATTACGCCTTCTTCGATCGTTTCCATCAGTTTCAGTGCAACCGCAACGGCTCCTCCACTACTCATTCCTGCAAAAACGCCTTCTTCACGCGCTAATCTACGGGTCATTGCAGTAGCCTCTGCCTGAGATACTTCTATGATTTGATCGACTCGGCTAGGTTCGAAAATTTTGGGCAAATATTCAGTTGGCCATTTTCGTATTCCAGGAATGCTAGAGCCATCCGTAGGTTGTGCACCTATGATTTGAATGTTTGGATTTTGTTCTTTCAAGTAGCGCGAATTGCCCATGATAGAACCCGTAGTACCCATGGCAGATATAAAATGGGTAATTTTTCCATCCGTGTCATTCCAGATTTCGGGGCCAGTGGTTTTGTAATGCGCCATGTAATTGTCGGGATTTCCAAACTGATTTAGCACAAAATATCCTCCTTTAGCTGCTTTTGCTGCGACATAATCAATCGCACCTTCCATTGATTTTTCTTTGGGAGTGAGCGTAACAGTCGCCCCAAAAGCTTCCATCGTAAGCACACGCTCGCGCGTGGCATTTTCGGGCATTACTAGTTCTATTTCCAGATTGTAAAGTCTGGCAATCATGGCCAATGCAATGCCTGTATTTCCGCTAGTGGCTTCAATTAGTTTTGTACCAGGTTTAATTTCGCCTCGGTCGATAGCCGATTTGATCATGTTGTAGGCCGCACGGTCTTTTACACTTCCGCCAGGGTTGTGGCCTTCGAGCTTGCCATATAGTTTGATTCCTTTTTTGTGGTAAATACGGTTCAATTCCACCAAAGGAGTGTTGCCGATAAAATCTAGTAAAGTGGCCATGAAAGGTTGTTTAAAGTGTACGGTTTCATGTTCAAAGGTGGATTTTGAACGAATACAGGACGAAGAACGGGATTTTTGGGTGCTTTGCCAAGATTGCAAAACAATATAGAAATGCGAAACACGCTATTTTTGAGCACGAGCCTGAAAAATGAGTTGAATCATTTTTGCCAATTCTTTGCTTTATTTACGCTCGGAACCTTTTGATATGGACAAACACATACTTCTTATTTCTTGCACGGACGAAAAAGGGCTTATTGCCAAAATTAGCACCGTTATCGCTTCGCATGGTTTAAACATCATTATCATGCGCGAGTTTGTGGAAGAAGAAACGAATCATTTTTTCATGAGAATGGAGCTTTCTGGAAGTTTAGATAAAGAAAGTTTGTATTCAACACTCGTTGCTACCATTCCTTCCGATGCTTGGGTGGTCATCAATCCTAAGGCGAAAAAAGACATCGTATTGTTTGCAACCAAAGAATATCATTGCCTGAGCGATCTACTCAGTCGCCATCATTTTGGCGAATTGCCAGCCAATATTCTGGCTGTTGTTGGCAACTACGAATACTTAGCCGAATACACGTCCAAATTTGGGATTCCTTATCATTTTGTTTCGCACGAAGGAAAAAGTAAAGACGTTTTTGAAGCCGAATTGCTTGAAACGGTAAAGCCTTATCAGCCTGATTATATCGTATTGGCAAAGTTTATGCGCATTTTGTCACCAAGTTTTGTGGCACAATATGAGAATAGGATCATTAATATTCACCATTCTTTTTTGCCTGCTTTTATTGGTGCAAATCCATATAGACAAGCCTACGAAAGAGGTGTAAAACTTATTGGAGCTACGGCCCATATCGTAAACAACAATTTGGACGAAGGGCCTATCTTGACCCAGCGAGTCATTCCTGTAGATCATTCCGTAAATGCCAAAAACATGATGGCTACTGGACATGAAGTGGAACGCAATGTGCTTTATGAAGCCTTGAAATTGGTATTGGAAGACCGAGTGTTTGTGTCGGGAAATAAGACGATTATTTTTTCGTAAAAGTAGATTATTAGCTTGTAGTTAATAATCTATAGTTCTGTATTTGCCTTAAAATCAATTACTTATATATTTTAAAATGTCGAATTCTTAAAACGGATTTCTTATTGGTCTTTCTCTTTGCCGGTCAACAACATATAGGCTACCAAACTCACCGCACCAAACACCACATAAATAATGGTTTGCAAGCCATGGATCATCAAAGCCATTGCACCTGCTACGCTAGATGATATTCCGAAAAGCAAAAAAGCTTGGATTACGAGATAATGATATGCTCCAGCACCGCCACCTTGCACGGGTACCATACGGCCAATGTTGCCAATCGCCCAAATAAAAATAGCTGCTTTTACGGTCAAATGAGCGGTTTCTTCTAATGAAAAAAACCACAAGTAAGTCATAAAAAAATACATCGTCCAAAGGACAATGGTATAAAAAATAAACAAGCCTTTGTTTTCTAATTTCAACACAGCTGTCATGCCGTTGATGGATTCATCTGCAAATTCGTCAATGGCATTCACTGGTTTGTCTTCAGTGACTTTTGCTTGTTCTTTCTTTTGCAAACGCTCTACGATCATGAAAAGAATGACCGTCACCAACAAGAATCCAGCACCAATTTTCCAATAGGGCATGTCGCCAAAATAGCCTTTCAGAGGTGCGTTGATGTGTAAATCGAAAAAACCGTAGGTAATATCGCCTAGAAAAATAAAGCATGAAGCCAGCAAGGCCAAAAGACAAAGTGTATCTACCAAACGTTCGGCAATGACCGAACCAAGCGATGTACCATAACTAATCTTATCCGAACGGTTCAGCAAATAAGGGCGTAACAACTCGCCTACTCTAGGCAAAGCCTGATTGACAAAATAGGCTGCCATCAAAGCCGCAAATAACTTCCAAAAAGAAACTTCTTTCCCAACGGTACGCAATAAAAGCTGCCAACGAAGCGAACGCACAACATGGCAAGCCAATGAGGCTACTACTATCATGGCAACCCAAAACAGATTTACTTCTTTAATATACTGCCATACTTGCGACAAGTCTTGGCCAGCATACGCTTTTTTGAACAACCACACACACGCCACCATCGCAAGGGCAGAAGTGGCAAAACGAACATAATTATTTTTCAAGGGAAGAAGATTTTGATTTGTGCGAAAAGCTTTTGCTGCTGAAAAGTGTGATTGTGTTTGTATTGTGAACAATATAAGGCTACAATGATACTCAATTTAAATAATAATCTTAAACCTGACAGGTTTTGAAATAGGCGAAAAAATAATTAATCTAATTAGCTATTCATCTATAAAAGAATACATTTGAAACATCAAAATTTCAAATGGACGAACAACAAAAGATTTTTAGAGTCCTAAGGCTGACAGAGTTTAAAACCCTGTCAGGGTTGAAAAGAAGAACCAAAATACAAAATGATTTTACAACTTACGTTTCAGAATCCAAGCCCAAGCACGATACCGCTCAACTACCAATATTATATAGGCCTTTTTCATTCTTCCAATCGCACGTTAGAGAAATTAAAATGACCTTACGGAAATTGAGGTAGTAATTATCGACCGCTTCCAATCGCACCTTAGAGGAATTGAAATTGAAAACGGTGCTGCCAACTATGTGATTTGCTCCGTTTCCTAGGCACAATAAAACCTTCCAAACGGACTTTATTTTAATTGAAATAAATTAACACAATCAACACTCCTTATTAAAAAAAGAATCCCATCAATTAGAATCTTCAAAATGAAAGTTTTTTTGATTAGCTCAAATTGCTGCAATCATGACCATTTCAGATTGCAACTGCATTCAATTCTAACAACTCACTATTTGGTTTGATTCATCGCCTTCAAACGCTCCAACATAGGAGGATGCGAATAATGAAAAAACACGTACAAAGGATGCGGAGTAAGGTTACTCAAATTATCGACTGAAAGTTTTTTAAGAGCCGTAGCAAGTTCTTTCCCAGAGAATGTTTCGGCAGCAAATGCATCGGCTTCAAATTCGTTTTTGCGAGAAACCAGGTTCATTATCAGGCCACTAAGCATTGAAACTGGCGCAAACAACAATCCAAAAGCGATCAAGTTAATATGTACCGCCAATTGCTCTGCACCCAAGGCTTTCGACATTTCAGGATTGAACACAAAAAGCGAAAGCGCAAAAAGCATCACGCCCATTTGTACGATACTGGCCACAAAACCTTGCACGATATGTTTCTTCTTATAATGCCCCACTTCATGCGCCAACACCGCCACCAATTCCGAAGTACTATGGTTGTTGATGAGTGTATCGTACAAGACTACTTTTTTCTGCGAACCCAGGCCCGAAAAAAATGCGTTGGCTTTGCTGCTACGTTTCGAACCATCTATCACAAATACTTTCGTGCCAGGAAAGCCTTCTTTTTGGCAATAATCGGCAATGGCAGTTTTCAGTTCGCCATCTTCAAGCGGAGTCAGTTTATTGAAAAGAGGCAAAATTAGGCTGGTATAGAACATGTTGATACCCAAAACCAACACGGTAGCAATTGCCCAAAAGACCAGCCAAAAGTTATCGCCCATGTTCAAAATCAATGAAAGCAACAGATAAACCAATGCGCCACCGATTAGTACGCCAAGCAAATAGCCTTTGATTTTGTCGAGAATGAAGGTTTTGAGAGTCGTTTTGTTAAAGCCATGTTTTTCCTCGATCACAAAAGTAGAATAGTACTGAAATGGAAGCGAAAGCACATCGGAGACAATAAAAATGACTCCAAAAAACGCCAAGGCTAAAAATATCTGATTGTCGAAATAACCGCGAAGCAAGGAATCAAGCCAACCAAAACCGCCCAAAAGCAACATTGCACCCGAAAGTACGAAACTAAAAAGTGCACTCGCAAAACCAAAACTGCTTTGGTCGCGCTGGTAGGCAATCGAAGCTTTGTATTTTTCTTCGGTATAAATACCTTCGGCCTCTTTGGGCAATTTGTCTTGAAGCGTTTTAGAATTTAAATAATCAAGCGTTTGTTCGAAAACAAAATCAAATACAAACAAGCCAATAATGATAAAGAAAATGGTTTCAGAAGTCATGAAATTTATTTAATGTATTAATTAAGCAAGTATATTGTTTGGTGAATCTAAGTTTTAAATAAGTATTTCAATGTGAAAAACTATTAACTGTCAACTATTAACTAGGAACTATTTATTCCTATGCCTAAAAAGTTTTACCAATTTCGGTATAAAGTCTTCGTGTGTAAGCACTTGCGCATAGCTAGCTTTGTTTCTGCGACAAACGCTTTCGAGGTTTTTTCGATTTTCGATAAACGAACTATTTATTCTTCTGCGGAATGAAAACGAAGATGTATTGAGCCAAACTGTTCGATTACTTTCTTTGTCGAAAACAGGAATAATGCCCAAAAGTGGGAACCGCATTTCGCGCAATTCCGAAAGTTGAATGGCCACCACATCGTGTTTGTTGCACATCAGTTTGAAATTTTCGAGATAGCCTTCATCAATAAAATCCGAAATAAGAATGATGACAGCTCGTTTTTTCATTAAACCCATTGTGTAACGAATCGCTTCGTTCAGATTGGTTTTGAGAGATTGTGGTTTCAACTTATACAAAGTCGAAATGAGCTGATAACCATGCTTTTGACCTTTATCTGGCTTGACATATTTTTCTTTCATATCCGAAAAACAAAGCAATCCAACTTGGCTACTCTCGCGCAAAGCAGAAAGGGCAAGAGAACCGCAAATCTCTTTGGCAATGTCTATTTTGCGCGATCCAGCCCGACCAATTTCTTGCGAAGCACTCACATCAAGAATAAAAAACACAATTTGCTCTTTTTCTTCCTTGAATGTTTTCACATACATCCCATGCCCTTTGGCACTCACGTTCCAGTCGATCGTGCGAATATCGTCTCCATATTGATAGGTGCGAACATCGTCAAACTCGATTCCTGAACCCTTGAAAACCGAATGAAAGTCGCCCTGCATTTGGTTGTTGATCGCTTTGCGAATCTGAATCTCGTATTTACGTAGCTTTTTGAGCAGCTCTTTCATGACACTAATAACTGTTCAAAGTTCATTGTTTAAAATCGAAAGTTCAAGTTTAAAATATTAATGAATAATAATTCATTAATATTACAACAAAACTATTCACTAAAAACTATCGACCATTTTCTAATCGTTCGTATTCCGAATACTTTTCCAATTCCATTTCAACTGCACCCACTGTCAGCTTAGCTCTTAGTTTAAGCGGAATACGGTCCGCATCGGCACTTATCCAGCACAAAATTGCTTCTTCTTTACTAAAAATCGTATTTTCGGGCATAATAGGCGAAATTTTATAAGCTTTCATTTTGCCATAATTCGTCTTTATTTTTTCTTTTCCCAGAAATCGAATCTTAAAATTGAAAGTTGAATCTTCCAAAAACACATTGATCTGAATCGTGTCATTCACTTTATACTTATGAAGTGGTGCCGAATTCAAATACAAATAAGCACTCACCATGTCGTGCGCATCAGGCGTAGTGGTGTACGAGCCTACACGAAATTCGTCTTTATCTGTCTTGGTCGAAACTACTGCCTGATTATTTGTTCGATCAAACTCGGTCAGTTCGTCTTTGCTGTATTTATTTTCCTGCAATTCGCGCACAAACCGAAATGGAAGACCCGAAGTAGTATCGACATAGGTGATCCAACGGTCGTTGATTTTGGCAAAAGCAGCAGCAGCTCCTGTAGTTTTGCCTGTAATAGCCATTTTATGGCATTTGTGTCCTTCTATTAAATAGGATGTAGTATCAGAATTACATTCTAATGTCCCTGCTTGAATGAAGCCATAATGTAAACGATAGGAAACCGTTCGATTCGTGGCAAAAAAGGATTTTCGATGATCTTGCGCCAAACATTGAAGCCAAGAAAGAAAAAGAAGTATAAAAGGAAAGCCTAATCGCATTATCGTCATCAAATTGTTTGTTGGATAAAGGTACACTGTCCTTCAGTGCAAATAACATGTATAAAACGTAGTATTGGGATATTTACAATTTCAGAATAAAAACAAAGAAAAATAACGAATCACATTTCAAGTCTCTGTTCATCATATACAAGCCTTTTTCTATAAAAAGACTTATAAATAAAGGCCTAAACCATAAAAAGAAGAGAATTAAAATTCTAACAACAAAACCTCTTAAAAAGACTAATCTGAAACAAAAACGCTCATTTTTTTCATAAACAAGCTTCAAAAATAGCCTAACTTACGAGTTAAACATTCATTTTATAAAAACAGAGCTAAAAAACGACCTATTTTCTTTGTAAATATAAAATAGACTGCTAGCTTTGATTTATAAAGTAGTTTGAAAAACAACGTATAAACTGTTTAGTTCACTTAAACACGAAAAATTGCAAAATTCATCTACCTAAACCTTAATTAAAATAACAAAACAATTCCTTAACCTTAAATTTAAAACTCCATGAAAAAAAAACTAACCATTGTTCCTTTTCTAGGGCTAATAGCAATTGCGCTAGTTGCCCTGTTTACTCCAACCCTTCCTGATCCTGCTTTAATGGCAGAAAACTTGAAGAACATTAACACTGGAGACACTGCTTGGGTAATCACTTCTGCCGCATTGGTTCTTTTGATGACTCCAGGCCTTGCTTACTTCTATGGAGGAATGGTAAACTCGAAAAACATTGTTTCTACTATGTTGCAAAGTGTTATTGCAATGGCAGTGATCAGTGTACTTTGGGTGGTAGTAGGATTTAGCCTTGCTTTTGGAGATGATATTGGCGGATTCATTGGAAGTCCATCCACTTTCTTTTTATTTAAAGGAGTATTGGACGGACCTTCATGGTCTTTAGCTCCAACTATTCCTCTGGCATTATTTGCGTTTTTCCAATTGAAATTTGCAATCATCACTCCTGCACTTATTACAGGAGCATTTGCAGAAAGAATAAAATTTACATCATACGTTTTATTTATCTGTTTATTCAGCATTTTCATTTACGCCCCTTTGGCACATTGGACTTGGCATCCTAGTGGTTTCTTGTTTGGCTGGGGAGTACTAGATTTTGCAGGAGGTACAGTGGTACACATGTCTGCAGGTTGGGCTGCTTTGGCGTCAGTTATTTATTTGAAAGGTCGTTCAAATGCCGAACACAAACCTGCAAACATTCCGTTTGTTCTATTGGGTACAGGTCTTCTTTGGTTCGGCTGGTTTGGTTTCAATGCAGGTTCTGCACTTGGCGCAAACGGTTTAGCTGTTTCAGCATTCGCAACCACCAACACTGCATCTGCAGCAGCGGCATTGGCTTGGGTATTCTTCGATAGCATTAAAGGCAAAAAGCCTTCTGCTCTTGGTGCTTGTATTGGAGCTGTAGTAGGTTTAGTAGCCATTACACCAGGTGCAGGTTTTGTGACTATACCTCACTCGATTGTAATAGGTGTTGTGGCTAGTTTAATCAGTAACATTGTAGTTGACTGGAGATCAAAAACTTCTCTTGATGATACTTTGGACGTTTTTCCTTGCCATGGCGTAGGAGGTATCGTAGGTATGATTCTAACTGGTGTATTTGCACATCAATCTGTTAATGTTGCTAACACTACCGGAAACGGTCTTTTCTTCGGAGAAACGGCTCTTTTCTTTACCCATATGAAAGCCTTAGTTATCGTTTCAGCATTCGCATTTGGTGGATCATTCATCTTACTAAAAGTGACTGATTTAATCTCACCACTTCGTGTATCTGAAGAAGAAGAAGAGCTAGGTCTTGACATTAGTCAACACGGTGAATCAATTTAAATATTAATATAAAATAGGATGTGTGCAACTTGTACACATCCTATTTCCTTAGAATACAATTATAATAAAACCTAATAAATTTAAACCCTAAAAACATGGAAGAATTAAAAACAGGTTTATCAGAGACCACCTTTATGGTTCACAATCTTTGGATGATGATTGCTACGGCACTTGTATTCATAATGCATTTAGGTTTTGCGACTCTAGAGACAGGATTGACAAGGTCGAAAAACACCGTAAACGTTTTGTTTAAGAACACTATTACTCCTGCTATTGGTTTATTAATGTACGCTTTGATGGGATTTAATCTAATGTACCCTGGTGCTGATTTTGCTGGCAAATTCTTTGGTTTCGCTGGTTTTGGCATCGGATTACCTGAAGGCGGTGAAACCATTGCTTATTATCCAAGCTATACCTATTGGACAGACTTCCTATTCCAAGGTATGTTTGCTGCTACTTGCGGAACTATTGTTTCTGGAGCGGTAGCTGAACGTATTAAACTTTCAGCTTACATGGTTTTTACTGTCTTGTTTTGTGGCGTTGTCTATCCTATCCTTGGCTTTTGGAAATGGGGCAATGGTTGGTTGAACACAATGGAAGTTCCTTTCTATGATTTTGCAGGTTCTACTATTGTGCACTCACTAGGTGGTTGGGCTGCGCTTGCTGGTGTTTTGGTACTAGGTCCACGTATCGGCAAATTTGACGGTGGAAAAATCAACCCAATACCAGGCCACAGTATGCCATTAGCGGTAATTGGAGCATTTTTACTTTGGTTAGGTTGGTTTGGTTTCAATGGAGGTTCTGTATTATCAGCCGCTCCTGGCGCAGTTTCAAGAGTTTTAGTTACTACAAGTATGGCAGCTGCAGCAGGTGCTGTAATATCTGCAATGACTATATTCTTTGTAAGTAAGAAGTTTGACCTTTCAATGGTCTTGAACGGAATCCTTGCTGGCTTAGTAGGCATCACCGCAGGAGCAGATCAGATGAGCGTGATGGATTCGATCATTGTAGGTGCTATTGCTGGATGTTTGGTAGTGTTTGCTGTTCTTTTCTTTGACAAAATGAAAATTGACGATCCAGTTGGAGCACTTTCTGTTCACTTAGTTTGTGGAATTTGGGGTACTTTGGCGGTAGGTTTGTTTGGCAATCTAAAAGGTGGTCCTCAAATCATGAGCCAGTTGATCGGAATAGGAGCGGTTGGCGCAGCATCTTTCGCAGCAGCATTAATTATCTTTTTTACTTTGAAAGCAACATCAGGTATTAGAGTCTCGGCAGAAGAAGAAACAGAAGGTTTAGATGGACATGAGCACGGTATGAATGCTTATGAAATCGAATCGAAATAAGCATACAATCTTTTTATAAACAAAAAGGCCACTCAATTGAGTGGCCTTTTTGTTTTGCCTTAAACCTAAACCTTATAAATAAAAACAACTAGTAAGCTATGCCACGATACGACATATGCGCATGTGAAACCGGACTTTTCTCAGCTACCCTGGCGATGAAAGTAACACCTCTATAAGTAACCTCTTTCAATTGATTCGTTTTTTTGCTGAAAAATTCAGTAGTATAACGAATCCCTCTGTAGTATAGCACTCTCAATTTCCTGTCCATGATGTGTAAGTGTTAATTGTTATGCAAATATACGCAAGTGGTTGGTCGTCAGGTTACATTCACTTTTCAAGGCACTGCATGTCACTTTCTACTAATTAATTGGAGAAGTCGCTTTTTGCAGAAATTCTACCTTTCAGAACAAGCCAATTTTTCAAAATCTACCCTTTAAAACTTCAAAAGACCTTTATTCAAAAGCACTCTGGGCAAATAAAAAAGATTTAAAAATCAAAAATACTTTATAAAGTACAATTTAATAGCAAAAAAATTACCTTTTCTCGAGTTCTGTACTGAATTTATAAGCTACTTCGTCTAGCAAATTGTTATGTCCTGTATTCAAAATATGGCATTTTTTGTTTTTGATCGTCTTAGCAAATGATTGAATCGCATTTACAGGAATTATTCGGTCATAAATACCTGCATATAGTTCTACATGAATTGCATTTACATTAATTGCTTTTGAAATAAGTCCTAAATCTGGCTTGATTCCTTTGTACACCATCCAAGAATAATACACCCTTCTTCGTTTGTCACGGCTATTCATCTGAAGTAATGCAAATCTTTTGGTGCTTTTGTCAAGCATTCGCACTCGTTCAAGCACATTTATCAACTTAAAAAACAGTTTAGGTGCCAAAACCATGCTTCTAAAAAGCTTTTTAAAAGGTTTAGAAGTAGCCGTGTTGTACCAAAAATTGTTCGTCAATCCGTCAGGAGCTATCAGATACAGATTTTGTATTTGTTTTTCGAAAGATTGAACTGTAGCCAGCGCTAATTTTCCGCCAAGACTAAAACCCATCACACTAAATGTCTTGATTTGGTTGACTTTCAGAAATTCAGAAAGCATTGAATGCCAAAATTCATGTGTCAAAGGAGAATCATTTTGGCGCCATTCGCTAAAGCCGTGAAAAAACAGATCAAAATTATAAATCTTGTATTCCCCCTGCAAAGCTTCTTCGATTTCACGCATGTTTTTGTGCGTGTGTCCGTAGCCATGGAAAATTAAAAGTGATTTTTCGCCTTCGCCCGATACAGAGTAATGAAGTTGGTTGTTTTGAAAAATAAATTTAGAATAAATTCTATTCATTTTAATTAATTGGACTTTTCCACTTAAAATAAGAAAAGAAACCGCCTGCTTTTACGGAATGAACCACATTCCACACCACACCACGATAAAATGCAAACATATGATCGAGACGTAAATGCAATAAATGCTGAAAAGTATGCCTTGGAATAGACGAAATACAAAACAAAAGAATCATTCCGATAAGCATAAAACCTTGCTTGTGCTTGCGGATAGAAGCTAATCGGTTACGGGTTTTGTAGTAAATACTTTTTGAATTTTCTTCGTCTTTATCGTCATCCAAATAGGCAACGGCTTGTGGTTCGAAATAGATTTTGTATCGATTTTCAAAAACCGTTTCGGCAATGTCTATTTCATCTAAAAAGAAAAAAGAACCTTTTTCCTTGTCTTCGATTTGATGAAGAAATTCCATCGAAACTAGAAAGGCATCGTTGCAAGCAAAGTGCGAATAGCGAGGCGTTTCGTCTTCGGTTTTGGTCTGAACGGCATTATAGTTCGAAAAATCCAAATAATTTCCCATTCCTTTGGGTTGCTCTGGCGCACTAAAAAGATTCAATTCTTTGTGATGAAAGCTTCTAACTTGTGGCGAAACAATGGCTATTCTTCTGTTTTTCTTGGTCGTATTGACCAACAACTCAATAAAATTTTCATTTATCTCTTCTATGCCATTCAGGAAAAGTAAAAATTCTCCTTTGGCCATTTTCAAACCTTCACTGAGGGCATATTCCTTTTCAACATTAATCTTTAGACTTACCTGCTTGATATTGGGAAAGACTTTGTACAAGTCCATCACATCCTTTTCGTCAGCCCCGATATTGACCACCACTACTTCGTAGTTGGCATATGAATTATATTGTATAGAATGAAGTATACCCAAAGAACTACTGTCGAAATCTTCTCTAATCAGAAGAATCGAAACCCTAGGAGAATCAGGATTAAAATAGTGCCTAGGCATGGTCGCTAGAATTTGGAAAGTACAAAAAAAGATAAAAATTGTGAAATTTTTATCTTTTTTCCAGTACTAACGCATTCAATTTTATTAAGTTTTTCGTTTTCCGACAAAAAAGAATAATCTTGTGTAATTAATAGCCTAAAAACCATACGTTTTAATATTCAAATAATGAAAACCATTCCTTCATTTAATTTCGCAGGCAAAAAAGCGGTCATTCGTGTCGATTTCAACGTGCCTCTGAACGACAAATTCGAAATCACAGACGAAACTCGTATCAAGGCCACTATTCCTACGATCACCAAAATCTTGAAAGATGGCGGAAGTGCGGTATTGATGTCGCATCTTGGAAGACCGAAAGATGGTCCAACTGAAAAATATTCGTTGAAACACCTTGTGAAAAGACTTTCAGAAGTATTTGGCACAACAGTGAAATTTGCTCCTGATTGTATCGGTGACGAAGCCGTTTCGTTGGCCGCTTCTCTAAAACCAGGTGAAATTCTTTTGCTTGAAAACCTTCGTTTTTACAAAGAAGAAGAAAAAGGCGATGTGGAATTTGCTAAAAAACTAGCTCGTTATGGCGATGTTTGGGTGAATGATGCATTCGGAACTGCTCACCGTGCGCACGCTTCTACAGCGGTGATGGGTCAGTTTTTTACTGATAAAGTTTCAGGAATGGTGATGCAAGCCGAACTGGACAACGCTGAAAAAGTATTAGGCAATCCTGACCGTCCGTTCACAGCTATTATGGGTGGTGCAAAAATCTCTGATAAAATTCTTGTCATCGAAAAATTGCTTGATAAAGTTGACAACTTGATTATTGGTGGAGGAATGAGCTACACATTCACAAAAGCATTCGGTGGAAACATCGGAAAATCGATTTGTGAGCTTGATAAACTTGATCTTGCAAAAGAACTAGTAGCAAAAGCAGAAGCAAAAGGCGTTAAAATCTATTTGCCAATCGATAGCGTGATCGCAGATGATTTCAAAAACGATGCAAACCGTCAAACGGTTGCTGCTGCCGAAATTCCTGATGGTTGGGAAGGTTTGGACATCGGTCCGAAATCAATAGAATTGTTCTCTAAAATCGTGAGCGAGTCGCAAACTGTTATGTGGAACGGCCCAATGGGCGTTTTCGAATTCCCTAATTTTGCAGTAGGAACCGAATCAATCGCAAGAGCGGTAGTAGCGGCTACTAAAAAAGGAGGTTTCTCTTTGATTGGTGGTGGTGATTCGGCTTCGGCAATAAACAACCTTGGTTTTGGAGACGATGTATCGTATGTTTCAACTGGTGGTGGTGCTTTGCTAGAATACATGGAAGGCAGAGAATTGCCAGGTGTTACTGCGCTACGATAATTAAAAATTAGTAATTAAGAATGATTAGAATCCTGATTCAGTACAAAACTGGGTCAGGATTTTCTATAAAATTATGTTCCAAAACATTCATCATTCATAAACATATTTCATCCATTATGAGTATGAAAAAAATATCAATAATTTTCTTCTGTTTATTATCATCCTTTTTGTCTTCTGCAGCAATGAATATCCAATATTCACTTTCCTTTCCCGAACCACAAACCCATTATATTGAGGTAACGCTAACCATTTCGGGACACAAAAAACATCCTGTTGACTTGAAAATGCCCGTTTGGACTCCTGGATCGTATTTGGTACGTGAGTTTTCGCGACATGTAGAAAGCTTTACTTCCGCTGATGGAAAAGTAGAAAAACTAGCCAAAAATCATTGGAGAGTATCGCCAAGTAGTTCGGACGATCTGATAATCAAATACAAAGTATATGCTTTTGAACTAAGCGTGCGCACATCGTTTGTCGATGCCGATATGGCTTTACTCAATGGAGCATCCATTTTTCTAAGAGTAGATACAAAAGAAAAATTAGGGTACGATGTGACAATTTCGCCCTCACCTAATTGGAAACAGATCAATACTTCGCTACCTAATATCGAAGGAAATTCTTGGAAACGCAAAGCTGTCGACTTTGACGAATTGATCGATTCTCCAATTCTTGTTGGCAATCAGGCCGTTCACTCGTTTGACGTAAACGGAATAACGCACAATGTGGCCATGGCTGGCCAAGCCGAATACGATGCTAAACGCTTGACTGCTGACATGCAAAAAGTATGTACCGAAGCCACCAAAGTCATTGGCGAGCATCCTTGCAAAGACTACACGTTTATAATAGTGAACGCAAGCAGTGGAAGTGGCGGCTTGGAACATGCCAATTCTTGCGTATTGCACAATGCCAGAACCGTTTACACCAACGAAAATCAGTATAAAAATTTCCTTGGTTTGGTCGCACATGAATATTTCCACTTATGGAACGTGAAACGCATTCGCCCAATTGAACTTGGCCCTTTTGATTACGACAATGAAAATTACACAAGTCTTCTTTGGGTGAGCGAAGGTTTCACGAGTTATTATGACGACCTCATTTGCCAACGTGCTGGCATCCTTAGTTCCGACCGACTGATCGAAATTTCGGCCTCTAATATAAATACGATCGAAAATCTGCCAGGCTCACAAATACAACCCGTTTGCGAAGCCAGTTTTGATGCTTGGATCAAATATTACAGATCGAACGAAAACTCAAACAATTCGACCACCAATTATTATTCAAAAGGTTCGGTTTTGGGTTTATTGCTCGATATCGAAATCATTTCGGGAAGTAATGGCCAAAAAACCTTGGACGATTTGATGCGAGTGCTTTACAAAAAGTATTACAAAGAACTGAAACGTGGTTTTACAGAAGAAGAATTCCAAAAAGAAACCGAAGCTGTTGCAGGCAAAAAACTGGATGCTTTTTTTCAAGAATATGTGCGAGGCACTAAAACGATCGACTACAATAGCTATTTCGACAAAGCGGGTTTGAAACTGACAAATCTGAATACAGGAAAAGCCGATCTTGGTCTGGGCGCTAGCATTGCCAATAATGGCGGAAAAATGACCGTCACTTCGGTTTTGCGCAACGCACCAGCTTGGAAATGTGGCTTGAATGTGAACGATGAATTGATCGGTATAGACGGATATCGTGTTGGAGCCGATATTAGTCAATTTATCAATTCCAAAGATTCGGGCGATTCGATCAAAGTCTTAATCAGTCGCGATGGCATCATTCGTGAACTTTCTATTTTGCTAGAACCTTATACTACTTTCAGTTTCAGATTAGACAAAATTGGAAAACCAGATGAAGTGCAATTAGCTATCCTGAAAAAATGGCTAGGAGAATAATTATTCATATATTTAACAAGACAAAAAACATGAAAAACTTAAAATCAACCGCCATTTTAGGAGCGACCATTCTTTCATTTTGGTCATTTGAAACACAAGCTCAAACATTGAAAGTGCCACAAGCAAGCCCAACCCAAATGATCAAACAAAATTTTGGAATTGGCGAAATCGCCCTCGAATATTCGAGACCATCGGTAAAAGGCCGAGTGATTTTTGGCGAGCTGCTGCCTTTTGGTAAAATATGGAGAACAGGAGCAAACAGTGCCACCAAAATCACATTTTCGGACGATGTAAAATTCGAAGGAAACGATGTAAAAGCAGGAACATACGCCATGTATACCATTCCGAACAAAGATTCTTGGGAAATAATGCTTTACAAAGATTTGACTTTAGGTGGAAACACAGCCGATTATAAAGCTGAAAATGAATTACTTAAAGTAAAAGTAACACCAACATCTTATCTTGAAAAAGTAGAAACGTTCACGATCCATTTGGCTGACATGACGCCCACTTCTACCGTTTTAGAATTGATTTGGGACAAAACGCGCGTGCCAGTTAAAATCACGACAGACATTGATGCTAAAGTCATGAAAAGTATCGAAACTTCTTTGGCGACAGACACAAGACCTTATTTTCAATCGGCTAGTTACTATTTTGAAAACAATAAAGATTTGAATCAGGCGCTAGTTTGGACAAATAAAGCGATTGAGGCAAATCCAAAAGCATTTTATATGGTGATGCTAAAAGCGAAAATCGAACTGAAACTTCAAAACAAAACAGCCGCCATCGCAAGTGCTGAAAAAACAATTCTTTTAGCCAAAGAAGCCAAAAACGATGATTACGTAAAAATGGCTGAGAATTTTATTCTTGACGCTAAAAAGAAATAAGTACTTTTCTCCACCGAAAAGTACTATAAACCACAAGGTTCACAAAGATTCACACAAAGTAGACTACTCGTTTTTTGTTGTGCTCGTTGTGATTCCTTTGTGTTCTTTGTGGTTAAATCAAAGTTGTATAAACCACAAGTTCACAAAGATTTTCACCAAAGTACACCACTCGTTTTTCTTGTGCTCTTTGTAAATTCTTCGTGTTCTTTGTGGTTAAATCAAAACCCAAATGGCTCTTCACTGGAAAATCGAGTTTCTTCGGCTTGACCTGAAATATACTTGGGCCATTTCGCGCAATGCGACCGATTTTAAAATCAATGCATTTGTCACCGTTTCGGACGGAACCCACAGAGGCATTGGCGAGGCTGCACCCAATGTGAGATATGGCGAAAGTCCTGAATTGTTTGAAACTGTATTCTCTAATTTAAACCTGACAGGTTTTAAAAACCTGTCAGGTTTGGCCGATTCAATAAAAACAGTCCCCAACTCACTCCGTTTTGCGATCGAGTCGGCTTATGTGCATTATCTATGTGCCAAAGAAAACAAAACCGTTGCGGCTTATTTTGAACTTCCAGAACCTGGCATTCGCAATACATCCTACACGATTCCAATCATGTCAATCGAAAAATTGGCCGATTATTTCACCCAATACACTCCCGATCGATTCAAATACATCAAGCTGAAAGTGAATGGCGAAAACATGGTCGATTTGGTGAAAGAAGTGCGTAGAATTTGCCCAAATCCGTTCATGATTGACGCCAACGAAGCATACACCAATCCCGATCAGTTTCTTTCCGATTTAGAAAAAACAAACGAAACCCGAATCGAATTTGTCGAACAACCATTTCCGGCTGGCTTTTCAGAAGAATACAAATACTTGAAAAATAATTCATTTAATTTGATTTTTGCAGACGAGTCTATCACCGACCATGCTGATTTTGAAACCTTGGCTTCGTGTTTCGATGGTATAAATGTGAAATTGATGAAAGCAGGCGGTTATTTAAATGGCATAAGACTTTTGAAAGAAGCCCAAAAACACGGTTTAAAAACGATGATCGGTTGTATGGTCGAGACAGGTTTGGGCATTTCTTCTGGTCTGCACCTTGCTTCGCTTTCTGATTATTTGGATTTGGACAGTTTTTTGATTCTGAAAGACGACAAATTTCCACTAGTGACCGAAGAAAATGGCCGTTTGTTTTTAGCCAACTGACACACATTCAGCTGATTTTTTCACTAGATTTGCCAGCATTTATCAGGTTCTATTTCGGAGTATTTTAGCATTTTAAAATTCATTCTTTTGGCAAATTCGTCTTTCAAACACCTTGCGATTCATCTAAGCATTATTCTGCTTTTGAGCATTGGCATTGTCTTAGGCTTCTTCTATTTGTACTTGCCCAATGCGACCAATCATGGCCAAACAGTAGATGTTCCCAATTTGGAAGGCATGAATATGAGCGTTTTAGAAGATTATTTAACAAAGAAGAATCTTCGTTATCAAGTGAGCGATTGTACGTTTGTGAAAGACAAAAAGCCTTTGACCATTCTTTCGCAGTATCCGAAGCCTGGCACAAAAGTGAAAGAAAACAGACGTATATACATCAGCATCGCAGCTGCTAGTCCCCCAAAAGTGAAAATGCCGAATTTATTGGATGCATCGTTGAAGAATGCGCAATTGGTTTTGCAGAGTTATGATTTAATTTTGGGAAAAGTACATTTTGTCCCTCATTTTGCAAAAAATGCCGTTTTGAAACAATTCTGGGGTTCTCACGAAATCAAGCCAGGCACTCCTCTTCCAAAAGGATCAATAATTAATGTAGTGATTGGTGATGGTTTGAGTTCTGGCAAAATCCCAATTCCTAATTTGGTGGGAATTAATTATTCAGAAGCAGGAGGAATTTTGGAAGCCTTGCAGTTAGAATTAGGTTCAAAACAATATGACGAATCTTCCGAAGAAGATGCTGGCACAATAATCAAACAAAGACCAGCGTTTGCAATGGGAGATAGCATAGAGCGCGGCCAGATAATTGATGTTTGGGTTTCAGGTCAAGATCCCGCTCAGAGTGCAACTACCGAACCAACAGAATAATGAGATACCTATATAAGATTCTATTTTTTTTTATTCTGACCGGCAGCTCAGTTTTTGCCCAGCTGCGAACTATTCCTCTCGAATATTTTCCAGATCGAAGTAGAAATACGGCTTCGGCAACTCCCAATTTACGCACAGAGGCGGTGACACTTACTTTACCTTTCTGGGAAGATTTTAGCGACACCGCCAACCTTGCCCAAAAGTTCAGTGCTACGTCAGGTGTGTATTTCAACAATCATCTTTGCGTTAATCCCCCAACGGCCAATGTGGCTTCTTTTGATGGAATTGATACAAAAGGGAAACCTTATTTCTCGACTTCAAAATTCCAGATTGGCGAGGCCGATAGCTTAGTATCGCACCCGATTGATATTGGGGCGCTTTCAAAAGCTGATTCTTTGTTTTTTCATTTCTTCTACCAATATGCTGGCTATAGCGAAGAGCCAGATGCCAACGAAGGCGATTCTTTGGAACTACAATTGTATACCAAAGCGGGCAAATGGAAGACTGTTTGGCAATCGGATTTTGCGGTGGCCAAAGATCCCACTTTGTTTTATCCAGTACTTTTGAAAGTAACGGACAGCATTTTTTTTCACGACAATTTCAAATTCAAGTTCCGCAATTACGGCCGCCTTTCAGCCATGTTCGATTCTTGGCATGTCGATTATATTGTGATTGATACGATCAAGAAAGTAAGTAGCCAACGAGGACTAAAAGATGGAAAACTATTTTTTTCAGATTTAGCGGTATCTCAGTCGCCTTCGTCTATTATTAAACCTTATTTGTCAGCTCCGTTCAACCATATCAACACCTCGTTTTTCAAAACTGAATTTGATTTTAGTCTTTCAAACCTAAGTGTTGATACAAATAGTACCACCGCATCGTATACACTTAGCAAAAAAAGCAACTCTGACAATGAGAATATAGATTTTACAGGAACATCTTCTAAAATTATCAGGGGCATTACTCCTATAAAACAGCCTTTTACTTCATTTTCTAGTTTACCGAACGAAGAATTTCAGTTAATTAACAAAGTGTATTTGAACAAAGGAATAGGCAATGTCAGCAGTTACTTATTCGAACAAAACGACACACTTACTTCTGTTTTTGATTTCAAGAATTTCTACGCCTATGACGATGGCACTTATGAAAGAGCCGTACAACTGGATCAAGTAAAAGCTAGATTGGCAGTAGGTTATGATCTTATCAGCCCAGATACTTTGACACATATCGACATCAGTTTTCCTTATTATGGAATGAATATTGCGAACAGCAATGTGGTACTAAAAGTATGGGCCGATGACAATGGCAAGCCTGGAAAAGAGCTCTATGCCATCACCGAATCAGTCAAATACTTTAGTGGAAAAGACAGTGCCGAATATTCTACAAGCCTCAATCCTTTCACTCGTTATTCGATTAAAAACAAAACACTGAGTCTATCTGGCAGATTTTATGTGGGTTATCAGCAATTGAGCTCCAATTCGAAAGCGCTGCGCATCGGTTTTGACCGAAATAATAATTCACAAGAACAATATTGGTACGACAATGACCAAGGTGCGGGTTGGTCGCAATTTCGAAACTTGCCAGGTTCTGTCATGATTCGTCCCGTTTTTGCAAATGGTGCTTTGAATATTGTCCCGAAAACTGCAATTTCTGCAAGATACGCACTAGAAATTTCGCCCAACCCAAATTTTGGCAGAGTCGATTTGCACGGAACACATGATAAAGTGATCGTGTATAATGTACTAGGAGCAATCGTTATGACCAAGGAAAATGCTAGCGAAATAGACCTGACAGGACTTAAAACAGGCTTTTATATTGTAAAAAGCTATCTAAACGGCTACCAATCAGAGCAAAAACTAAATTATCAAGGCAATTAATTTTTAAAGATGGATATTACTGTAGAAGACCTAAAAGAGAGGATTGACAAAGGCGAAAAGTTGAACTTGATTGACGTTCGTGAACAATGGGAATTTGATGAAGCAAATCTAGGCGGAAAATTAATTCCACTACAAACTTTGCCTAATCAATTGGCTGAATTGGAAGAATTCAAAGAGCAAGAGTTAATTATTCATTGTCGCTCAGGCAAAAGAAGCGAAAGTGCTAAAAACTTTTTGATCCAAAACGGATTTAAAAATGTACGAAATGTGCTAGGCGGCATTGTTGCTTATTTGGAGTTAGACTAATCGTTCAAAATTTCAGGTTCAAAGTTCAAAGCTGAATCAGTATCAACTTTGAACTTTGTAACATTGAACTATAAACTAGAGTTTGATCACTTTATTCCTCAGATAAAAATCGGCTAAAACCAAGGCAGCCATTGCTTCTACAATTGGCACCGCTCTTGGCACCACACATGGATCGTGACGGCCTTTTCCACTTACTGTTATTTCTTCACCAGCTTCATTCAAACTCGGCTGATCGGCCATGATAGTCGCCACAGGTTTGAATGCTACGCGGAAATAAATATCCTGACCGTTGCTAATTCCACCTTGGATTCCTCCCGAATGGTTGGTAATAGTTTTTACTTTATCGCCTTCTTTTACAAAAATATCATTGTGTTGCGAGCCGTACATGGCCACACCATCAAAGCCACTTCCGTATTCAAATCCTTTTACGGCATTGATACTCAACATCGCTTTGCCCAATTCGGCATGAAGTTTGTCGAAAACTGGTTCACCAAGTCCCACCGGAGTTCCAGTGACCACACAACTCACCACACCACCTACGGTATCTCTATTTTTGCGCGTTTCGTCAATAAACTCAATCATCTTTTCGGCCAGTTCAAGATCAGGACAACGAACAATGTTTTGTTCAGCCAAATCAAGATTCAATTCATGATAAGGCGTCTCCAATTTGATTGGCCCAGCTTGGGTGACGTATGCAGTGATTTTGACCCCAAGAGATTCTAAAAACATTTTGGCTACCGAACCAGCTGCTACACGAGCCAGTGTTTCACGAGCAGAACTACGACCTCCGCCACGATAATCTCTTACTCCATATTTTTCAGAATAAGTATAATCGGCATGTGAGGGACGGAACGAAGTGGCAATATGAGAATAATCCTTACTTCGTTGATCTTCATTCCAAACCAACATCGCTATGGGCGATCCTGTCGCTTTACCTTCGAAAACTCCCGAAACGATTTGAATCGCATCGCCTTCTTGACGTTGCGTCACGATGTGAGATTGACCTGGTCTTCTACGATCCAAATCGCGTTGAATTTTGGCTTCGTCTATTTCTAGCCCTGCAGGACAACCTTCCAAAATGACTCCAACTGCTTTACCATGCGATTCGCCAAAAGTGCTAATCTTGAATATTTTTCCGTATGAACTGCTCATTTACTGTATTTCTTTTTCAAAGGACGCAAAACGATAAAACCAGTCGCTACCAACATGACCAAAAGTAATAGATTGGCTGCTAGTTTGACATAAGCGGTATAATAATTGAAACTGAATTTGTTTTTTTCTTGCTCAATTAATTGATAAAAACTATCGTATTCGTTGGCCTGAATAGTGGCATTTTTCTGACTTTCACCTTTTATCTTCAGTTTTAAATTCGATTTTAGGGTATCATATTTCCCTCTTACAGGATCGAAGTAGGGAATTTGTACATAATCACCAAGGTTATAATTACCAGGTTCCCGTGGGATAACTGGATAGCTAAAAAGCTTTGTACCAGTCACTTTATTATCACCTCGATTGATTGATTGACGAGTTTCGGGTGTATAAAATTCGAAGAAACTATTTTCAAGAATTATTGGTGCTTCCAGCGAAGCAAAATTGCCTTCGCCTGTTACCATGAAATTGTGCGTAAAACTTTTACCAGCCAACAAACCTTTTCCTCTAATATCTTCTTGCAACGAAAACGAACCCACAGGAATGGTTTCGCGCAATGGATGTGGGGGCAATTCTTTGACTTTTACTTCGAATGGCTTGGAAGTATAGGTTTTGTGTCCTTCCTGTAGATTGTTGCCAAAAAAAGTCGGATTCTTCGCCTCTTTGTATTTAATCATATCCAAATTCACCGCAGGAATACGTACTGTTTGCGTGTTCAAAGGATACATCATTGCCTGAAACACCTTGAAGCGATTGTATTTTTTACCATCAATCACTACTTGTTCAGGAACAATTTCGTGAATTTCGAAATTCTCTTCCCAACAGCTGGCTGGCTTTATCTTCTTAAAAACTTCTGCCAATTGCTGCGAAAGATTATTCGGAAATTGTAATTGCGCCCGATTATTGAGACTGATGTAAAAAGAAGCAATCATTAAAAAACCTTCTCCCCGATAGACCGATTTTTTATTGGACTGAACCATAAAAAATGCATCATCCTCCACATCCACATATTCTTTCTTACTAGCACCTTTCCTATCGCCATAAAACTCTTCGAAAGGATCGAAATCGTCATCAAAGAAACCTCTACGCTGGGCTTGCACAGCAGGGCCAACGGTAATTGTTGTTCCAGCCGAACTCACTTCTTTGCCATTGATCTTCATTTTGAAAGGCTTCAACGTAAACTTTCCTTCTTTTTCGGCTACATAATTTTGTACAATGCTCGAAGTCGAACTCATGCTTCCGTTCACGATATTGGTGGACGACATGGACGAAGTGCCCCGTTTTTTAAAACCAGAAATATCCGGAAAACCGCTGTAATTTTTCAGCTGATCGTCCGAAACGGTAATCGTGATGGCAAAAGGCTGATTGAGACCTATCGTATTGTTTCCCAACGAGATAGAAACCTCTTGCGCAAAACCTAGTAGGCTACAAAAGAAAACAAAACCAATGCTAAAAAGGCGTTTCATGCAAAAACAAACTCTATTTGTGACGCAATTTACTTACAAAAATCAGAAGAGATACGTTTCAATTATATGAATAATTATTAATATGTCAAAATCCCTTATTTAACAATTCAATGGCGCGTTCCATCTGGTCATCTTTCAGACTTCTGAGTTTCCCTTCTGTCAGAAACACTTGTTCGTCTGGTTTTACACCTGTTTTTTCGACAATTATACGATTGGCATCCCACGTTTTGCTATTCACCAAAGTGTATTTGATGCCACAAGGCAAGGTACGTTGAACGATAAAACTGGTCGCACCAAACGTATAATCACCTATTATTTTGATGTTTTTTCTGGTTTTATTCATTTCGCGCATGGCCATGGTGGCATGTTCAGCCGCACTAACAGAAAGCCTGTTGGTGAGGACGACCACAGGTTTGGTATAGCGCGTATTGCCTCGAGCAGAAACTCCAAAATATTGCTCTGGACCAAAATTTTGAGGCAATGGACCTACTTTTTCTCTCACATACGCATATTTAAGCAAGTCCTGATTTTGTGGCAAAAACACACTCATCGCATTCCACATGATGCCCAGATTCCCTCCTCCGTTCATCCGCAAGTCTAATATCATTCCATCAGAAGGATAGTCTTGAATTAAATCCACCAATAACCCTTCTATTGAATAATTCGTACTAAACGTTTTCAGATTGACATACAAAATATTTTTAAAATTCGAAATTCCTTTTGGATTGCTTTTTACTAATCCGTACGTACAGATTTCAATTGGTTCTGGATTAAAACCATCTGATCCTTTTTGTGTCTGAGGGCTTATTAGATACCCTGCATTGATGTTATCAAAACCGTATTGTGGTTCCGTATTTTTATTCTCAGTATAGTTATTAATCAATTCCACATTTGAATAAGTTAAATCAAGTATACGCCCAGAATTATTCACTCTGATCAGTTCGCCCAAATTGGGTTGTTCTTTCTCGTTTGAATAAAATTTTCCGTTGTATTCCACTCTCAAATGGCCATCCGAAAAACCCTTTAACATAGATGTAAAATAGGTATATAGCTGATCCGTAGTGATAGATTCTACATTTTTGACATAGGCATCGTGGCGTTCTTGCCAATCGATTTTATCTTCTTCGAAATACGGATAACCATTATTGAGGTCGTTCCAGAATATTTCGAAATTTCTACCCGAGTCGCTTGTAGAATCAGGACTGATCAATATTTTTTTGCACGAAAGCGACAGTGCGATACACAGCAACGCGCTTAGATATAATTTGGGAGAGAACATATCTAGTTTGGTTTAAAAATGAAAAAATGCGCCAACAGTCAATTGATTATTTCCCCATTGCTCTTTGCGTGGAAAGGTAACTTGCATATAATGAAAGCTGTAACTGGCTTTCAAACTAAATCGTGGATGCGCCTGAAATCGATAACTAAATCGACTATCAAAACCCGCGACTTTACCAAGAATGGTCACTTTTGAAGATGAAACGGTGACTGGATCTGCATTTGCATTGCTCAAACTTCGGCTGGCATAACTCAGAATTGGAACTGAAAGGTTGTATTCTAAATGATGTTTATCATTAATATGTAGTTCGAAATTGGCGACAAAACCAGCCGACATAATACGTTCTCTCAGCTCGTTGACATATTCAAACTGAATAAATTTTTTCGTAAAAAATCTCGAACTCAAATCATACCCGAAATAGACTTGCACGTCTTTGGACTCCGTTTTTTTTAACATATAAAGCTGAGTGATATTGAACGAAGAGTTTTTCGTTTTTAAAGTACTAAAATCTAATCCATCGGTAGAAGAAGGATAAAATTCACCCAAATCTCCTTTGTATTCAAATCCCTTATTTGTTTCGGTTTTCAAGGTCGGACTATTCATAAATTCCAACGAATAGCTGGATTTGCTGTACTGATTTCTTACTTCGAAATGAAGTCCGAATGGTTGATAATTGCCTTTGTATCGAAAAGTGGAAATGACTTTGTCGCGCAGCACCAAATTGCCTGTACCGTAGGACATGCCTATAGCAAATCGATATAAATTGTTTTTGGGAGCAATGACGACTGAATCCAATTCCTCCGATTCTTGTGCCATGGTTTTGGGCAAAATACTGATAATGAGAAAACTAATGAATAATATTTTTTTCATTTATTTTAAATTATAGAGTTCAAAGTTTAAGATTCAATATTTAAAGTTGTCATTCTTTTAACAAAGAACCTTAAACTTTGAACTAAAAAACTATTTCAATGCCTCAAACAAGATCTCAACTGGATGTTTGGCATGGCGACCAGTTCCGTCTTTTATTTGATGACGACAGCTTGTACCGGGTGCAGCCACTTCGCATTCAGAATCTTTTCTGATGGCTGGGAATAGTACCATCTCCCCTATTTTCATCGAAATGTCAAAATGTTCTTCTTCGTAACCAAAAGAACCCGCCATTCCGCAGCAACCAGAAGGGATGGTTTCCAACTTGTAATTCTTCGGCAAAGTGAGAAGCTTTTGAGTATGACTTACACCTGAAAGTGCTTTCTGATGACAATGTCCGTGCAGTTTGATGTTCTTCGGAGCATCGGTGAATTGTTCAGAAGTGATATTTCCTTTGAAGATTTCTTTCGCCAAAAACTCGTCTATCGTAAAGCAATTTTTCGCCAATTTTTCAGCTTCTGTCAAAAGGTCTTGGCTCACCAAACTCAAATATTCATCGCGGAAAGTAAGGATGGCAGAAGGCTCAATCCCAATCAATGGCGCATCAGCAGTGATCACGTCTTTCAACAAAGTCACATTTTTCTGAGCCAATTTTTGCGCATCACGCACTAGTCCTTTCGACAAATACGCACGACCACTTTCTACATGATTCGGCATTTCTACCTGATAACCAAGCTTCACCAACAGCTTCACCATCGTGATTCCTATCTCTACATCGTTATAGTTGGTAAATTCGTCACAGAAGATGTTGACTTTCGTAGTTTGACCTGACGACTGACTACTAACGACTGACAACTGACGACTATTCTTCTCAAACCAACTCCTGAACGTGATTTTATAAATATTCGGAAGGCTACGTTTTTTGGCTACACCCAATACGCTTTTCAGCGCACCGCCTGTGATGGCATTGTTCATAAAGAAGTTAGCCACAGAAGGCACAATTGAACCCAATGCGTTCAGTTTGCTAATATTTCCAATTGCCCAAGATCTAAGCGGAACTCCGTTTGCATCGTAATAATGCTGAAGAAACTCCGCTTTCATTTTGCCAACGTCCACATTAGATGGACATTCAGACTTGCAGCCTTTGCAGCTCAAACACAAATCCATCACTTCTTTGATTTCTTCGTGGTCAAACTTATTGAGTTTGCTCGAATTGGTCAGGAATTCACGGAGAATATTGGCACGGGCCCTGGTAGTATCTTTCTCGTTATGAGTCGCTTGAAAGCTTGGACACATCGTTCCGCCAATCACGTGAGTTTTGCGGCAATCACCTGATCCGTTGCATTTTTCGGCCAATCGCAGAATACCTTGTGATTCTTCAAACCTAAAAATGGTGTTAGGTTGAATAGTTGCTTGGCCTCGTTTATAACGAAGTGATTCGTTCATTTTAGGAGTATGCACGATTTTGCCTGGGTTCAAGATATTATCAGGATCCCAAGTGGCTTTCAGGTCGCAAAGCAAATCGTAGTTTTTCTGACCAATCATTTTCGGAATAAACTCGCCACGTACACGACCATCGCCATGCTCGCCACTGAGTGAGCCACGGTATTTTTTAACCAGCGTAGCTACATCATTTGTGATATCGAAAAAGAGTTGCTGGCCTTTTTCAGTCTTCAAATCCAGAACTGGGCGTAAGTGTAATTCGCCATCGCCAATGTGGGCATAATAAACACATTGCATGCCATACTTTGTCATAATGTGCTCGAATTCAAGCAGATATTCAGGCTGATCGTTTACATCTACAGCAGTATCTTCAATGCAAGGAACGGCCTTTTCATCGCCAGCAATGTTGGCCAACAATCCCAGACCTGCCTTACGCAAATCCCAAACCGACTTTACTTGGTCGCCCACTAAAACAGGGAAATGATAACCGTAGTTATTAGCTCGCATTTCGGCTTCCATTTCACGTGCCAACTGGTCTATTTCTTCCTTGGTATCTCTGGCAAATTCTACACAAAGCAACGCCACCGGATCGCCTTGCACGAAGAATAGATTTTTCTGTTGTTCGATGTTCTTTTTGGCGCATTGTAGCACGATATCGTCCATCAATTCTACCGCACCAGGTTTGTATTTGAGTGCGATAAGATTTGCCTTACACGCTTCGTAAATCGAATTCAAATGCACGGCCACAACGGCCACGACAGGTTTTGGTGCATCTACTAGGTTAAGTTTTATTTCTGTCGTAAAAGCCAAAGTTCCTTCTGAACCACTCAATAATTTACTGAAGTTGAACAAACGCTTTCCACTACGATCGGCATAGGTAACTGGAAAAACAGATTGCTCGGTAAACACTTCGGTTTCCAACATTTCATCTATCGCATAACCGGTATTACGCCTTCGAACGGTTGGTTTCGGAAACTCATTTCTGATTTCCGTTTGATTTTCTGGCTTAGAAAGGATGTCGTACAAATGACGATGCACCTTTCCTTCTAAGGAATTTAGCTTGCATTTATCTGAAAATTCTTCTTTCGAAATGGCTTTAAACTCTACTTCGTTTCCGTCCGACAGAATGGTTTTGAGTTCCATCACATGGTCGCGCGTGGTACCGTAAATAACTGAATGTGAGCCGCATGAATTATTTCCCACCATTCCGCCAATCATACAACGGTTGCTGGTAGAAGTTTCAGGCCCAAAAAATAGTTTATGTGGTTTCAGGAATTTGTTCAGTTCATCCAAATTCACGCCTGGCTGTACACGCACCCATTTTTCGGCTACGTTCAGTTCTAATATGTTACGCCAATGTTTGGAAACGTCTACAATGATTCCTTTGCCCACAACCTGACCGCCAAGTGAAGTACCAGCAGTACGAGGGATGATGGACACTTTATGTTGTCTTGCAAATTGGATGATTTTCTGAACGTCCGAAACCGATTTTGGAGTCGCTACCGCCAAAGGCATTTCCCTGTAAGCAGAAGCATCGGTCGCGTAAAGCGTACGGATAGTTTGGTCGGTAAAGAATTCGCCTTCCAAATTTTGGCTAAGAGCCTGAAGTTCGTTTGCTAACATAATGTACAAAAGGAGCGCAAAAGTACGAAAACTTCCTGCCTCCTATTGCCTTGGAATGTCAGTTTTTTGTTTCAGAATAATTTAATGTCAATTGCGCCAATCCCAGACCACCATTTGCCATACTTCGCCATCGGGAGCGGTGTATTGTTCTAGTGGCACAAAACCAACACGTTTGTGTGCCGCGAGCGAACGTGTATTTCTGAGCGCAATTTCGGTCATTGCCATCTCGTAATCATTCTCAAATTGTTCACGAAAAGCCTTATACAAACCTTCAAACACACCTTGACCACGAAATCCTTCGCCCACACATACTTGGCCTACTGTAATGTATTTGTATTCTTTCAATATCTTATCCTGAAAAACAACCGAATTCATCGTTTTGAACATCGGAATCAGAATCGGAATATCTTGTTCGAATGCTTGGGTCATCGAAAGACAAAAGCCAACGATTAAGTCATTGGCTTTTGCAAGTATATTAGATGAATTATTATTCATCCTGTTTAATAAATCAAAAGAATGGGAAATGGTCAAAAAACCTTGGCTTTTTCGTTGCTCATCGCTCAAATTATGTTGCAAATTGACAGATTGTAAAGCAATAATTGCTTCAAGATCTTCTTTACTAACAGCTTGGGCGAAAGTGATCATTAGGAAAGTAAATAAATTTTCAAATCCTCGTATTTGTTGCTCATGATGATGGACTTTTTGGTCTTCTTCATCACTTCTTGAAGATTATGCGGGATGACTACTCCTTTGGCTACACGCTCGTCCAATACGTCCAAAAACTTGGCAGGATGCGCTGTAGAAAGAAATACGCCCACAAAATCACCTTTTTGTTCCGCCAAATAATCGCTCAAACCACGATAAGCGATCGCAGTGTGCGGACACATTGTATATCCATATTGATCAAAAACGCTGTTCACGGTTTCGGTCGTTTCTGCATCGTTGTAGGTTTTGCCAATAATATTGGAAGTCATTTTTCCAAAATCTTTCTCATGAATTTCTACCAAACGTGGGAAATTATTTGGATTTCCAACATCCATCGCATTCGAAATCGTTTGAACCGATTCTTTTGGTTCGAATTTGCCCGAATTCAAATAACGAGGAATAGAATCGTTGGCATTGGTCGCAGCCACGAAACAGTGAATCGGCAAGCCCATTTTCTGAGCGATCAAACCACCACAAATGTTTCCATAATTTCCACTTGGCACACTGAATACCAATGGCTTATTCAAATGCTTCAATTTTGAATAAGCATAAAAATAATAAAACGATTGTGGAATCAGACGAGCAATATTGATCGAATTGGCCGATGAAAGATTGACTTTACTGGTGATTTCTTGATCCAAAAAAGCCGTTTTTACCAAACGCTGGCAATCGTCAAAATTGCCTTGAATTTCCAGTGCTGTCACATTTTTATCAATTGTCGTAAGCTGACGTTCTTGAATATCACTTACTTTTCCACTTGGATAAAGAATTGTCACTTTGATACCTGGGGCTCCATAAAAACCTTGCGCTACCGCACTTCCTGTATCGCCACTTGTAGCCACCAAGATGTTTATTTCACGCTTGTCTTGTTCCAAAAAATAAGACATAATTCGCGCCATGAATCTTGCCCCGAAATCTTTGAAAGCATGAGACGGACCATGAATTAATTCTAAGCCATACATATTGTGATGTACCTGAACTACGGGAACTTCAAAAGCCAATGTATCATATACAATTTGCTTTAATCTATCTTCAGGAACATCATTAACCAAGGTTTTGGCTACTTCGAAAGCCATTTCTTGAAGCGACATTTTGTCAATGTTTTCAAAAAACGAATCTGGCAAACGTGGAATTTCGTAAGGCATGTACAAACCATTATCCTGCGGTAAGCCACGAAAAACGGCTTCTTTCAAATCGACATCTGGTGATTGGTGATTGGTACTGTATAGTTTCATTTTAAATATTCTTATAAAATTGACTTTAAAGGGAAGTTTGCCAAGCGACAAGCCACAACTAAAAAGTCGGCAAATGTACTGAAATCGTTTTTAGTTTTAGAAAATCAGGCTTGATTTATCCAAATGAAAAAGCCCCGAAATAATCGAGGCTTTTTCATTTGGATAAATATATGAATTTTATTTCAATTTAATAAGTGGCTTCACTACCACTTTATTATTCGTGATGATACGAAGATAATACTGACCGTTCGGAAGATTTTCACCGAAAAACATTTGTTCTTCCATTTGAGCTTTTAGTTTCGTTTCCAAAATGCGACCATCCATATCGCTCAGTTCTATTTTCTGAACCAAACCATTGCCTGCACCCAAACTTAGGTAAAACGAGTTATCAGACGGATTTGGAAAAACTCTGACGCTATTCAAAGCATCCGTTTCTTCTTCAATGCCCGTACAATTATCCAAGACTACCGAAACAGGAATTCGATTGCACGCTTTTCCTGTTGAAAATGTAATGTTCATAAAAGCAGTCCATGTATTCGCCCAAGAGACTCCATCATTGGCTTGCACAGTTGCAACATTAGCTGTAGTTTGTGGCCAAGCAGCTCCTTTAGTGCTAAAATAAAGTTCTCCAGATGTCCCTACTGCATCAATTTTATATTTTTTTCCTGACACTAAACTCGCACCAATATTGATTGCCGTTTGAGTAGTCGACACAGCTTGTGTAACCGTTTTAATGACCGAATTTGCTGACACATCGGTAATATTAATCGTCACATTTTGCGCCCCCGATTTCGGCTCAACATCTACTGATTTCAAAGTCACATTCCCCAATGCCTGAATCAGAATCTGTTTATCGTTTATAGTATAATCCGTAATTCCCCACGAATCATCTCCCTTTACAGCGGGCCCCATTTTATAATCTTGCCCAGGTGTTGCCTGTACGTAATAAATAGTGGTGGCGGTAGGTGCAGGTGTGAAGGTAGCTCCTGTAAAAAGTTTGGCCGCACTAGTAGATGTTGCATACCAATCAAAAGGCCCCGTACCAATGGCTTTCAAAGAGGCCGTTTCATTTTTGCAGATGGTATCATTGGCTACTGTTGGCAATGAAGAAGTAATCACTACCGAACCTGTCTGGTCAGTACAATTAGTTGCACTTATGGTTACTGAATAGTTTCCCGCTTCTGTTGCTGTATATGTTTTGGTATTTCCACCCACTACCACACTTCCCTTTTTCCACTTATATGTCAATGCGCTTCCGCTCACTCCTGCATCCAACACTTTCGTACTTGGGTTACACAAATCAGCAGCAGGTCCCAAACTTACTGCGGGTAAAGTAGATGCTAACACCACTTCATCTGTATTTACACAACCCATAGAATCAACGGTGACACTGTAAGTCCCTGCAGTAGAAGTTGTGATCGTTGGAGTAGTTTCTGACAAGGTAGTAGTACCACGCTTCCACACAAACTTTTTATTGGTCGCACTCAAACCTGTATTCAAAGTAACACCTCCTGAAAGCCCACATAATGAAACGTCTGAACCCAATTTTGGAGCTTTACAAGTGGGCACTTGCGTACAGGCTTTGAAATTTTTCCCTGGATTACTGATCCATGTTTTCACTTGAGCACCAGTAGTAGTCACATTTGTCCAACTAGACGCAGAACATGAATTTGCTTTTAAAGAGGCAGAGGCTTCATTTTTGTCTGAAAAACTCCAATTGCACCAACTAATTTTCTGCGAACCACTATTATTTCCTGCAAAAATATCCATCCATAATTGGCCTTCTGAAATATTAATTGCACCATTCCCTGTAGCATCGCTCAATCCCCACTCTGTGGCAAAAATCGGAATTGAAGCTGCGGCCGATTGCACCTCGGAGCGATAACTCGAATGACTTGCCGCATAAAAATGAAACGTATACATAATGTTTATACCAGTCAGTTTACTATTGACCACATCACCAGGCTTTCCACTCCAAAAAGGTGTCCCCACTATAATGATGGTAGAAGGATCATTGGCACGAATAATTGGAATAATTGTATTGGCGTATGTTTTAATCGTATTCCAATCTACACCATTTGGTTCATTGCAAATTTCATAAAGAACATGCTTTTTGCCGCTGTGTTTCTTAGACATATGCTCCCAAAACTCCTTTGCGCTCGCAAGATTTGCGTTCGGATCTCCAGGAGTCAAAGTATGCCAATCTATAAGACAGTACATTCCCAATGCTCCAATCTCATCCACCCAGCGATCTATTTCAGATCTCCAACCTGCAGGATCTGTCAAATACCCATTATGCTCGTTGACATACATCGCCAATCTCACAACATCGCATTTCCAGTCTGAACTCAATGCCGTAAATGCTGCTTTATTCACACAATCTGGATAAAAATTCACCCCATGTGTACTCATTCCTCGCAGTTGTACTGCATTGCCACATTCCGAACTTAATTGATTTCCTACCAATTTCAGTTTTCCGTTCATACTCACTGGCGTTTGTGCTTGCATACTGAACCAGCTTACTAAACACGCTAAAACGCCAATTAGCTTAAATTTCGAATTCATACTTGCCTAATTTTGCTTAAAATTCCGTTAGAAAAGGATAATTTATTGTAACAAAAGTACCATTTAAAATTTAGATACATGAAGCCATAAGAAAGTAACTTTCGGAAATTAATGAGGATCAAAAACTATCGACAAGACTTACAAAAGCCTTCGACCGAAAAATTATACTGCAAAGCCTGCATTCCATCAGGCAAATGAAAATGTGGGATATGCACTTCTGTAATGCAAAATGTATGTTTACACTTTAAACAGTTGAAATGCAAATGATGGTCGGAATGCGAATGCTCATGACAACCTTCGGAACAAATGGCATATTTTGCTTCGCCAAAACTATTGTAAATGCGATGTACAACACCCTTTTCTTCAAATGATTTCAGAGTTCGATATAAAGTAATTCGGTCAAATTGATTCTCGAATTTTTTCTCAATATCGTTTTGAGATAATGCAAAAGAACTTTCTAACAAAGAAGTAAGCACCATCTGACGAACTGGAGTTCTTTTAAGGTCTTTTGATTTTAAAATCTCTACGATTTTAGTCTCGCTCACTTCTTCCTTACTTTAATTTTCTGTCCCAAAACCAATTTCACATCCGTCAAACCATTCATTTTCATCAATTCATCAATGGTCATGTTGAATTGTTTCGCAACCGAAAACATCGTATTGCCTTGCTCAATTGTATACAGTTCTTCCCCATCTGTCAAAACCACATGTTCAGATTTTGGCAAATAAGGAAGCGTCACCATATTTACTATTCCCAAAGTAGCTGGATCTATCAATGATTTATTTTCATTCCGAGGTACCCGAATCGGGCTAAATGCTTTTATATCTTCGCCCTCCAAACCATTGAATCTTTTCAACTCATCAACAGTCATTCCATTTTCTTTGGCTATTGAATACAAGGTATTTTTGGGCTGCAAACTATACACCATGCCAGAAGACTTAAAATCTTTAGCACCAAGCAAATAGAACTCTACCCTACGGTTTAGCTGACGACCAATTTCGTTTGCATTAGTTGCCATTGGTTTGCCTTCACCCTGTGCATCAACCACCAAACTACTTCTATCTACTCCTTTGACAACCAAATAATTCATCGCTTCATCGCCTCTTTTCTCCGACAAACTTGTATTGTATTGGTTCGTTCCAAAATTGTCGGTATTAGCTTTCAACTCTACCTGAACCTGAGGATTTTCTTTGCAATATTCAGCCAACTCATCTAGCACTTTAATTGCTTCCGAACGAAGATCCACCTTGTCGTAATCAAAATAAACATTCTCAAAAAGATTCTTTGATGGTTTTCCTTTCGTACCTACTACTTGCACATTGGCAACCACATAATTGCTCTTATTGGTCAATTTCGAATCGTTCTCTTTCAGTAAAACCTTGTAATTCTTTGTTTTATCGAGATTATCGTATCTAAAAGCTCCTTCTTTATTGGTTTTTGATTTCTTGAGCACATTCCCTTCTTCATCCGTCAAAAGATTATCCAAATCTGGCACACCATCCATCGTTTCCTGATCCAACACTTTTCCTTTTACAGACACACTTTCAGCAAGTGTGTCAATCTTATCCGTATTTGCAATCGCTAAAAGTGCTTTTTGTCCTTCGGTATTGAACATATAGATGTCGTCATTCCCAGAGCCACCATCTCTATTGCTAGACATAAATCCTTTTTTATCGCCTACTACAAAATAAAAATCGTCTTTATTCGAATTAAAAGGCAAACCCATGTTTTTGATTTGCTTCAAACTATCGCCTTGTGCCATGAAAATATCCAAACCTCCAAATCCTTTATGTCCTGTAGAGGAGAAAAAAAGCGTGCGATCTGCCGAATCGAAATTGGGCGACATTTCAATAAACGGAGTATTGACATGGTTTCCCATATTTCGGGCAGTATCCCAAAGATCTTCGCCTTTGTGTGCAGCACTGAACCAAATATCGTGCTGACCAAATCCTCCTTCTCGCTTCGAAACAAAATAGAGCGTATCGCCTTTTTCATTTAGCGAAGGTTGTGCATTCCAGCCGCCTTTATTGTTGATTTGATCGTTCAGACGAACTGGTTTCGACCATTTGTCGGCCGCTTTTTTAGTCGCATAAATGGCGCATGCTCCCTGATCGTCATCACATTGGGTATAATAAAACTTTTTCTTATCCTTCGTAAACACCCCAGCACCATCGTTGTATTTGGTATTCACCAACTCGTTGAATCCATCTTTATTCTCCGAAAGTGCCCATTTACCATCTTTTTTCTTTTCAAAGCGTAAATTGTCGCTAAACGACTCGCCAGTAGCATCATACACCTCGCCACCTACCGAGTTTTCACGTGCAGAAGTAATCACGATGGACGAATCGTGCAAATAAACAGCGGGAGAATAATCAGATGCTTTGGAATTGACAGGAATAGGTAAAACCTGAAAATCATAATCTCGTTGTGGATGTTTCAGTTCGATCATCGCAAACTCACATCCTTCTTTATCCACTTTTGCTTGTCCTAAATAAGTCTCGTCTTCTTTTGTTTTAGGTTGAAATGACAAAATAAACTGATCAAAAGTAGCATTTGCCTCTTCGTACTTCCCGTTCATTTTCTGCATTTGAGCAAAATAATACTTGGCTAAAGGAAATTCTGAACCACCAGAAGTAGTATTATTGACCGTTTTGCCATAAAATTCCTCAGCCTTTGTATAATTGAAAAGTAGACGATTACATTCGGCAATCCGATAG
>JAYVIX010000339.1:0-2368 GCA_043769845.1 Cytophagales bacterium
AAATGGTATACCAACCTGACTGCTTGGAAAGTAGAAGGTGGCTCATCAGGTGGAGAATCGAAAAGCGCAGCAACAGCTTATGTAGATGCTGAACCAATCGTTGCCAGTCAAGATACAGACGATTTGCCTTTCTAAAAATAATTTCAAAAATTAGAAAAGCGTGATTTGGAATTTTACCAAATCACGCTTTTTATTTTTTGCCTTTTGCGGAATAAACTCCAAAAGGTACTTTCAACCTCAACACCAAATTTCGTCCCATTTCATCCGAATAATACCTGAAACGATTCATATAATCGCGATAAACTACATCAAAAACATTATTGACTTGGAGATTCAATTTCAGTTTTTGTTTCCCGATTTTCAAACTTATCCCCAATTCGGCATCACATAATGTGTAGGCATCAGGCGGAAGGGCATAATCTTCATTTGCATTTACACGATTTTGACGTTCGACTCTTGAGGCCGTAAAACTGATAAATGGTTCGTATTTTTTGCTAAAACCACTGTTCTGAGGCGAATAACGCAATGTACCGCTGTATCTCGCTGGTGGCGTATTGACCAAAAACGTATTGTTCGAGATGTCTTTGGCCAAAACCAACGAACCTTTCGCAATGAATGTCAATGATTTACTGAATGAATAATCACTCATCAAATCAGCACCAATAAAACGAGCATCAATTTGTTTGTACGAATTGGAAGTGAGTGGCCCACGAGTAGTTTGCAAAATCAAGGGTACCAAACCAGCGTCAGTTTGTTGCAAATCTGGTTTTAGGTAAATAAAATCGTACATCTGATTGTAATAAAGCGATAATTCGGTCGCTATTTTTTCGCTCTGATATTCCAAAGAAGTAATGGCTTTGATTGATTTTTCGGGCAGCAAACTAGCATCCCCATTTTCTAAGGATTTCGTTCCCTGATGGTAGCCTTTACTGTACAGCTCGTTCACCGAAGGAGCGCGCCAGGCAAAACCTAGATTGAATCGTATTAATAATAATTCATTTATTTTATACGCCATTCCAAGTATTGCAGATGGACTCGAAAAGTGGCGAACTCGTTTTTGAATAATTCCATTTTCATTCAGATATGCGTCCAATTCTTTCACATCGAACCGAATTCCAGCTTCGGCTTCTACCCTCTTTCTGCTCCATTTTTCCATGGCAAACAAACCGTAGGAATGGCTCACAAAATTTGGAACCAGAAAACGTCCTTGCCAAATATTACTTTGACGCATAAACGAAGTCCCGATTGTACCCGATAAATTGCCATACGGTCGATGCTCGAAAGTAAAATCGGCACTGTGAGTCGTAAGTTTGAACTGTAGTTGCGGCACGTCTTTCTTAGCATTTGCGATCGAACTACGCAAGACATCAAACTCGGAACGATCATTAAACTGACGACCAAGTTGCAGGCCAATTTTGCCCATTCTAAGCAATTTTATGCCTAATTTGATTCGAACCAATTCGTGTTCGACATGCTGAAAGGGACGTTTTATTTCGTAGGTAAAACCTGACTTAATAGCTGGTTCTGTACGTTTTATGGCATTTTGTAAATCTTCAATCGTGCCTACATCGGCCCCTGCAAAAATACCCAAATCAGTATTAAACTGGCTATAAAAAATTTCGGACGAAAACCATTTCTTGTCGTAACCGAGTGCGTAGGAGAAATTGCGCTCTTCGAAACCAGTATTGGCCTGATAATAGCGAGGCGTTTGGGTATTTCCGGCTTTTTTGAACGAGCCTTGCAGGCGCCATGTGAGCGGAATATTCAACCCAAGTTTTCCTTCCAAAAGTCCTGAAGCTGTGCCTTGTCGGTTGTTGGTCATACCGGAAAGATTCATTTCTCCGGCTGCACCCTTTTCTTTGGGCATTTGACGAGGTTCGACAATTACCACGCCTGCAATGGCATCGGAACCATATCTAACACCAGCAGCCCCTTTCACAACAGTCAGTTTATCAGCCACAAATGGATCTATCTCAGGAGCATGTTCGTTGCCCCATTGTTGGCCTTCTTGGCGCAAACCAGCATTCAAAATCACGAGTCTATTGCTGTGCAAACCATGAATGACGGGTTTCGAAATAGAAGTTCCTGATTTAAAAGTAGTAATTCCAGGTAATTCTTTCAGTGTTTCGCCCAAAGAAAGCCCACGCGCGCGATCCAAATCGTCAGCCGAAAGGGTAGATTTGGCCATGGTAGCAAATTCTTCCTGCCTTTTTCCAAAAACCGTGACCGATTCCAGATGACAGGTATCGGTGTGTAAAAGTACCTTATCGAACACATCTTCGTCAAGCGTATAATGGGCTACAAAAGTCTTGTAACCTATGATCGAATAGACAACGGTATAATTTCCTTTGCATAAATGAGGGAACAA
>JAYVIX010000340.1:0-2624 GCA_043769845.1 Cytophagales bacterium
CCCCAAGCCGTAACCGCAACGCCTACGATAATTGCCAGTTCACCTATTAAATCACGGTTTGCCGAAATCCAAAGCACTACATCTTTGATTGTGGCTACGAGGCTACTAAGTATGTCGATAAGAGCGTTTATTTCGGGCTGTAATTCCTTGCCGATGGTGGTGTAAATACGTGCCAAACCATCTTGCAAAGTGCTTAGTTTGCCGCCCGTGGTTTCTCCAATCTCAGCCGTCACGCCTAGTACACCGTTCATTTGTCCAAATGCGGTAATAGCTTCTAAAACGCCCTTTTCAGTAGCTGCAACCGAATGTGTAACCCCTCGAAATGTCAGGTTTACTTTATCGCCTACCTTCTCGGATTGTATACCCAATTCCTTCCACCGTTCGGAGTTGGAAATGTCTAGTATCGCCTCGTTTACTTGGCTAAAGTCTTTTCCTAGTACGTTCGCTACATCGCCAATGGCTGTGAGGTTCTTTTCGACTGGTCGCAAACCACGGTTGGCAAGCTTGGTGTAGTTGTCTATCAGTTCATCGCTTGTAAAATTGGTTTTATCGGCCATGTCGTTAAGCCCTTGGAGTGCGCCAGCCGCAATGTCTTTATTACCCAGTGTCTTGGTTAAGACTACTTGAAACTTTTCGACTTGCGCCAGCGCATCCACAGCGTTGTTGCCAACAGCGAAGAATGAGGCGGCAATAGCTCCACCTACCAAATACTTTTTCAGACCGCCCAAACTATCGTTCAAGCGGTCGACCATGCCAAGGCTTTCAGTTGAAACCCGTGGAGCGATCACGAAGCTTCTGAGCCTTCCCGCCAGTTCTTTGGTTTTGCCTAGCATTTTGTTTAAGCCTTGCAATGGCTTGGCAACCCGTTCTTTTAAATCAATAAGGATTTGTATTCCTTTCATTCAGCGTTTACTATTTTGGGTTTTTCAGTTCGTCAATATTCTGCCTTAGAAACTCTCTAACCTTGTTTTCGTCCGTGTTGGCTACTTTGTAATAGGGGTGCGATTCGGGAAAGATCACGCCCGATTTGCCTACATTGTTTTTGAACATCGGCAACATCTCAGGCGGCACTATCTTTTCGGTTGGCGTTATATTTCCCCTATCCAATTGCACCACGTCACAGCGGCAACCCCAACCATTAGGCGGAAAGAAGTTATTCCAAAACACATCGTCTACAGGGCGAATAATGCCGTCTAATGCCTGATGTTCCAGCCGCACACGCTTATCGTGAACGGTCACGTATTTCAATAGTGGAAGTTCTTTCTTTTCCTTCTGAAAGCGTACCCACTGTGCGGCTGACTGTGCCGATTTGATAGCATTGTCGTATTCGGCTTCTAGAAAACGTATGTCATAGTCGCTGTGAATCTCTAATGCCTTTGCCTTGAACGCATCGAAAGAAACGGGTTTGCCGTCTTCGCTAGTGAGTGCATCGGTCATCGTTCGCAGTTCTTGGTAGGTCTTAAAACCTGAGAACATGAACACGTTTTGACGTAAAGCACGTAGCATTTCAGCATCGGGCGTGTCGTAATCCAAGTCAATTAGCTTCTTTCCATACCCTTTTTCCACACCATCATACAGCACTTTAGACGTGAAAGACCACAAATAAGGGTCTATTTTTGACATCAAAACCCTAGTATAAACACGCTTTATGACATCAATTATACCCCCGAAACCTTCAAAACCAGCCTCAAAATGTGAGGCTGGCGGGTGTGCATGGTTCGCTATTTCGCAGATGTCGCACATTACTTTTTGTATAAAGCTTTGATCTCTTTATCCGTCTTTTTGAAGGCGTTTTTGTCCTGGCGAATTTTGTCCGTAGATGGGTCTGTTGTTGGCTCTGGGGCGGCATCTTCTACCTCTACGCCCAATTCGTTTTCGATCCAGTCCTTTGTAGGTTTCCAGCCCATTTGCGACACTTGCAAAGCCTTGGCCGACTTGTCTTTCATTGATTCCTCTACCGTGTCGTCACGTTCGAAGCGCAAGCCCTGAAGCGGAAAACCGTGTAGAATCAGGAATGGGAATACTTCATCGTTCACCCAAAATTCTAAATCGGTCACATCATCGTTAATGATGTCATCAAGTGTTTGATCGTGGATTTTGGCTGCACCTTCAAAGCTCTTTTCGTCCGTAGTACCTGTTTGGCCTAATACCGCCTTGCTTATTTCGGAATTGATACGGTCAATAAAAGCATCGAATACCTTGTAGGAGTCAGTACGGTTGCTTTCTACCAAATCTAGGCTTGTGCCTTCTGGGAATAGCCCATAAGCAGCTTTACCCATTTTTTTAAGCATCGCCTCAATTTGCGCCCGCTCGTTTTGGTCACGGCTGGTAGTGGTCGCTTTGCGGAATGGAAGGCCGAAAATTTCGGTAAACTGCGACCATGCGACCATTACGTTTCTCTTTATTAATAGGAGAGGCGCAATTTTTGCCAACAAACCAAAGTCGCTGTTTTCGTCCTCTATATAGATAGTCCATAAATTGTATGGCGCACTATCCAAGTCAACGCCTTGCGAATCGGATAGGTTAAGTAAGCATTGGCGATCTTGCGGCACAACGTACCGCCTGTCTACTTTTTTGACAGACGTAAACGTAGGCTTTCCAAATCGGTCGATACTTCTATTCCC
>JAYVIX010000341.1:0-9745 GCA_043769845.1 Cytophagales bacterium
CGTTGAAAGCAATGACTTTTAAATTCTTGAGTTTTGCAGTGAAGTTGTCCAAGTCATTTGGTACTTCGTTTTCAATTGCACTGTCGAGGCTGCCTTTTCTATTTGCGGTATGTACTACGTCCCAAACACCCATTTTCGATTTCAATAAAAGTGCTTTTTTGTCAGGATAGGTAAGAGGTAAATCGTTATTAGTAATTGTTGAGATGATTTTCCAAAACCTGTTTCTTGAATGTCCATAATATTCATGGAGTTCAAGCGATTTGTCGCCCGGCATTGATCCTAAAATGAGAACGGTTGTGTCAGAATCTGCAATTGGGGGAAAGGAAGTTTTGATGGGTATAGGTTTTCGCTTTTCTTTTGCTGATGCTTTCCCCATTTGATCGTAATGTATTCTTTTATTGAACGAGAGTTCTTTACTGAGTATAAGTACCATGAATTGTGTTAGTTCAAGCATTCGCTTGGACTATTTTTCTTGAGCGTCCTGTTCAGTCAGTTCAGCGGACGCTGGGGGTAAAATCAGCACAAGGGAGACTCTTGCGCTAACAGTGGAAGTACAGCGAGCTGTATATTAACATGTTATATACACTCTAATAGTTTTTGCTAAATCAAATGTGGTAAAATTTTTCCGTATTGCAGCTTCAAAAAGCTGCAAAAAACCGCCAGTACTTTCGATCATAATTTTTCCAGCCATTGCTAAGCCTATTGTTTGGAAAGAAACTTCAACGCTTGGTCTAAATGGTTTTTCATCAAAATAAAGCCAATTTGGTTCGTTGTAATCATGTATTTGAAAGTCATAAAACTCTTTATCTTTCAAAAATATTAACCATTCGGTGAGTTTTTGAAGTTTCATTTTTTTCAAAACATCTTTATAATCTCTAAGATTGATATGTTCTGCTAATAAAGGATAGATGACCTCTAAAAAGGAAATGAGTTCTTTTTCTAAAATGTCATCTTTTATTTGCCAGTGCCAATTTTGTTCAGTTTCCTCAAAAGTATATAAAGAAGGTTCAAAGCCATATTTGATGTTCATTTTTGAGATTACTTCTTCTAAAACAAGATTTTTAGCTTCTCTTTTTGATGCAGAGTAACTGAGCGTTAAGCCAATTGCGAGGTATTGTCCCATGAAATTTGTTAGTTAAAAATAGATGATATTTAAGGTAAAAAGGCTTCCGAAACTTAGCGAACTTTGTTATAATCTTTGTGTCCTTTGCGGTTAAATGACTACAAACTAGCTACTAATTTCCCCCATTTCTCCACCTCAAAACCCAACAAATAACTCTTTTCCAACTTCACCAAAGGCCTTTTAATCATCGAAGGTTTCGAAATCATCAATTCAATAGCCTCGTCTGTATTCGAAATGCTACTTTTTTGTTCGTCCGAAAGCTGTTTCCAAGTAGTGCCTTTTGTGTTGATCACTTGTTCTATCAGAAAGCTTTTTAACCATTCTTGAATCGTTGCTTTGTCGATTCCTGATTTTTTGTAATCGTGAAAATCGTATTCGATCTTGTTTTCCTTCAGCCAATCGAAGGCTTTTTTCATCATGTCGCAGTTTTTGATCCCGTAAACAGTCATATTTTCTCTGGTTATAAAGCCGAAATGTACTTGATTGGTTTTTAAAAACCTTGAAGGTTTGTTCTCTGTTAGTCTAAGTGTCATGAAGTGTGTTAGTTCAAGCATCAACTTGGACTATGTTTATTGAGCGTCCCGCTCAACCAGTTCAGCGGACACTGAGGTAAAATCAGAACAAGGTAGACCCTTGCGTTAACTGACCGTAATTCAAAAAAAGCAATTACTTTTAAAGAAAATCGTATCTTGGTTTTAATTAAAGACAATTGGATGGAGAAGACAATTGAACAAAAACTACCTGAGATTAAAGAGCTATTCATCAAGTATGGAGCTGTAAGTGCCTACTTGTTTGGTAGCGCAGCAAAAAATACTCTTAAAAAAAACAGCGATATTGATTTTCTTTTTAGTTTTTCGCCAGAGATAGACTTTGTAACCTATTCTGACAATTACTTTTTATTGTGTGAAGAATTAGAAAATCTTCTTCATAAACCAGTGGATTTGGTAGCCGAAAAAACGCTACACAACAAATATCTGATCGAGAGTATCAATGAAAGCAAAATCAGACTGCTATGAATATCAATAGAGAACAAAAGAAGTTTCTACTTGATATTCAAGAAGCAATACTCTCTATAGATGAACACTTAGAAAGAGAGCGAATATTTGCGGTGTATCTTTCTAATAAAACAAAAAGAAGAGCAGTAGAACGAGAATTAGAGATTATTGGTGAAGCGATGAATAATCTTTTGAAGCTGAATCATGAAATTCCTATTTCATACAAAAGGGTTGCTGTAAATCTAAGGAACAAAGTAATTCATGCTTATGATTCTATCGACAATGATATTGTTTGGAAAATCATACTGAAGGATATTCCTATTTTATTGGAAGAAGTGGTTGAATTATTGAAAATAGAAACCGAATAATACACTTGACGAGTTTGAAGAAAAAGCACAGTATTTTGTCAAGGACTCGGTAGGCGAATAAGTCTACTCATTGCGTAATGAATAAAGTCTATTAATTTGCACCTCGTTTTACAGACTTTAAATTAAATGATCAAGATTACTCTTCCTGATGGCTCGCAACGCGAATATCCGAAAGGAACTAACAGTATCGAAATAGCCCGTAGTATCAGCGAAGGTTTGATGCGTAACGTGTTGGCTGCCAAAGTAAATGGCAAGGTTCAAGACGCCACTTTGCCTTTGATACAAGATTGTACTTTTCAATTGCTCACTTGGAACGATACGGATGGCAAAGCTACATTTTGGCATTCATCTGCCCATCTTTTGGCAGAGGCCTTGGAAGCGTTGTATCCTGGTGTGAAACTGGGAATAGGTCCAAATATCGAAGCAGGATTCTATTACGATGTCGATTTTGGTGATACGCATTTTGCACAAGAAGACTTCAAAAAGGTAGAAGATAAAATGTTGGAATTGGCACGTACCAAAAGCGAATACGTTCGCTCGGAAGTAAGTAAGGCCGATGCCATCCACTATTTCACCGAAAAAGGAGACGAATACAAGCTGGAGTTGATCGATGGCTTGCAAGATGGTTCAATCACGTTTTACAAGCAAGGCAACTTTACCGACTTGTGCCGTGGGCCACATATTCCGAATACTAGTTTTATCAAAGCTGTAAAGCTTCTAAACGTAGCTGGTGCATACTGGCGTGGCGATACCGATCGCAAAATGCTGACGCGAATCTACGCTGTTTCGTTCCCGAAACAAGGCGAATTGGAAGATCATCTCCGACTGCTAGAAGAAGCCAAAAAACGTGACCACCGCAAATTAGGGCAGGAGATGGAACTCTTCATGTTCTCGGAAAACGTGGGAAAAGGACTTCCGATGTGGCTGCCTAAAGGAACGATCTTGCGCGAGCGTTTGATGAATTTCTTGAAAAAAGCGCAAGAGAAGGCTGGTTACCAACAAGTAACGACTCCACATATTGGAAACAAGAAATTGTACGTCACTTCGGGGCACTACGAAAAATACGGTGCCGATTCTTTTCAAGCGATAGACACGCCAGAAGAGGGCGAACAGTTCTATCTGAAACCAATGAACTGTCCGCATCACTGCGAGATGTATAAGTTCCGTCCGCGTTCGTACAAGGAATTGCCTTTGCGCTTTGCGGAATTTGGAACGGTATATCGCTATGAGCAAAGTGGCGAGTTGCATGGCTTGACCCGTGTACGAGGTTTTACACAAGACGATGCACACATTTTCTGTCGCCCCGATCAAGTGAAAGAAGAATTTATGCGTGTGATTGATTTGGTTTTGTTTGTCTTCAATTCATTAGGATTCAAAGACTTTACAGCACAGATTTCACTACGCGATCCTGAAAACAAAACCAAATACATTGGTTCGGACGAAAATTGGGCTTTGGCCGAAAGTGCGATCATCGAAGCAGCTGCCGAGAAAGGTTTGAGTACGGTTACTGAATTGGGCGAAGCGGCTTTCTACGGCCCGAAACTCGATTTTATGGTGAAAGATGCGTTGGGCAGAAAATGGCAATTAGGAACGATCCAGGTCGATTACAACCTGCCAGAGAAATTCCAATTGGAATACATTGGTTCGGATAATCAGAAACATCGTCCGGTCATGATTCATCGTGCCCCTTTTGGTTCGTTGGAAAGGTTTACGGCTGTTTTGATCGAACATTGTGCTGGTAACTTCCCATTGTGGTTAGCGCCAGAGCAATACATCATCCTGCCAATTTCCGAGAAATTCCACGACTATGCACATGAAGTGAAGAACTTGCTAGACGAGTTTGACATTCGTGGTTCGGTAGACGAGCGTGACGAGAAAATAGGCCGTAAGATTCGTGATGCCGAAGTCGCCAAAACGCCTTACATGCTCGTGATAGGAGAGAAGGAGCAAGAAGATAACAAAATTAATGTCCGTAAGAAGTTCGAAGTAGACCAAAAAAGCATGTCGGTAGAGGAATTTGCGGCAATGTTTAAGGCCGAAGTTGCCGAGGCAATGGGGAAATGAAATAGTCAATAGTTAACAGTCGATAATTAATAGTTGCATAGTTTAAACAAAAATCCCAAGTGAGAGCTTGGGATTTTTGTTTCTAATGATGGACTAAGATTAAGAATCCGTTTTCTTAATATGTTGTAAGGATTCTACATCTAGTTTGTCTTTTGTCCGCCCTGTAAGTAGCTTATTTACAATCAAATGATTCCTATGAATAATTCGTAAAGGATCTTCATTGTTTACTTTTTCATGTACAGCCAATTCAAACGCTTCGTCAAAATTGACTCCAGAAATAAAAGTCATTACATCAACGTAAAAATGATTACCGCCAATCTGAAAGGTTACAGGCTGGCTAAAATCTTGTTCACTTAATTCTTGAATTTCTTCTTTTGTATACCCAAGATGAAGAATTGACGTCATGATTTTATCTCTGTTTTGATTAGTAGGTTTTACCCATAAATCAAAATCGGCAGTGGTTCTAGAGTATCCGTAATAACTCACAGCAAATCCTCCAATAAGCATGTATTCGACATCTGCAGCATTAAAAGCTTTCACTATTTTTACAAGTTCTTCGTCTGAGATGTCCATTTTCTTTACAGACTCGTTTTTTTTATCGTAATAAGATGCTCCAAAGGCTTTCTTTTTAAAGTGATGGGATCAAACGTGTCTGGATAGGCCATGCGTTGCAAATGGAACATGGTCGCCATTCGTTCGTTGATACTTTGGTTGGCCATTTGCTTCCATTTTTGTTGTTCTTCTTCAGTAGAGGTTTTGAAAATCTTGATGCTCATATTTCAACCAAAAATATCATTCAATTCTATCTCCAAACCTGGAAGTGTATGTACTTCTATTTTATCGTCATTGGTGTATTTTCCTTTTAGCTGATAATTGCCATCTTTTAAAAGGAATACGTCCACTATTTGGCTTAGTGGGTCTACAATCCAATATTCGCTTACTCCAAACTCTTGGTACAAGTCAAATTTTTCGTGTATGTCTTTAGATTTTGTGGCTGGCGAAAGTATCTCGATGATAAAATCGGGTGCGCCCACGCAGCCACGTTCGTCTATTTTGGCTGGGTCGCATATCACGCACAAATCTGGTTGAGTGACGGTGGTGATCGTTTTGTCTTCGATGTTTTTCAAAAAACGTACATCGAAAGGCGCTGCGAAAAGTTTGCATGGTTTCTTTTTTAAGAAAACGCTCAGTTCTCGTGTCAAGTTTACACTGATATCCTGATGCTTAGTACTTGGCGCAGGACTCATTTTGAAAATCTTGCCTTTGATGATTTCTACCATCTCGTCAAACTGCCAAGTGAGATAATCGGCATAGGTGTAACTTTTGCTGAGATCCAGTTGGTTGATGTCGGTAATGATAGTAGACATGGTGATATCCGTTTCTACAAAGATAAGAAAATGAGATTGATTGGATTTTATTTGAAATTATTCATTTAAAACACAGGCAATGTTTTGTCGGTATTGTTGTGGTCCCGGCAATCTTTGGTTTTATTCAGCATGCCTTTTTTGCCAAGACGTAGTTTGTCATATTCCAATGTTAACGATATTTCATGAGTTCCGCTAGTGCTGGTACGGATTCCCGAAATAGTAGCATCGTAACTGTACCCAATTTTCCAATGATAGCTGTTGTCGTAGGCACCCATTACACCAAAATGTACGATGGCAGCATCCACTTTTTGTCCCACTATATTCAGTCTTTTGAAACGGTAGCCCAGACCACCATAAAGCATGTTTCGGTGCAGAAGAGCTACAAGATTTAATTGTTCTGAATAACCTTGTTTTTCGATCATCAGCGAAGGCGAAATGTAAGTGTCTGATTCTTTGTCCATTCCCCAATTTGCAATTGGTATTTGGGTGATGTAGTGCATCGTCCATTTCATGGGCAAACGGCTATCGGTGCCGTAGTACGATTGATTTGGCCTATTTAAATGGGTGACCGCTAAACCAAATTCGGAATAATGGCCATACGATTTGTATCGGAGCAATCCGCCAACTCCAAAATCGGCATAGTTTTTTTGAATAGTGTTAGGCGATGCCGATGAAGTCGCTTGGGTTACTCCCAAAAGGGGATCCAATTGGTCGGTGAATACGACATTATTCCAGTTCAAACGCTTCTGTACAAAACCAGACTGAAAACCGAAATAGGCCACACAAAGTCTGTTTTCTTTAGAAACAAGTCTAACTAACTTTTGAAGATTAAGGTAGGCACCGTTTGTATTCATGGCGTTTTTTCCAGCCCGATCGTCCAAAATCAGAATCCCAGCACCACCTTGTGCAGCCTTTATTCCCATGTCGCCCGAAAAGGTGAACGAGTTGAAATGACCTGGTAGCGAAGGCCATTGGTTGCGGTAGTTGACCGAAGTGCGCACGCCATTTTCCGAACCAGCCGTGGCGGGGTTCAGATATTGATGGTTGTTGAAATACTGCGAAAAAGTAGGATCCTGTGCTTTCGATTCAAAAGCAATTAGAAGGAATATGATAAAATAAAATTTATTCATTATTTTGAAATTCTTTAAACGGTTGAATAGGAACATGTTCATTTTGTTTTATCTGATCAAAGTCACTGTTCCTACTGCTTTTGTCTTTTTATTATTGCCAATGTTTTGGCCTTCCCAAATACCGCCATCTTCAAACTCTGCACTTACTCGCCACACATATACATCGGGTGGCATCGGATTTCCGTTTTGGCCAGTTCCATCCCAAGCTTCGGAAGGGCTACCGTTTTCTAGTTTGTCGCTTTGCCATACCATGATTCCCCAGTTGTCGTAAATCTGTAGTTTGTATTTTTTTAGATTTTTCCCTTTTGGTAGAAATACTCTTGCTTCATCATTTCCGTTTTCAGGACTGAGAGCCGTTGGTACCCAAAGACCTTTGTAAAAATCAATGACGATTTTTTGAACCGTTGTGTCCACACAACCTAATGCATTGGTAGCGATAAGTGTGATTGGAATTTCGCCATGTATATCGTAACGGTGTGAAGGGTTTTTATCGGTCGTTTTGGTACCATCGCCAAAGTTCCACAGATACGATTTTGCATCAGGAGTAAGGTTGGTGAATTGGATTTGGCCGTGCGGGACTGGATCGTTTTCATTTTGATAGCTGAATTGTGCATCAGGACTTTCTACCACCGTCACCATATCTTTAATCGTGAGCGAATCGGTACAAACTCCTTGGCCAGTTGCTATTACTTTTACCGAATAAATTCCTTTTTTACTGAACACATGTACAGGATTGTTGGAAGTGCTTTTGCTCGCTCCATCGCCAAAATCCCACACAAAATCAGTGGCAAATAATGAGTTGTTTTGGAAAGAAACGACTAAAGGTTCGCAGCCTAAAACTGGTGTAGCCGTGAAAGCTGGTTTTGGGAATGGGTGCCCGTTGAATATTTTCGTAGCAGTGTCTCTACAATTTTTATCCGAAATACTGATCAACTGAACCGTATAATCGCCTGATGTAGTGTAGTTTGTAAATGGAGTATTGAGCATGCTAGTTGCCCCGTTTCCAAAATTCCATGCCGAAGAAATGACTCCAGTGGAAGTATTGGTCGTCTGTACTTTTACCGGATATTCACACGAAAAAGTAGGCGAGAGCGAGAATACACTTTTAGGCTTTGGATTAACCTCCACTGTAGTGGTGGTAGAATCGATACAACCAAGGGGACTAGTACTGACCAGTTTTACTTTAAAAACGCCTGTTTTCAGAAATTCATAATCGAAACTTGTACTATTGTTCCCACTTGTATTTCCATCGGCAAAATTCCAAACCGAAGTGGCCGAATTGGTAGAAGTGTTGTTAATATTCACTTTCAAAGGTTGACATCCAACTAAAACATCAGTTGTAAAAGCTGGTTTTGGCAATTCGCTCACACTTACTGTGGCCGAATCCTTATTGAAACAATTGGTTGTGGCCGATTGTCCTGTTAGAATAATTTTGAAAGTTCCATTGGTCAAAAAAGTATGCTTAGGCGAAGTGAGTGTAGTAGTTGCGCTACCATCTCCAAAATCCCATGTGTATTTTTTAATGTCAATAGATGTGTTCAGAAAGTCGATGCTGTTGTTTTGGCATATAATGTTTGTCGATGTATTGAATTTGACAATTGGCGAAGGATTTACCTTGATTTTTACGGCTGGTTTGGTGGTATCGAAGCTACAGCCATTGTTCACAAACAAGGTTACGAAGTATTCGCCCGCAGTGGTGTAAATATTGCTTGGATTTGGCGTGCTGGTCACGTTTCCATCGCCCAAATCCCATTTGATATTGCTTCCGCCAGATGAAAGATTGGTAAAATTGACTGTCAAAGGTACGCATCCTTCGAACACATCGGTATTGAAAAAGGCCTTAACAGTATTAGGCAATACTTTGATTTTCAGAGTTTTGCTGTCGCTTCCGCAAGCATTGAAAGCGGAGAGTGTGACGGTGTAGGTAGTGTCGTTTTTGCCCAAATATCTGAAAAAATGAGTATGCAAGCCTTCTGAAGTAGTACTGTTTGCGGTACCATCGCCATAGTTCCAAATGAATGAATCGGGGCGACCGATGGTGTTGTTTTTCAGCTGAATGGGTGCTGGCGAGCAACCAATGTTTTTGTCGGAACCAAAAACGACAAACGGTTTCGGGAATACTACGACCGAATCGAGGAATTCCACATCGTCACAAGTAGGAGAGGTGATTTTTAATCGGATGTAATAAGTGGTGTCTTGCGATTTGCTTGGTGCAAAGAGTATTGGACTTGGATCTTTTGAGGTTGAAGTTTGTCCGTTTCCAAAATTCCAAGCATAGGTTTTCAAAACTCCAGTACTCAAATTGGTAAACGCAACTGTCAGTGGACCACAACCATTTTTCTTGTCGACTGAGAATTTTGGAATTGGCGGATCCAAAACGACTACTTGTTTTTTGAGCGAATCGGTACATCCAGCACCCGTTTCTGACAATAGTTTCACTTCGTAGGTTCCCGAAGTTGTGAACGAATAAGAAGGATTTGGAGAAGTTGAGGATGTGCCTAATACATTGGTAAAACCTGTGGTAGGATTCAAAATCCACTGATAAGAAAGTGAAACACCAGTACTAGTGTTTGAGATGCCGAGCGTTTTTAGAATACAAATACTGTCTTTTAAACTATAATCCAGAATAGGTAAAGCATTGACATTGATCGTTTTGGTCTTGGAGTTTTCGCAAGAAGTAATCGTGTTTTTGTATGTA
>JAYVIX010000342.1:0-10236 GCA_043769845.1 Cytophagales bacterium
TATCATCAACTTCAAGTTTTCTAAGAGATATACTCTTGATGGAAAATCAGATAAAGATCCTCAAAAACTAATACTTAATGTATGTACTAATAGGTTTGCATCCGATCTGACTAATATTCAAAATTGCATGGATAACCTTTCAGGCAAAATTCCAATGATGGAAGCAAGGCAAATGTTGATTGATGATATTGAGATAAAGCTATTCAAACCAGTAGTTACATCTATTGATGATCTCGGACTGCCCTATACAAATAAAAAAGTAGTAAAAGCTTTCAACATCAAGGGGCAAGAAGTTCCTATTGATACATATAACGAGATTGTTATCCTTAAATATGAAGATGGCACGGCTGTAAAGACCTTGAAATCATCTTTTTAAGATCATACTTTCTGATGTTCTAGATGTTCCAAAGGGCATCTAGAACTCGGAATCTTATAAGATTTTTGATTCTTATTGCCGTTGTTGGTCTTTTGACCAACAACTTCTTCCTGCATCACCGATTATTTTTCTTGGTGAAAACACCAAGAAAGGCGTAGAGTATCAGAACCAAAACTATAATTCTCCCTTATCAATCCCTGCCTGTTTGAGAATACTAAAAAATGTGCCTTTGGGTAAATCTTTGTTATGCATCGGCACAATGACACGTTTTGTACCATCTGGCATCATGTACAATGCATGAGAACTTTTTTGTCGGTCGAGAACAAATCCCTTACTGACCAAAACTCGAATAATTTCCTTGGACGTGTAAGAACCTATATTACTCATGCAGGGATAGCGTAGTTACTTTCGAACGGAAAGGACAGCGAATATTCAAATACATTCTCTTCCGTTGGAATTGGTTCATTGTGTGCAACCAAGCTCTCTAAATAAAGCGAGATAGCTTCTTTTGCATTGCTTATAGAGTCTTCCAAAGTCTCCCCGAATGTGATACAACCAGGTAAAACAGGGACAGTAACGGTGTAACCTCCCTCAGGTTCTTTGTTCAATAATAGTCTGTAATGGAGCTGTGTGGTCATAGTATTTTCCTTTTAACAAAGATAAACAAAAGCTCTTCGGATAGAAAATCAAAAAAATGCTATTTCTTCCCCATCATAATCTTCATCTCGTTCAACTTCAATAAAGCCTCTACTGGCGAAATAGTATTAATATCCGTATTCTCAAGAAGTTCCTTCACTTTCACATAGCTTGGGTCGTTCGCTTCGAAAATATTTAACTGGTAATTGTTCTTTGGCAAATCGACCATCTTTTTTGCGGTCGAAGTAGAGACTTTTTCTTTTTCCAGATGTTGCATGATTTCGTGCGCACGCAGGATGACGGGATTGGGGATTCCCGCTATTTGCGCCACATGGATACCAAAACTGTGCTCGCTTCCACCCTCTTTTAGTTTCCGCATGAAGATGACTTTGTCGGCTACTTCTTTCACCGACACATTGAAGTTTTTCACCCGTGGGAAATCGGCTGCGAGCTGGTTCAGTTCGTGGTAATGGGTGGCAAACAGGGTACGTGGACTAAACTTCTGGTTCTGGTGCAAAAACTCTACAATCGCCCAAGCAATCGAGATGCCATCGTAGGTACTGGTTCCCCTTCCAATTTCGTCCATCAAGATAAGTGAACGATCACTGAAGTTGTTTAGGATGCTGGCGGTCTCAGTCATCTCGACCATGAAAGTAGATTCACCTTTCGAAAGGTTGTCGGACGCGCCCACACGGGTAAAGACTTTATCCACATGACCAATCTTGGCTGCTTTGGCTGGAACGAAGCTACCCATTTGCGCCATCAAAGTAATCAAAGCCGTTTGCCTCAGCAATGCCGATTTACCTGCCATGTTGGGACCCGTGATAATGATGATTTGTTGGCTTTCGTTGTCCAAGAAAATATCGTTCGGCACATAATCTTCGCCCACGGCCAATTGCTTTTCGATCACGGGATGACGACCGTCTTTAATATCAATCGTCAATGAATCGTTTACTTCTGGACGAACGTAGTTATACTTGCGCGCCACGGTTGCGAAACTGAGTAAGCAATCTAGCTGCGCCACGCTGCGTGCATTCATCTGAATTTGAGGCACAAAATCAGCCACATAAAGAATCAAATCAGCAAAAAGACGTTGTTCAAGCGTAAAAATCTTTTCTTCCGCCCCAAGGATACTGTCTTCGTAGGTCTTTAGTTCTTCAGTAATATAGCGTTCGGCATTAGTGGTCGTTTGTTTGCGAATCCAATCAGCTGGCACTTTGTCTTTGTGCGTGTTGGTGACTTCGATGTAATAACCAAAGACCTTGTTGAATGAGATTTTGAGTGATGTAATGCCTGTGCGTGCCGCTTCGCGTTGCTGGATTTGAAGCAAGAAATCTTTGCCAGAGTATGCAATGGCCCGCAAATCGTCCAATTCTTTGCTCACGCCTTCGGCAATGATTCCGCCATGACTTAGCAACATCGGGGCTTCGGGTTGCAAAGTAGTTTCGAGCTTTTCGACCAAAGAGTTTAAAGGATTCAGCTTGTCGGCAAACGCCTTTAACGCTCCTTTCTTCCCCGAAAGTAATTGTTGAAGTGGATGAATGGTAGAAAGTGACCTTCGAACTTGATTCAGTTCACGTGGGTTCACCCTTCTGACAGCTACTTTGGATGCCAAACGCTCCAAATCGCCTACTTGTTTTAGTTGCGAAAGGATACTATCCGACATTTCAGTGTCCTTGTAAAACACTTCCACCAAATCGCCTCGTTCTTTGATCGCAGCAGGTTCTTTCAGCGGAAGCACGAGCCAGTTTTTCAGCATTCTGGCTCCCATTGGAGTTTGAGTATCGTCCAAAATATCAATCAATGGCACTCCGCCTTCAAACTGTGCATAGACCAATTCTAGATTACGAATCGTGAACTTATCCAACCACACAAACCGCTCTTCTTCGATGCGGGAAAGAGAACTGATGTGGGCTATTTCATTGTGTTCGGTATCTGCTAAATATTGCAAAATAGCTCCAGCAGCCACGATGCCTTCTTTCAAGTTCTCGACACCAAATCCTTTTAAATTTTGTGTACCGAAATGTTTGGTCAGTTTCTCGTGTGCGAAGTCGTGTTGGTAAATCCAGTCTTCTTGTCCGAACGTAATCCAACGTTCGCCAAGTCCCGCCATCAATTCTTTCTTTTTCGCTTTGTTGAAAAGGATTTCAGAAGGATGGAAACTTTGAATCAATTTATCGATATAAGGCCAAGAGCCTTGTGCAGTTTGAAAATCGCCTGTGGAAATATCCAAAATGGCTATTCCAAGTAGCTCTTTAGTGATAAAATGGACCGAACACAGGTAATTGTTACTCCTCTGATTCAGAACGTTATCATTGAACGTCACACCAGGTGTTACCAATTCGGTCACACCACGTTTCACGATTCCTTTTACTGATTTTGGGTCTTCCAATTGGTCGCAGACTGCCACACGCATTCCTGCCCGAACCAATTTTGGCATGTAATTGTCCAAAGAATGATAAGGAAATCCTGCTAATGCTATTTCTGATGACGATCCCGCACCGCGTTTGGTGAGTGTGATCCCGAGAATCTTGCTCGCTATTTCTGCATCCGAGCCAAAAGTTTCATAAAAATCCCCGACTCTAAAAAGTAACAATGCGCCAGGATATTTGGCTTTGATGGCATTGAATTGCTTCATCAAAGGCGTTTCTTCGTTGTGTGATTTTGCCAAAACGTGAATGCGGTTTGTGCAAAAATAAGGAGTTTAGGGCGAAGGTTTTACACAAATTTGGGGTTCGCTCATTGGTATTAGGAAAATTCTGGACAATCTAGTTTATAATTAAATAAATTTCATGTATTATGACTTAACATAATCATGTGATTTTTTCGTCATAAAATAGCTATTTTTTCAAACTCCTTCATGCTATGCAATAATCGGCTTCCGTACCAGCTAAATGCTTCACCGTCTACTAGTTGAATAGTTGTATTTGGTAGGTGTTGTTGTAATTCTTCGAGGTGTTTTTGTGAAAACGGATATGGTTCGGACGATAATAGAATCAATTCAGGATCGTACTTTTTCAGTTCGTCAATTGATAGGGTAGGGTATCGGCTTCCGATTTCTTTGATGCAATTTTGTAGCCCCAATCGTTGTAATAAATCGCCAATAAAGGTATTTCGTCCGGCTACCATATAGGGTTTTCGCCAAATAAAATAAAGCACACGTTTGTCGATTTGAGGCAATGTGCCAAATGAGTTTAGGATGTTAGAAACTATTTTGGCGCCTTCATTTTCTTTATTGAGCAAATTTCCAATGCCTTGTATCATTTCCAAGGCATCATTTAAGGTATAAATGTCGCTTATCCAAACAGGAAAATGATGTTGGAATGCTTCTATTTGACTTTTTTCATTTTCTTCTTTGTTGCCAATAATCAAATCTGGTTGTAGTGATTTTATCAACTCGATATTCAATGTTTTGGTACCACCAACATGTGCAATCGTTTGGTGCATATTGGTGGGGTGGATGCAGAATTTTGTAATACCAACCAGCTCGTCTCGTATTCCCAAATCCCAAATTAATTCGGTTTGAGAAGGCACTATCGAAATGATTCGTTTTGGGAATTGATTGAAGGTGAATGTTTGCTGTAATTGGTCGGTAAAAATCATGTTCAGATTGTTTGGCTTATTTTTAGATAGGTTTGTTTTGTCAGTTCAATGGATTTCATTTGCTATTAAAGGAATTTCTATAAATTTTCTGCCGTTGCTGGTGAAAACATCAACAATGGCTTTAGAACTATTAATTGTCGACTATTCATTTTCTTTACTTTTCTCTCTTTCTTCCAAATATTTTTCGACCAATTCTTCCACATAAGTGAACACAAAAAGGGCGATGACAAAAATGAGTACTCCACTGATCCATTCAAACGAGTCTTTGCTCATGAGCATTTTATCTTTTTTGGCTGCGATTCCCCAAAGGTTTTTGAAGCTTTTTACTACGATGAATTTTTGCAAAATTGTGTAGACCAATATGGCACAAAGTGCGGCTACACCGTTTGCAAGCATTTCTAAAGCCACTTTTTTGCTTGAGATTTTAGGGAAAGAGGTGCCTCGAAAAGCTTTCAGGAAACTGCTTATTTCGTGCTGAATGTTCATAGATGTTAAATAAGAGGAATTAAAAAAAAGGAAATCTAAGGCGATTTTAAGTACTGTTTTTGATTTTTTCAAATTGAAATAAATGAAAACCATGAATTAAGATTTTCGACTAAATTTTGTTTAACTTACAAAAGGTGTATCGAATGATGCGTCATATTCACTTAGTTTTAAAATAGATGAATTTCAACGTAAGCAGCGAATTGTGCTATAAAGCATTTTCGGATAGTACACTCATCCTCAACATTCATGCCCTGAGGGCAACGAACCAAATGGTGACGGAAGAAAAAATCATGATTGATCCTTTTATAAAATTAGAGGAGTTTTCGTCCAACAATCAGTCTACCCGATTTATGCGCCTTGAGGTAAAACAGGGAGCTGTATTCAAAATCAATTATCAAGCTACTATTTCTACTTCGTATCAATTCATTGATCAATATATGGCACAGGCCAATGTGGAAGTGGGGCATCTGGATGCAAATGTGATTCAATATCTTTTCCCTAGCCGTTATTGTCAGTCGGACAAGCTTCAGCGTCTTGCTATCAACCAGTTTGGGAAAATCGAGAACGTCTATTTAAAAGTACTCGCGATCAGCGATTGGATTTACAACCATGTCGAATACTTGAGCGGAAGTACCGATTCGCAAACCTCAGCTTTTGATACCATTACCGAACGAGCTGGCGTATGCCGCGATTTTGCTCATTTGGGAATTGCCTTGTGTCGTGCGCTCTGTATTCCTGCCCGATATTTTACAGGATATGCTTTTCAGCTAGTTCCACAAGATTTTCATGCTTGTTTCGAAGCCTATATTGGTGGCAATTGGATTTTGTTTGATGCCACACGGTTGGTTCCACTCAATGGATTGGTAAAAATAGCCAACGGCCGAGATGCAGCCGATACTGCTGTGGCCAGCATTTTTGGATCTACCGTTTGTACTTCGGTAGCGGTAACATGCAATGTTATCGGAAACGATTTTATTCCTTTTTATTATGATAATGTAAATTTCAATGGCATTTCGTACCAGTAGACAGATCTAAATGAAAGCAAAAAAGCCCGCCAATTCATCCATTGACGGGCTTTTTTATAATGAATTAATACGAATAATTATTCACTTTTTATCACTTTCACTTTTTGAGTTGCACCCGCTTTTGTTCTGAATTCCACAAAATACATGCCCGTAGCAACGTTCGACATGTCCAAGGTATTGGTAGCGCTTTGTAGTACTACCAAGCCGCTTGTGTTTTTTACATTCACCGCTTCTACATCGGCATTGATAGTCAGAATGTTCTGAACTGGATTTGGGAAAACCGAAACCGTTTGGTTGATCGTACTTACTTCGTTAGCGGTAACAATTACTACGGTAAACTTGCTAGGTGTAGACCAAACACCTTGTCCAGATGCGTTTGTGGCCGCAACTCTCCAATAGAAATTGCTAGTTGGGGTAGCTTCCATTCGTCCTAAAATGAGGCTATTAGGTGTAATGGTATAGTTTGTGTTTGTGATGTTGCAATCGTTGGCAGTCAGCTGAGTGAAGTTCGAATCTTTGGCTATTTGTACACAATACGAAGTAGCACCACTTACTGCAGGCCATGTCAAAGTCGGGAAAGGTCCATCTTGCATGTAAACGGTGTCTTTCTTTGTTACAGGTGCTGGTGGTGTAGGGATTTTAGTAGTTTTAATCATACGATGAGTCACTGAACTTCCAACGCTATTGATCGCTTCTACATACAAGTCGTACACTTTTCCTGCTTGCAAATAGCCAGCTGGCAACACAAACGAAGTGTCGGTACGAAGCACTTTATATATGGTGTCGTTCTTTTCAAATGTAGAAATGGATATTTTGTATGAAGTCGCCCATTTGGAAGTTGTCCAATTGATGGTCGGGGTGAGTTTGATAACAGAATCTCTTGGCGAAATGATGTATACTGAGGTTGGTTCTGGCAAAACATTGTACACACTGTCAACCAAAGCACTGCTCGTACCAAATGTATTTCTTGCGATTATTTTCACATAGTACCATTTGTTTAGTGTCAAATTGGAGGCACTATAATACGAGTTGGTAGTGGAAGGAAACGAAAGGCTATCAACAAACAAATGGGTGTCAAATGATTTTTTGTCAGACCAAATTACAAACACTTTTTTGGTATTGGCATCGGTGCTATAGTTGTATGAGACAGCATTGCCCATGCTGCCTTTGCTGCTGAAGCTCGGCTTGGTTGGTGCTGTTGTGATCCTTTCGGTGGTGAAATAAACAAACGAAGGTTCGCTATTGCCGTATTGATTGCGTGCGTATACGGTTGCAATGTAATAGCTTCCATTCTTTAAGCTGTATGCCATAATCGAAGTATCTGCGCTGCTAAGGCTATCGTCTTGCAAAACGATATTGCCAAGTGTATCTTTTAGTATAAAACGATAGCTAGTAGCAAGCTTACTTTTATTCCATACAATTCCAGTAGTGGTATAGAGATTAGTAGCTCCATTTTTTGGGCTTATAAAAGTCACCATTGCAGGACGTACATTTATTTTTACTGGTATGATAAAAGTAATCGTTTTTGAAAACGTACTTTTTCCAGCATTCTTAGCGGCTACTCTCCAAAAATACTTCTTATTGTAGTTGAATAATGTGCTGTTTTTGTAATAATTATCTGAATATGAGCTGTCGTTTATAATCAGTGTATTAAAAAGGGAATCGTCTGATACTTGCAAATGATACTTGCTTGCAAGTGCAATGGCCGACCAATTGAACGCCACTGTGCTAGAAGTAGTTCCTCCACCAGTTACGACAAAAATGTCTCCCATGGGTGCGATAGTTGATGGTGTACTTGGCGTATCTATTTTTTTGGTTGTAAAATACGAGTGAATGTATACACTCGTATCGGTATTGTTTTTTGCTCTTATCATCCAAGTGTAAGACATACTTTCGTTCAAGGTTTGGGGGCTAAAAATAGTGTCCGTCACCAATGTGTCTAAGACTAGTGAAGAATCTGCTTTGAACAGCTTGAATTGATAAGAATTTGCCGTTGGTACTTTGCTCCAGATAAAAGCTGAAACAGGTGCTACATTGGTTGCATTCGCCTTGGGCAAGAAGATCGTTGGAGTGTTAAGTGTTTGAGCCATAGCTGTCCCTGCGCTCAGCACGGTCAGTAAGGCCAATAGTTTGTACGTTTTTTTCATGGTTTTAAAAATTTGTTGAAATATACATTTGATAGTAATATAACTAGGTATTCATAAAAGTAACTTCTTTTTTTAATAATAATTTCTTTTTTCTAATCCACTACCAATTGGTCGAAAACCTGTAAAGCATGTAAGCCATGTGGCTATTTGTGTAACACGCCTACTCTCTAGCCACGGTACATTTGTTTCTCACTTAAAGACAAACAAAATGGCCGAATACATTTCCATTAAAGAACTCAAAAACAGTAAGATTGATTTTGCAAGCAGAGGTTCGAAACATGCCTCAGGTAAAGCAAAACGCAAAAGAATTGATCATTTGCTGGTCGATAAGCCTGATAAACATCTAATGCTGACCGAACCCGAGCATGAATCGCTTCTGAGCATTGGCGAGTAGGCTTTTGATTGAATTCAAATTAGAACATTCACCATTATTCCTTCGAGCGAAGGACATAGAGCATGATAGAAGTTAAAAAAGAAGGGATCATTCTAGAAAAGACCGATCTGGAATTTGAAAACGAAGGGGTTTTGAATCCTGCAGTAATCAAAATTGATGATAGCGTCCATATGTTTTACAGGGCTGTGCGAAATGGAAACAATTCTACAATAGGTTATTGTAGGTTGGATGGACCATTGCATGTGGCCGAAAGGCATACGGTACCCATTATAGTGCCAGATTGTGCCATCGATTCGAAAGGGGTGGAGGATGCACGTATCGTAAAGATAGACGATACCTATTTTCTGACCTATACGGCTTATGATGGCACCAATGCTCAAGGAGCACTTGCTACTTCCAAGGATTTGAAGCATTTCGAAAAACATGGCACCATTGTACCGCCTATCACTTATGCGCATTTTGTGTATTTGGCCGAATCGGGCGGAAAGGTGAATGAGAAATATTACCGAAATCACAACTTCTATTACAAAGAAGCCGATCCTGATAAAAAACTATTGCTTTGGGATAAAAACGTCATCTTTTTTCCTCGAAGGATCAATGGAAAATTGGTTTTCCTACATCGTATTCGACCAGGGATTCAGATTGTGTTTATCAAACATCTGAAAGATCTCACGAAAGAATTCTGGGATCATTATTTCGAAGAATTGCATGACCGGATCGTGTTGGATCCTGTACACGATCATGAAGCAAGTTACATAGGAGGAGGTTGCCCTCCCATTGAAACCGACAAAGGTTGGTTGCTAATTTACCACGGAGTGCATTCTTCAGACAAAGGAAATGTGTATTCGGCATGTGCTGCTTTGTTGGATTTGGACCATCCTACCAAAGAATTGGCTCGATTGCCTTATGCACTTTTTTCGCCCGAAATGGATTGGGAATTGAAAGGGGAAGTAAACAATGTTTGTTTCCCAACGGGAGCGGCCGTCTTTGGCGACACGCTTTTTATTTATTACGGAGCCGCAGACGAGCGTATCGCTTGTGCTTCGATGAGTTTATCACTGTTAGTGGCCGAACTGGTCAATCATATTCAATTGAAATAAGAAGATGGATACTGAAACGATCGTAAGAGAAACGGCTATTGGGCCAAAGCGAAGTAAAAAAGAGGGCTCGAAAAACATCCCTAGTCAAGGAAAATTAAAAACGACCAAGACGAAAGATGAAACTCTTCTGCCCGAAATACTCTTGATTAGTTCTTATCCGCCTAGGGAATGCGGAATTGCCACCTATTCGCAAGATTTGATTAAGGCACTTCATAATAAGTACGAAAACTCTTTCGACATAAAGATATGCGCCTTGGAAACTGGCGAAGTCAGTCACAAATACCCTAAAGAAGTAGCGTATACATTGGACACAAGCGATCCAGAAGCCTATTTTTCCTTGGCTCGTCAGATCAATGCCAGCCAAACGATCAAGCTTGTGTTGATTCAGCATGAGTTTGGTCTCTTTGGTGGCGGAAACGGAGAGGATTTGTTGAAGTTCTTGAATTTCTTGTACAAACCGATTGTGTTG
>JAYVIX010000343.1:0-6206 GCA_043769845.1 Cytophagales bacterium
GCCTAGCGGCTTTACAACCGCCCCAAAACAGCTATAAAAGGAAGGTTGAAGGGAAAGGTATGTCCGCCAAATAAGAAAAACACTTGGAATTATACAAAATGGAGGAAAAGGCATGCAGTTAACTGCATATATCAAATACGTGCGATATTCTACATGCATTTTTGCTGATTTTTTTAAACTTAGCCTTTCCGTTCGGACACTAAATAAACAAAACACGTCTGATTTATTACAAGAAAGGCGGCCAATATGTTTTGGTTGCCTTTCTTGTAATAAAATATTTTCGATCTTATTATTCCTTAATCAATTTGCTGGTTTTTGAAGTGCCATTTCCAATGACCTGAACCAAAACCCTTAGGCCAATTTTGTCCCAAAACCATTTTTTCATTGTTTATTAAATTATGTTCTTCTTCAAATACATCTGTATTACTACATAGATAATAGATCATTGCTTTTTCTGATCTTTTTGAATCAAGCACAAATTGATCTTTGAATGGATTAGGAGAAAAGGACAAGTTTAACAAATTTTCAACTTGTTAAAATGAACCTGTTACAATACATTTGTCCTCTTTCTTTAGGACTAAAACTGAATCGGAAGCAATTGGACAAGAACCATCGGTCTTACTAGAAACTCTCAATACATATTTTCCTGCACCAAATTTATTTATACTGTATTGATTTCGAATCTGTTAGCTTTTGAATCTAAAGAAGCTGTCTTAGTTATTTTTACTCCTGAAGCTGAAGGATTAGCATAATATGTCCATTCATTGGAGTAACTTATTGAAATGCCAGAAGAAATCAAAGTATCGAGCAACGAGGTACAATATAAAATGGTATCTGCTCTAAGAGTTGCGTTTGGACATGGATCTGAAATTGTGCACAGAAGTGTCATTAAAGTTGGTGTACAATAAGTTGAATCGGTAATGCCCAAACCTAAATTGTCCTCTATTATTTGCGCCCATCACCTATATTTACTTTTTCAAGGTAGTTTCATCTAAGCTGACAACATAAAAGACACCATCTCCATCCGTTACACACTACATTTACATCTTTATATAACTTCCTAGAAAATAGTTTTTTTAACACAACTCTTGCCTATCAAGTCAAAATTGAATTTGACCAATTGTGTAATGTTCAAAAATTAGGTCTGTCAGCATTAGCATGCAAATGCTAATGCATTGAACCTAAAACCAATCACTCGATTTGTACAAACTTTTCATGACCATTGTGAGGGCATTATGAAATTAATCAAAACTGGAATCACCAATGCCGTATCTGAGGGATAAATTAGCCTCATGCAATTGGCGAGAACCAGACCAAGAGGATACAGAAATAGGCGAAAACTTTAAGGCAATGATCTATTATCTAGGAAACCCTGACTTGACTTATTGATTTTGACGAAGAACCATAATTTTTCTAATCAGTTTTAATATAGTCATAATTTCCTGATTGGTAAACTCAGGGTATCGTTGTTTGTGAACCTTTGGCAACAATACTGGAGTTTATTTTTATATTTTCACAAACAAAAAAGTAAATTTTCATTAGTTTTGATGTAATATACTGATTAATCATGGGCGTTTGTACACTGCTTTATAATAATATTAATATACTGATTATCAGAGTATTAGATAGTTCAATATTACGAAAAAATAGAATTATCAAAATTGGACTACTATTTGGCATAAAGTGTCAAATAGTAGTCGACTATACAAGAAAAAAATATAAAATGGACTTCATAAACTAACTAGTAGTCGAACTTTAGTTTCATAAAAAGGAGCCTTAATCAATTTAAACTTGATTAAGGCTCCTTTTTATGAAAGCATTTTTTTATTTTATCATTTTCAATAAATCGCTCATTTGGGTTTTCAACTCTTTGCGATCTACAATAAAATCTAGGAAGCCGTGTTCTAGTACAAATTCGGCACTTTGAAAGCCTTCTGGCAAGTCCTTGCCAATTGTTTCTCTGATAACACGTGGCCCTGCAAATCCGATTAATGTACCTGGTTCGGCAATATTAAAATCGCCAAGCATGGCAAACGAAGCCGTGACTCCGCCAGTCGTAGGATCTGTGATAAGCGAGATGTAAGGAATTTTCTTCTCAGCCAAAAGAGCCAAGCGAGCCGATGTTTTGGCCATTTGCATCAACGAAAAGCCTGCTTCCATCATACGTGCACCGCCCGATTTAGAAATGACCACCAATGGAAAACCCGTTTCCAAAGATTTGTTGATTGCACGTGCTATTTTTTCGCCCACAACCGAGCCCATTGATCCACCGATGAACGTAAAATCCATGCAACTAATCACCAAATCAACACCGTTCATTTTGCCGTAGGCATTGCGAACGGCATCTTTAAGCCCCGTTTTTTTCATTGAAGCTACTACACGATCTGGATAGGCTTTGGTGTCTTTGAACTCTAAAGGATCGCCTGAGGTTAAATTTATATCAAACTCGGTAAATTCATTATCGTCAAATAACAACTCGAAATATTCTGCTGAACCAATTCTTTCATGGTAATTGCATCCCACACACGTGTACAAATTCTTCTTGTGCTCGCGGCTATGCATTACTTTTTTGCATTCCGGACACTGATACCAGAGACCATCAGGAGTCTCTTTTTTCAGCTCAGTAGGGGTATGAATTCCTTTTTCCTTTCTAGTGAACCAAGACATAATGTTGCGTTAAAACAAGTTAAAAGGGTTGCAAAGGTATTACAATTTAGGTCGATTTAAAAAACTATACGAAGTTTACTTCCTTCGGAACATTCATTTGTCTGATTTTGAAGAGATAAACTGTATTTTTACTTTCTGATTTTTGTCTGTATGACCAATAAAGCGCTTGCTCGATTATTTAAAACTACTGCTTCTCTGATGGAACTTCACGAAGAGAACGTCTTCAAAATCAGAGCTTTTACTGGCGCAGTATTTGTTATTGAACGGTTGACAAAAGAGATTTCTACCCTAACCCCAGCCGAATTAGAGAAGATTGATGGTTTGGGCAAAGGCATGATCTCTAAAATTGGCGAGATTCAAACAAAAGGTTCTTTTTCCGAATTGGATACACTTTTGGCCAATACGCCAGAAGGGGTTGTGGCCATGTTAAAAATAAAGGGAATAGGGCCAAAGAAAGTAAAAACAATTTGGAAAGAAGCTGGAATTGAGACAATTGACGCACTCTCGCAGGCTTGCGAAGAGAATAAAATTGCTCTGATAAAAGGTTTTGGAGAAAAAACACAGCAAACAATCCTCGAAAATATCGTCTTTTTACTTCAGCAAGAAGGGCGTTTTTTTTATGCTGAGATAGAGCCAATTGCCAACGAAATCGGAAAAGAATTTGAAAAAACTGACTTCACGTTTTCGCTCAGTGGCGATATACGTAGATGTATCGAATCAGGCGATGTGGTAAAGTTTTTGGTGGCAAGCGAAAACTCAACATCCGTTTTTGAGTTTGCCGACAATATTTCTTTTCTTCAAAAACAAGAAAAAGAATGTAGCCCATATGCATGGCGAGGCATTGGTTTGCCTTTGGGCGTGAAGGTAGAGATTAAGGTGTGCAATCCTTCCGAATTTGGCAGTAAACTGATTCTGGATTCATCAGGCGAAGGGCATTTGGAAAAAGAAGTAAAAGAAAAGACATCACTTGCGCAGTATTTTAAAATGAATAAATATTCATCAGAAATACAGGCTTATTCTTCGCTAAACATGCCCGTGTTTTTGCCAGAGCTACGGGAGGGATTGGTTGAGTTTAGAGTTAATAGTTCAGAGTCAATAGTTGGGGGCGAAGTGAAATCGGAACTATTCACTATTAACTCTCGACTATTAACTCTAAAGGATTTAAAAGGCACTCTTCATAACCATACCAAGTATTCGGACGGTGAAAATACGCTTTTGGAAATGTCGCAAAAGTGCATCGAAATGGGTTTACATTATTTTGGCGTAGCCGATCATAGCAAATCGGCACAATATGCAGGCGGATTGTATGAGAAAGACGTAATCAAACAACACAAAGAAATTGATGAACTGAACATTCAGCTTGCGCCTTTTAAAATTCTGAAAGGTATCGAATCTGATATTTTGGCCGATGGAAGTTTGGATTATGAAGATGATTTGCTGAAAACGTTCGACTATGTGGTGGCTTCGGTACACTCAGGTTTGAAAATGGACGAAGCTAGAGCGAATGCACGTCTAATCAAAGCAATTGAAAATCCTTATACCACCATTTTGGGACATCCTACGGGGCGGTTGTTGTTGCGCAGACAAGGCTACCCGATCGACCATCGCAAAATCATTGATGCATGTGTGGCCAATGGTGTGGTGATTGAGATCAATGCAAGCCCCTATCGTTTGGATTTGGATTGGCGGTGGATTCCTTATGCCATCGAAAAAGGAGCAATGCTCGCCATCAATCCTGATGCCCACGATTTGGAGGGACTCGAAGACATGTATTACGGAACGCTAATTGCTCGAAAAGGCGGACTGACTTCAGCTAATTGCCTGAATGCGATGTCTCTTGAAAAAATAGAGACGTTTTTGACAAAAGGATAGATGTAGATTGGCTGATAGCGAATCTACATCTGTCTATAACTTTGTATTTGTAAATACAACATAGAAAAAGCACCGCCCAAAACGATAACTGATGCAATTATAAGTAGTACTGTCATGAATTCTCCTTGTTTTTAAGCAATTTAAGTAAAGAACCGATTTTTATCAAGCAAATAATAATACTCAATATGTTGACAAAACAAAAAACGGTTGTAACCGATATAACAACCTTTGTTACAACAGAAAATTCTCTTTCAAAAGTACGCTGCCAAGTGCTGCTACAAGTCCAGCAAAATAAGCGGCATATATTTTGAGTTTTTCATGTTCTGATTTTAACGCTTCCTTTAGATATTCCATGTAAGCAAGAACTACGAACTAATAAAGCCCCCTCGTTACATCAAAAGCTTCCAAATAATCAGCTACTTTTCGGACGAACATTCCACCTAATGCGCCATCTACTACACGATGGTCGTATGAATGCGAAAGAAACATCATGTGCCTTATTCCTATACTGTCGCCTTGTGGCGTTTCGATGACTACTGGTTTTTTCTGCGCCACTCCAAAAGCCATGATCGCAATTTGAGGCTGCACGATAATGGGCGTTCCCATCAGATTGCCAAACGTTCCCACATTCGACATCGTGTACGTTCCGCCCGAAACTTCATCGGGCGTTAATTTATTGACACGAGCACGTTTTACAAGATCGTTCACGCGCTTCGTAAGCCCAATCATATTTAATTGATCGGCATTTTTGATGACAGGCACAATCAGGTTTCCACTTGGCAACGCCACCGCCATTCCTATATTAATGTCTCTTTTTACTAGAATTCTGTCTCCATCAACCGAAGCATTTACCATCGGATAATCTTTCAGGGCTTTGGCCAAGGCTTCGATAAAAATCGGTGTGACCGTGAGTGCATCACCTTCCTTTTCCATGAATTCTTTTTTCATTTTATTCCGCCACATCATCAAATTGGTCACGTCTGCTTCGACAAATGACGTGACGTGTGGCGAAATGCGCTTGGAATCAATCATTCGGTCGGCAATCATTTTGCGCATCCGATCCATTTCGATGATTTCTTTTACGCCCGAAAGCGAAGTAGCTGGTTTGTCTACAAAAACAGATTCTTCGTTTTTTGCTTCAGAAATCGTTATAATAGGTTGATTTGTAGCTGATTGTGAAGTTTCCTGTGGCTTGTTTTTTCTTGCAGCTACAAAAGCAAGAATATCAGACTTTGTCACTCGAGCGTCACGGCCGGTTCCAATAATGGTTTCCAATTCGGCAAGAGAGATATTTTCTTGCTTGGCAATATTCATCACCAATGGCGAATAAAAACGATCGCTGTTTGGTTTTTCGGTTGAAACAGTGTTTTGCACAACTGCTTTTTGTTCAGATACAAAAGCGGTTTGTGCTTGTGGAGCTTGCACGATAGGTTTAGCTACTTCCGCAGAAGCTTCGGTTTCGATCACTGCAATCACTTTTCCGATCGCTACCACATCGCCTTCTTTGAATAGAATTTGGGCCAAGGTTCCTGCCACCATCGTGGGCACTTCCGTGTCTACTTTGTCGGTCGCTACTTCCAAGATCGATTCGTCTTTTTTAACAAAATCGCCTGGTTTTTTCAACCATTTTAGGATACTTGCCTCTATGATACTCTCGCCCATTTTGG
>JAYVIX010000344.1:0-2182 GCA_043769845.1 Cytophagales bacterium
GACAGTTGGGCTTCATGCGGAAATCCTACTGTCTTGAACGATACCGAGTTTTTAGCGAAACGACTATTTTTCCAAATCCTTTTTCAGACCAGCTTCATATAGTTTGTTCAGGGGTATTTGATGTAGAAATATTCAACTATTTGGGACAGAAAATCGTAAAAGCATTTGGTACTAATGAATTGAAAATTTCAACCGATTATTTAAGCGGATTGTATGTGGTACGAATCAATCAGCAAGACGGAACGAGGAATTCTTGGGTGATGCGAAAAGAGTAAAAGATCTCGAATTTGAAAACATTTTTGAAATAAGGTTTGATAGTTAAATCTATTAATCGTAATATTGCGATATATAAATTAAACAATGGGCATTACCAAAACAGCTGGCTTTACTGAAACACAAAACAGACGTGCTGTGATTTTTAAGGCATTGGGTCATCCGGCTCGTGTGGCGATCATCGAAATGCTCATCAAACGACAGGCTTGTATTTGTAACGACATGGTGGAAGAATTGCCACTTTCACAATCGACCATTTCGCAACACCTTCGTGAACTAAAAGAAATCGGAATTATCAAAGGCGAAATAGAAGGGACGAGCATTTGCTATTGTATCAACGAAAGTGTTTGGAACGAAATCAAAACCGACTTTACCCAACTATTTGGTTCATACACGATGAAAGGCAATTGTTGCTAACCTTTTTTTGAATACATCAATCGTAATATTGCAATATAACTTTAAACAAAAACAATCATGAAATTATCAGAAGTAAAAAACCAACTCCAATCAATTGACGAATTGGGTTTCAAATTGCCGAACGGAAACATCGTCCCAAAACATTTCCACGTGACGGAGGTAGGTGCGATCACCAAAGATTTTATTGATTGTGGCGGTACAGTTCGTCACGAAAAAGTAGTCAATTTCCAATTGTGGGAAGCGGGCGATTTTGATCATCGTCTTGCTCCGCAAAAGCTAGTTTCTATCATTGCCTTGGCAGAAAAAACTCTTGGCCTTGGCGATTGGGACGTAGAGGTAGAATATCAGTCGGATACGATTGGAAAATACGGCTTGGAGTTCAGCAATGGCATTTTTGAGCTTACGTCAAAAACCACCAACTGCCTAGCAAGCGACTCGTGCGGAATTCCGAAGGAAAAAATCCGTGTAAAAATGTCTGATTTGCCTTTGGTAGCCAATTCGTGTACTCCTGGTGGCGGATGTTGTTAGTTAGTTATTAGTGGTTAGTCGTCAGTCGTCAGCCAGTTTTCTGCCCTTTTTGGTATTTTCACCAACAAGTTTTTCTCTTTGAACTTTGAACTTTGAACATCAAACTTTGAACTAAAATGTTTCCCAGCATTCAACAATACATTGAAAACGCAATTACTCATTTTGATGAAATTCCAACGGAAAGGAAGGAATTACTTTCAAAAATAAGCCAATATGTAGCCTCTAAAATCAAAGCTGGCGAAAAGGCCGAACTGATTTATATCTGTACCCACAATTCGCGCAGAAGCCATTTCGGGCAGATTTGGGCAAAGACGGCAGCCGCTTATTATGGTTTCGAAAACGTACAAACCTATTCGGGCGGAACTGAAGCTACGGCTTTCAATGCCAATGCGATCAAAGCCGCCAAAGGAGTTGGCTTTGAAATTTCGGACAATGGCGGCACCTCCAATCCGCATTATCTTGTGAAATACGATGCCGATAAAGAAGGCATTCTTTGCTATTCTAAAAAGTACGATGACCTTGACAATCCTCAAGAAGGGTTCTGCGCCATCATGACTTGTACCGAAGCCGATGGGGCTTGCCCTTTTGTAGCAGGAGCAGTTGCTCGTGTTTCAACTCCTTACCTCGACCCAAAAGCATTTGACGGCACGCCAAAGCAAGACGCTAAATACAGCGAGCGTTGCCTACAAATAGCCACTGAAACACTTTATGCCTTTTCATTAGTTAAAAACCTACTTTAAAACATTAAAAATGAAACGCATCCTACAAACACTCTGGATTCTACTTGTTTCCTCAACACTTTTATTTGCAAAATATGGCGACAAAAAAGTACTCAATCCCAAACTTCAGGCCTATTCAGAAACTGTACTAAAAGATTTTGGTTCTATTTCAAAAGACCGAAAACTGATTCTAAAAGAAATAGCCCAGTATGTGAAATCAAAATCGAAAAGTAAGGAAGCGATCA
>JAYVIX010000345.1:0-2187 GCA_043769845.1 Cytophagales bacterium
AGAATTTTTTGAAGACGAAAAAATTGCTTCCAAATCAGCTTTTCGATTGGGCGTATTGGAAGGAAAACAAATAAAATATTATTCAAATAATAACATCCAATCGGAATTGATATTCCATCAAGGCAAAGAAAATGGTTTGGCTAAGACATATCATGAAAATGGAAAATTGGAATCGCAAGGTCATTATGTAATGAGTAAAAAGAACTTAGTTTGGAAATATTATGAGTCCACCGGAAAATTGACAAAACAAGAAAAGTGGGTAAATGGTGAGTTGCAGCCATAAAATGTTTTCAAACTGCTTTTGAAATCCAACGTACTAGCAAATACACCAATCGATTCTGAAATGAACGAGAAACTTCTGAAAGCAATCAAAAATCCGATATTGTTTTGGTTTATTTTGCTTTTTAAACTTCCGATGGGCATTTTGGCTGGTCTGCGACTGGTCGAAGCAACTCCAAAACGAACCATTGTCTGTGTCAAATACCAATACATCACTAAAAACCCCTTTCATTCGATTTATTTTGGCTGCTTGGCCATGGCGGCCGAGTTGGCTTCGGGTGTACTCGGTTTGGTTCATTCGATGGGTTTGAAACCTGAAGTGTCCATGTTGGTGGTACGACTAGAAGCAGAATTTGTAAAAAAGGGAACAGGTCGTGTGTATTTTACCTGCGAAGATGGCGAAGAACTAGGCAAAGCCGCCCAAGAAACTCGCGAAACGGGTCAGTCGAGAGTGGTGACGGCTACAAGTATCGGGCGTGATGCGGCAGGCAATGAAATCGCTAAATTCCTGATTACATGGTCTTTTAAAGCCAAAATGTCAAAATGCTGAATAGGCAAAATCTAAGAGTGAGTGTAAATATATCGGTAATCTTTCAGGATCGAATTGAAGTCAAGCTTGAGGTCTACCAATTTGCTATTTCAAACATCAAAGACCCAGCCATGAATTTGTGGGTTTCCATTTTCTAAATAGATCTGTTGTACCATACTCGTTTTCAAATTCTAAATTAAATACGGATTAAAAAGAATTTAATTTGTGAATTAAAATTCACTAATTATTGACTTAATATTTTCTTCAACATCCTTCTCCCAGTAATCCCAGTAGCCAACACTACAAATGAAACCACTGTAACCGAACTCATTGGCATCAGAATAGCGGCTACCATTGGGTTGAGGATTCCTTGTACTGCAAAAAATAAACCGATTGCATTATAAGCGAGCGAAATACCTAAACTGATTTTTACAATCGTCATGCTTATTCTAGCATAACGCAGTAGGAGAGGGAGTTGGGTAATTTTCCCACCTTCAATAATGGCATCTGATGCAGGTGAAAAGCCATAGATATCGTCCATGACAGCAATGCCTATATTGCTTTCCATTAGTGCTCCAGCATCATTTAGCCCATCGCCAAGCATGGCTACTTGGTGGTTTTGCTGTTTTAAATTTTGTACATAAGCCAGTTTGTCGTGCGGGTTTTGACCAAAACGAATATTGTTCGGATTCTTGAAAATAGAGCTCAAATATGTCTTTTCCGATTCATTGTCGCCCGAAAGTAGGTGCAATTGATAGTCTTGGTTGAGCGTTTCAATACATTTCTTTAAATCGTTTCGGTACTCGTTTCCGATTTGGAAATAGCCTTTTACTATTCCATTTATCGAAACATAACTGCGAGTGTGAAGCGTTTTTGTATTTTCCTCCATACCAATATATTCGGCAGAACCCAATGAAATAGTACTGAAATGATAAGTTGCTCTTAGACCTTTTCCTGTAATTTCAATTACATTTTCAATTGGCAATATTGAAACATCTAAAGCGTTGTAAATAAGCTTGCTAACTGGGTGAGACGATTGGCGGGTCAACGATTTTATCAAAGATTTTTCTGTTTCGTTTAAATCATCGCCTACAAAAGCGGCTATTCCATTTTGGCTCGTAGTGAGTGTGCCTGTTTTGTCGAAAACGATGGTGTCGCATTGGGCTAGTTTTTCGACAGTATCGGTGCTTTTCAAAAATAAACCAGCTTTGCCAAGCCAACGCATGGAATTGGAAAGGGCAAACGGGATAGACAAGGCCAAGGCGCACGGGCAAGCAACGAGCAAAACAGAGGTCACGGCAAAAAGCATTTTATCCGGATCGACTAAATACCAAAACGCAAAAGTGGCAGCACTAATTATCAGAGTACCAGCAGTAAAG
>JAYVIX010000346.1:0-3321 GCA_043769845.1 Cytophagales bacterium
CCAGGAGCTTTCCGCCAAACAATCGTGACGGCCAAAAATATCGACTCTTTAGAAACCAAATACTACGGAGTGGAGGTGTACAATGACAAATCAGTGCGAAACGAGATCGCTTTGCTACAAATCTTGGCGGCTTACAACAAAGACATCGCTAAAAACATCAACTTGAAATGGCAGTATACTGGTTTTGCCAACTACGCTAGGCCTAAATTGATCAAGGAAACAACCAATATTTCTTGGTTCGACTATATCGACCACCGTTTTGATGCTACACTTACGGCAAAAGTGACAAAATACATCACGACTTCACTCAACACGACTTTGATTTATGACTATGACCAAGACAAAGATGTTCAGTTTGCGCAATCATTAGGTTTAGGAATTCAGTTTACTTACTAAAGCGAACAGAAATAATTCATCAGCTTTTTCAGAGCCACGGGATACTTCATCCTGTGGCTTATTTTTTGAAATTCTGCCAGATTTTTATCGTCAAATACACCCAAATCGAGAACTGAGGCCAAAGTTTTTGCTTTCTCGAACTGATTTTCGGCATAATGCCTTTCGTATTTATATAAGAAAAAATAGTGTAGCGATTGATAAAATAATTTATAATCAACTCTTTTCCAATCATTTAAAATAGTTTCTGAAGGCAGACCCATTACAGAAACAACCTCAGCCAAATCCAACAAATCAAGATCTAGCGCCATCTGATAAAAAATCGAATTCGTTTCGGAATCAAAATCAAGCTGACGTGTAGATGTTTTGGAGGTTTCGTGAATCCTGAAAGCAACTAGCTGATTTTCAATAGTTCGAACTCCTTCTAATCCATATTCCAAAAGATACCTGATCCAGAGTTCCTTGTCCATCACATAATGAAGGTTTTGGTTTACGCTTCCTATTTTGTCCAAACACGATTTTCTGAAAAAAGTCTCTGGCTGGTCACTACGCGCCCAGCCAATGGTTTTAGCTAAATTATTGGAATAAAGATCCGTTCCTGACGAAATCTTTAATGTTTTCCCATTTTTAACAATCTGACTTTTAGCACATAACACATTCACATTTGAATCCGCAAAATGTTCGCCAACAGTTTTCAATGCATCTGGTAAATAATAATCGTCACTATTCAGCCAATTGAACACCTCGCCAGTGGCGTGTTTCAAACCTTTATTTATCGCATGACTTTGCCCATTGTCTTTTTCTGAAATACAATATTTTAGATATTTTTCATATTTTTTGATTATTTTTACAGAATTATCTGTGCTTCCACCGTCAATAATGATGTATTCGAATTTTGGGTAGTTTTGGGAGAGAACAGAATCAATCGTTTGTTCAAGGTATTGGCCTTGGTTGTAGGATGGGGTAACGATGGAGATTTTAGGTAATATATTATTCATGAAATACGATTATATAATTCAATCATTTTTTCAGCTTGCAAGTCTGAAGCAAAACCTCTAACACTGTTTCTGGTCTTATTTTGCAAATCGTTTAAAAGAAAATCATCTAACAAAACCTCCATCATCTTATTGGCAAGTACTGTTACGTCTCCTTTTTCAACCAAAAAACCATTCCTCCCATTTTCGACAATTTCGAAAATCCCTCCCACAGCGTAACCAAGTACTGGTGTGCCGCAAGAAACAGATTCAAGAACAGTATTTGGGAAATTGTCTTCCAACGAACAAGTAATGAACAAATCAGAAGCTGAATAGATACTTGCCATCATTTCCTCGTCCTCCACAAAACCGATTGAATGGTTTTCCATAGCATCAAACTCTAAATGACCATTTCCGACTGTCAACAATAGAAAATCAAGGGACGAACATAATTTTAATACCTTATAAAAATCGTCCACTCCTTTTCTTGGATCATTTAAAGATTCGGCCAAAAAAAGTATGATTTTTTTATTCTGATCCAGATTAAGTTCTCTTCTAGATTCTATTTTGCTTTTGGGCCGAAACGTTCTTGAATCAACCCCATTTGGTATCACAAAATGATTGAACCTCGAAAATACCTTAGAGCGAACGGACAATTCTGAAAGCCACTTGGACGGGGAAACGATCGATAAATTTTCAAACAATTCAAGCGATTTTATTTTTCGGGTTTCTACCCAATTGTTGAGTGTTAGGAATCTACTTCCAGCGAAAGTAGAATAGATTTCGTAATGAAAACCGCCCGAAAATGGATGTAAATCGTGCAATGTCCATACTACAGGTTTGGATGGTGCCGAAAAAAAAGAAAAGTAGTCGATAAAATTGGCGACCCAATGTAAATGAACAATATCGGCATTTGCTACTATGGGATGTTCCCAAATAGTATAAGGTGAAAAATGAAAATTGAATTGGCTGTTTGAATCTTTCGGGAGCAAAAAGTACCTCAATAATTCAAAATACCTGTATAAAAAAGAGCGTTTTATTTTTTGTAATAGATTCCCTGTTTTCAAAAAACTATAAACCTCCTTCAAACCTGAGTTGTATTGATATAAAACCAATACTTTTGAATCTACCCCCTTTTCCAACAACGCCAAATGCAACCTGTAAGCTGCTTGAAAAGCACCGCCTCTATCATATGTAGATACTTGTACTACTTTCATCAGCTGCGAAAACAATAGATGTTCAACTGCATGTCCATCCCAAAATCTTCTCTTCTATTGTAAAATGCTTGTTCAGAGGTAAAGGCAGGATTGGTAATATGCACTCTGAACCCACTGTCTTTCAGCAAAGTAAGTAAGTACGCAAGGTTTTGCGCTTCATCAACAAACGAATGGTATTCTACAAAAAGATATCTTACATGATGAAGATACGGAGCGCATTCCTCTATCACTTTTGTTTCGGCTCCTTCGATATCGATTTTCAACATTTCGACAGGTTCTTTCAAGTATTCGCTGAGCAACGTAGTTTCTATCTGTACAGCGCCTACGCCATCAATGCGCCCACCATCACTTAGATTGGAGGCGAAACTCTGTACCGTTTTCTCGTTCCAAAGTGCCTTATTGACCAATTCAACTCCTTTTAGACCGTGATGTTGTACATTTTGCTCCAATACTTTAAAGATTTGATTGTCTGGCTCAAAGGCAATCACTTTATGGTTGGGAAATTTAGTTTTAAAATAAATAACGCTCAACCCGATATTGGCACCAGCGTCAATGATAATGCCTGATTCTGAAGATTTTTTGAATAGATAAATCTCGGTCAAAAAAATTTCTTTGTACATAAAATAGAAAGAGGCCGAATTGGTGATATAAAAGCTATTTCGATCAACAACGACTTTCTTTATTTCTGATTCAATTTTTCTTTGTTTGATGCGCTCCAAATCCTGTTCAACACGGAA
>JAYVIX010000347.1:0-3121 GCA_043769845.1 Cytophagales bacterium
GGTACTATCACTTCGTTGGTAGAAAACGAGAAAGAAAAACCCACACACCTTGATAAAAAACTTGCGTCCTTGAGCAAGAAATTGATCTGGATCACGCTAGTTATGACGGCCATTTTTGCCATCACAGGCATTATCCAAGGCAAAGCTTGGGTCTTGATTATCGAAACTTCCATTGCCTTGGCGGTGGCGGCTTTTCCCGAAGGATTGCCCATTGTATCCACGGTTGCGTTGGCCTATGGCATGTTACTGATGGCCAAACGAAATGCGATTGTCAAAAAACTATCTTCGGTAGAAACACTGGGTAGTACCAACGTGATCTTAACCGACAAGACAGGTACGCTCACCGAAAACAAGATTTATGTCGAAACCTTTTCTTTTCCCGTAGAGGTGCTGCAAGTGAAAATCGTAAAAGATGTTTTGACGTTCGACAATGGTAAGATTGAGAAAAGCCAAGAGAATTTCGACAAATTAAGACTGGTAGGTGCCTTGTGCAACAATGCTTTGGTAGATGCCAAAGAGAAAAAAGAAACTGGCGACCCTGTAGAGATTGCCTTGCTGCATCTTGCAAACGCTTCTGGCCAATCGGCCTCGGAACTAAAAGGACAGTTCGAACGCATAGGAGAAGTCCCTTTCAATTCTGAAACCAAGATAATGGGTACTTTGCACAAAGGCCCCAACGGACAATTTGTGGCTGCCAAAGGTTCTGTGGAAGACCTGTTGACAAAATGCACCAAAACACAATCGGGAAGTGCGATTAGTGAACTGAACGAAGAGTCCAGAAAAACGATTCTGGCTGAATCTGAAAAAATGGCAGCCAATGGTCTTCGGGTGTTGGCATTTGCCTACAAGGAAGGCGAAGTCAATCAAGACGATTATGTAAACGATTTGGTGTATATCGGCATGATCGGTTTCTTGGATCCACCTCGGATGGACATCAAAGGAGCGATTCTTTCGTGCCGAAATGCAGGGATCAAAATCGTGATGATCACGGGTGACCATCCAATGACCGCTCTCAACATTGCCAAGAAAGTAGGTTTAGCAGATGAAACAGAACAAAACGTGATCACAGGGAAAGACCTGCCAGCTACGGATGCTCTTTCGAAAGAATGGAAAAAACGGATTCTTTCCACTGTCGTATTCGCTCGCACCACGCCCAAACAAAAACTAGACATTGCCGATATTTACCAAAAAGCAGGCAATATCGTAGCCATGACGGGCGATGGCGTAAACGATGCGCCAGCCTTGAAGAAAGCCGATGTGGGAATAGCAATGGGATTGCGAGGCACACAAGTAGCCAAAGAGACCGCCAGTATTATCCTAAAAGACGATTCGTTCACCTCCATTGCCGAAGCGGTGGCACATGGAAGGGAGATTTTTCAGAACATTCAAAAGTTTGTGATTTACCTCGTTTCTTGCAATTTGAGCGAGATCCTCATTATTACCACCTTGGGCTTTATCGCCCCAGCGTCTACCTTGTTGCCTTTGCAAATCTTGTTTCTAAACATGGTGACGGATGTTTTTCCAGCATTGGCACTTGGGGTAGGTACAGGCGACAAAACCGTGATGAACAAACCACCTAGAGATCCGAAGAAAGACATCGTGACCAACAAGAACTGGCTCATCATTGGCTTGTATGCCGTGGCGATGACTTTGTCGGTGATTGTTGCGGTGTTTTATTGCAAACTATATATCAGTGCCGAACATAATGTATTGAACAATGTCGCATTCGTCACCTTGGCATTGGCACAGCTGTTCCATGTTTTTAATATGTCTTCTCCTGAGTCTGGATTGTTGGCAAACGAAGTGACGAAGAACAAATTTGTATGGTTCGCTTTGCTTATATGCACAGTACTGATTGCGCTCATGTACATCATCCCCCAAACCAAAACAGCCTTGCACCTGCACATCATTCCTACAAAAGCTTGGATAGTGTGTTTGCTTGCTAGTTTGTTTCCATTAGTGATTGGGCAGTTGTATAAAATCATTTGGGGAAGAAAGCACGAGGAAAAAGAAGGATAAGTTTATATAAGGACTGTCGGTGACAGTCCTCATATAATACAAAAGGTCTGTCTCTTGACAGACCTTTTGTATTTGTGGGAAAATCTAATGTTTCACAATTGTACCATTCTCTTCCACAATCAGGATTTTCTCAACATCATGTAGTTTAGATTTTACTAAGGCTGTATAGCTTCCATTGGTTCTAGTACTTTTATAGGTAGTGGCGGCTACAATTTGGTCTTCTGGATATTCTTTTTTAATGGCCTCGTACACGTTTTCGGGAAGTTGGTCAGGTAGAATTTCCGATCTAGCCTCTACCAATTTACCATTTTCGGCATATACCACCGTTTGTCTTTTTTGCTGTACCAAAAAGCTGGCTTTATAGGCTTTTTCTACGTTTACGTCTGGGTGGCTATGCAACATTTCGTTTGTCCATACAATCTCACTTGCATCTGGATAGCTTGCTTTGAAAGCCGACTCGACCCCTGAAGGCGGTAGCGGAGCGAGGTGTTCGGGCTTGATAGGCGTTGTGGGAATATATGTTTCGTTCGTAACTTCAACATGTTTTTCATGTACTTCACCTACTTCCTGTTTTTCATGTACTTCACGTACTTCCTGCTTTTTGGTGGCAGCAGCCATTTTTGCATCTAGTTTATGATGCGTGGCAATACTGTCATTCTTTAATCGTTCAATGTGTGCAGCCGATGCTTGCATTTTCTTTTTGGACACGCAAGCAGTATACATTGTACTGGATATAATGATAATAGTGGCGATGTAATTAACGATCGTTTTCATGATTTCTAAATTTTAGGGTGAATTTTAATTGACAAATAGTCATCCTTGTCTCAGTATCTGTTTGCAACCAAACACCGAAAATTCAGGATAGAAAAGAAAGGAATTTGAAAAAAACAGTTTTCCAAGAGAACTTAATGAGTACCGGTTTAGTGTTGTACTCATTTTTTGGCTTACCAATGTTTATCCAAGAGAAAGAATAATTTGTTCGATTGAGAACCGTTGTTTCAATCAAAAAGAACATTGCGTGTATAGTCTTTAGCATTGTTTCCCAGAAGGAATAAAAGACTACGATCTGAATCTAAAACTTTGCCATAAGCACATTGTTTAT
>JAYVIX010000348.1:0-2281 GCA_043769845.1 Cytophagales bacterium
TAATATGATTGGTTTCCTCAAAATACCAACCCCAAAACCCCTTTTACCACTCAATCGGGTGGACGATGAATACAAGAAACTACGCTGGCAAGTATTCATTGGCATCTTTATAGGTTATGCGGGCTATTATTTGGTCAGAAAAAATTTTTCCCTCGCCATGCCCGACCTTATTGCACAAGGATATTCCAAATCAGACCTTGGTTTTGCACTATCAGGCGTTTCGATCGCTTATGGAATCAGCAAGTTTGTGATGGGTAACATGTCCGACAAAAGCAACGCTCGCACATTTCTTAGTTTAGGGCTTTTTCTTTCAGGAATCGTCACCATTTTTATGGGCGTAAGTACTTGGGCAACAAGCTCTATACACGTCATGTTTATACTATTACTTCTCAACGGTTGGTTTCAAGGTATGGGCTGGCCTCCGTCAGGACGTGTAATGGTGCATTGGTTTTCGCAACGCGAGCGTGGACAAAAAATGTCGTTTTGGAACATCGCTCACAATATTGGTGGAGGCTTGGTAGGGCCAATTGCATTTTGGGGAATGCTTATTTTTGGCAATTGGCATAGTTTGTTTTATTTCCCTGGAATAGTTGCCATCGTGATTGCATTTATTACTTACTTTTTGGTACGAGATACGCCCGAATCTTGCGGATTGCCCACTATCGAAGATTACAAGAAGGATTTTTCAAATCCCTACCAAACACACGATTCGGAACACCTAAGTACGAAAGAGCTTTTTTATACCTATGTATTTCGCAATAAACTACTTTGGTACATCGCGATTGCAAACGCTTTTGTGTATTTGGTGCGTTATGGCGTACTGGATTGGTCGCCTACCTATTTAAAAGAAGTCAAACATTATTCGCTCGAAGAATCGGGCTGGGCTTATTTTGCCTATGAATATGCAGGCATTCCTGGCACGTTGCTGTGTGGTTGGCTTTCGGATGTGGTATTCAAAGGAAAAAGATCGCCCGCCATTATTGTATACATGATTTTTGTGTTGATGGGTGTACTAGTGTATTGGCACAACCCACCTGGGCGTATTTGGGTGGACGAATTGGCTTTGGCCACCATCGGTTTTTTCATTTATGGCCCTGTGATGCTCATTGGTCTTTTTGCCTTGGACATTGTGCCAAAAGCAGCAGCAGGAACAGCCGCTGGTCTGACAGGTTTGTTTGGCTATTTGGGCGGAGCCGTATTTGCTAATATCGCCATGGGTTATGTGCTAGATCGCTGGCAATGGGATGGTGGTTTTATAGTGTTAGTAGCCGCTTGCGTACTTTCGATTGCGATTGCGTTGCCTACTTGGAGGTTTGAATTGCAAAATATTAGATCTAACGAATTGAAAAGTTAGTTTACAAAAGACTTAATTAAAATACCCACCATCGAAGCTGCTAGTATCACCAATGGTTCTTGCAATTTCTTGAATTTGAACAAGGTAGCTGCTGTAGTGATGGCAATGAGAATGGTTGGAATATCGGTCAGGTTTCTTTTTGCAAGTACCAAAACCGCACCTGCTATTGCGCCAATGGCCGCAGCAGTTACACCATCTACAAATGCTTTTATTGCAGGATTTTTGCCATACTTTTTGAAATAGGGAGCAGGCAATACTGTAAAAAGATAACATGGAATAAACGTAGCGGCTGCGGCTATACATGCGCCTTTGAAACCTGCGGCTAAGTATCCAATAAAACCAACCGTAATCACCACTGGACCAGGCGTTATCATGGCTACTGCCACGGCATCTACAAACTGTTGCTCGTTCAGCCATTGGTATTCTTTCACCACGCCTCCGTACAGAAAAGGAACGATCGCCAAACCGCTACCAAATACAAACGCGCCTGCTTTGGTAAAAAACCAAGCAATTTGCCATAATTTGGCAGAAGAACTGATAGTGACTGGGATTTGTAATAAGACAGGCCAAGTCATGATACTTGCTTCGGCCTTCCCAAACTTGGGTGGGCTTTTCAAGAGCCAAATCAACACGCCAGAACCTAGGATAAGCCAAATGTTTTCTTCTTCGGTGATAAAAGTAAAAACGGTCAAGACAATGAAGATACCCCAAAGCCAGAAATCTTTGCCAATACTTTTAGTGGTGAGTTTGTAACTGCTGATCGTAATGATGCCAATCACTGCAGCACCTACTCCATAGAAAACGGCCTGCATCCAAGGCAGTCCTCCAAACTCGACATACGCCCAGCCAATGCCCAATACCATCAGGAACGAAGGTAATATGAAGGCTAAACCTGCAAGCGTTGCTCCTAGAATATGGTAATGCACA
>JAYVIX010000349.1:0-4289 GCA_043769845.1 Cytophagales bacterium
AGTCGAAAAGTATCAACGAGCAATCGAATTGGATCCTAACAACGGCCAAGCATATAGCAATCTTGGACTTTCGTTTCAAAAACTAAATCGTGAAGCTGAAGCTATTTGGGCAAACCGAAAAGCAATCGCTTTGGCACATGGCCCAACTACCAATACGGTTCAGGCGAGCTCTTATTTCAACATTGCACGAATTTATGAAAACAAAGGTCAATGGGCTGATGCACTTCAAAATTTCAAATGGGCAAAAGAAAAAAAAATTCACCCTGCCTACGACAAAGGAATCGTGAGAATGAACGAAAAGCTTGGGCAATAATTTAATGAAAAAATATTCATCAATATTCATTCTTTTATTCTCAGTTTTGACAGCTTGGGCAGGCAATGGACCTGCCCAAATTGCTAAAATTGATCGCACATTATGGCCATACTCTATCCATTCAAAATCGGAATTTGATTTCGCATCGAAAATGGAAATGCTCGTTTTTGTAGAGTTGCTCGATCAAATCGAGATGAATGAAGACAGTTTGAAACGCTATTTGGGAACGGAAAAAGTCTCGGTCGAATCGGTTAGAAAATGGGAAGAGCAAATAAAACTCGTTTTCACAGCCAACTTTCAATCACTTTCAGAAACGATAGTACACGATTTTATCCCGATTCAAAAACCTGCTTCTTGGCCAAAAATTACTAAAGCAGCACAATCAATCAAGGTACTCATCCCTAGCAATTTGCAGCCTTGGTATGTGGAAGCCAAAAAATTCTATTCTCGCTACTTATATGAACAAGTAAGGCTTGCAGCACTTTTTCCACGCACCACAAGCGAAATTCTGTCTTTGGATCCTTCTGAAATAACTGGAAATGACTATCAAGACAAACAATTTCTTTTAACATTTGACGATGGTCCAACTGTTGCAAACGGACATACCGACAAATTGCTCAAAACACTTGAGAAATATCGCCTAAACGGAATATTCTTTGTGCTGGGCGAGATGTATCAGGCTAGACTAAAATCGAGTTCGATAAGCCAATTGCAAGAATTGTATGGCTCGCACGTACTGGGTTCGCATGGCAAAATGCACAAACCTCATCCTAAATATCCAGAATGGAAATATTCGCTCGATTATACCGCCAACCTGATTGATTCGACCAAAAAGAACCAAAAGACAGCCAACTATTTCAGGCCTCCATACGGACAGCGCAATGTGTCCATTGTCGAACATTTGAAAAGCAAAAACACAAAAGTGATGCTTTGGAACATCGACTCGCAAGATTGGAATAGCAAAATCAATGCGGCCGAAATAGCCAATCGAGTTTGTACTCTGATGCTTCTTTGGCGAAAAGGAATTTTACTTTTTCATGATATACATCCAAAATGCAACGAAGCAATCCCAAGTATTTTAAACTATTTCGAAGGAAGTGAAATTAAATGGGTTGACCCAAAGGATTTGTAATCCAATTAAAAGAGTATTTTTGTTGGCTAGAAAAAACGTTATTACTGCTTTTTTCTTTTTCATTCAATAATAGGAAAGAACAAAACATGGCCACCAAAATAATCAAGTTCAATATCGAACCGGATTACATGTTTGACCTGTTTGCGATTGTTTCATCAGCCAAAGAATTTCAATTGGCATGGCACCTCAATAAAGCCCTCGAAATGGATTTCTGCAAAATGGAAGATTTGAAACTTACATTATCAAGAGAAGGCACAAAATATATCTCAAACCTCACATACGATTCAGAATATTCCACAATAAGTATTATCAGAAACAAACTAATATCCTACGAAGGTGAGACAAATGGCTTTCTCATTCCTGAATTGAAAAAATATGATTATTTCCTAAAAATAGAAGGAGAATCAGTGGATGAAATTTCGGAAGGTTTGCCCAAAAAATTAAAATCCTTACCTTGCGTACATTATTTTGAAAAGCTAATAGTAGAGAACCTAAAATCGAAAGACAACCTTTTATTTTAATCAGTAACCATGGTAGTGAATTTTGAACGAACTAAGGTAATAGCCACAGTAGGGCCTGCCAGCAACACCGAAGAGAAACTTTGGGAGCTTATCCAAGCAGGAGCAGATGTTTTCCGTCTGAACTTTTCGCACGGGTCGCACGAATTACACCAAGAAGTAATCAATCTTGTACGCGGGATTAACAAAAAACAAGGAACTGCAATTGCCTTATTACAAGACTTACAAGGACCTAAAATCCGTACTGGCGAGGTTGAGAATAACGGAGTTGACTTAGTAAGAGGTCAGAAACTAATTATCACTACCGAAAAAGTAATTGGAAATTCTGAGCGTATCTATACATCTTACTTGGCAATGCCAAACGATGTAAACCCAGGTGACGCTATCTTGATCGATGATGGAAATCTTGAATTAAAAGTAATCGAAATCAAGAACAATGAAATCATTACAGAAGTAGTTTTTGGTGGTAAGCTAAAATCTAAAAAAGGAATCAACCTTCCAAATACGAAAGTTTCAGAACCGTCACTTACTGGCAAAGACAGAGAAGATTTGATCTTCGGTTTGGCAAATGATGTAGATTGGATCGCACTTTCGTTTGTACGTACAGCTGAAGACATTACCGAGATCAAAAAAATCATTGCTGATAGCGGTAAAAAATCAAAAGTAGTAGCGAAAATCGAAAAACCAGAAGCACTTGAAGACATAGATGCGATCATTGAAGCGTGTGACGGTATCATGGTAGCACGTGGAGATCTTGGTGTTGAAATCAAGATGGAAGACGTACCAACATGGCAAAAAATCATTGTTAAAAAATGTAACGAAGCAGGCAAACCTGTAATTGTAGCCACTCAAATGCTTGAGAGTATGATTACTAACCCGCGCCCAACACGTGCAGAAGCAAATGACGTAGCAAATGCTGTGATTGATGGAGCTGATACAGTGATGTTGAGTGCAGAATCAGCTTCGGGAATGTATCCAAAAGAAGCAGTACAAAGCATGGTAAGAATTATCCGTGCAGTAGAAGACAAAATAGACATCTTCAACAAAAATTGGCCTATTGATGCTGATTCTAAAAATTTCTTGCGCGAAAATTTGATTTCTTCAGCTTGTAAACTTGCTAAAGACACAAACGCTAAAGCAATCGTAGGATTCTCTCGCACAGGTTTTACTGCTACCAAAATCTCTAGCTTCAGACCAAAAGCACACATCTATATTTTCACTGACAATAAAGTGATCTTGAACCAATTGAACTTGGTTTGGGGTGTTACCGCTTTCTTCATTGAACCTAAGGACACTACTGATGGAACAATCGAAGCAATGAACAAACACTTAGTGGATGCTGGCTTGATTAGCAAAGGCGATGTGATTATCAACACTAGCACAATGCCAATTGAAAGTAGTTACAGAACAAACATGATTAAGCTAACAATCGCTTAATACAAATTGAAAGGGTATGAAAGCAATTTCGTACCCTATTTTTATTGTTCAAAAATAGAGAATTGTCCGAGTGGTTGAAGGAGCACGCCTGGAAAGTGTGTATATGTGAAAGCGTATCGAGGGTTCGAATCCCTCATTCTCTGCAAGATATAGTTTAATTTTCCTTAATAAGTTTATATGCAAACATTTCTAGGTGTTGATATAGGTGGTACAAACATCAAATTAGGCTTTGTCCGTTCGGATGGCGAACTGTTCAACAAGGTAAAAGTACCTACTATAGAGCTGAGAAAATCTGGCGATTTTGCTGGCAATCTTTTTAAACTCATAGGTGATCAACTAGCCCAGAAACCGGAGGTATCAAAAATAGGGATAGGCGTACCTGGCTTGATTTCAAAAGATGGTAAATGCTTGCTAGAACTGCCAAATATTCCAGAATTGAGCCATTATCCATTGGTTGAGGAACTTGAAAAAAAATTCCCAAATCATACTTTTATCATGGAAAATGACGCTAATGCTGCGGCACTTGGCGAATATCATTTCGGAAAAGAAAACATTAAGTCTGATTTTATTTTCATTACTTTAGGTACTGGAATTGGAAGTGCAGCTATTATTGATGGCAAAATATTCAGAGGAGGAGATGGCAATGGAATGGAACTAGGTCATATAATGTTCAAAAATGGTAAGACACTCGAAAATAAAATTGGTAAAAAAGGAATCCTAAAAATCATTTCGAAAGAACTTAAAAAATCAGGTTCAAAATCGAATTGGTTGGCAGGAAAAGAATCTGCTACTACCAAAGAAGTATTGGCGGCTGCGAAAGAAGGCGATAAGTCGGCCATTAAGATTTATGCTAAAGTAGGAACCATACTTGGAATAGGGCTAATAGCTG
>JAYVIX010000350.1:0-3267 GCA_043769845.1 Cytophagales bacterium
AGGGTTACAAGCGTTGGCATTGGCGACAGCTCGAATTGCTTTTGGGTTGCCTATGCGTTTGGAAAGTGAGTCGTAGGAAATGGTTTCGCCAAATTTTACGTTTTGTAATTCGTGCCAAACTTGTTGTTGAAAATCAGTTCCTAGAAAAATGATTGGCAATTCTAGCGTTTGGGAAGTGCCTGCGAAATAGTGGTTGAGTTGTTCGTGACAATGTCGAAAGAATGCATCTGACGGATTATTATCCTCTTTTTCGAGTGTTTCGGTGAAAGTAAGTGAACGCAAGGCCTCATTTTCGGCACACAATTTTATCCAACCGATTGGCGAATGATAGAAATTGGTTTTCAATGTTTGTTCAAAGTTTAAGGTTCAAAGTTCAACTTTATACTTTGAACGTTAAGCTTTGAACCTATTTTTTGACTCCTTTGCTTGTAACAATCCCGATTTTTTCTCCAACTTCCAAACAAGCGAAAAATTAACTACTCGGTTGTCCCAGCGGTATTCGTGTCTGCTATCTATTTCACTGACTAGCGAATTGCCTCGGTATTTGAACGTGTAAAATATGTCTTAGGCGTTTAGTTTTGCGATTACTCTACCAGCAAAAAGTTCTTTTTTTATACCTAACGACAACATTCCCATGGCTCTATTCCTAGTATAGAAGTAAATGCTTGGGGACGCATAATTGCCGCTTGCTTCTACCGACCAACCTTGAGGCAACATCAACGATTGTGTGCTGGAAGCCGAAAATGCCTGCATACCGTTATCAATCATGTAGCCGTTGGTGCGTCCGCTGAAATGGTTGTAGTAATAATTGAAATAGACTTGTGATGTCCATCTCTTGGTTACGTTCACATACAATGATGTTGCGATGCCATAGTTTTCGTATTTAGGAATATTGGTAGGCCCCATGTATAGTATTTTGCTCGTGTCGCTGGTTTGGAACGCTGCATAGTCGAAAATCATATTGCTGGTATTGGAATAATTGATCGTAGTGACCAAAAGCCCATTTTTATAATTGTGCGCCATTTCGGTGTGGTAGGTTGATTGTGGTAATGTTTTAGGATTGCCCACATAATAGGTGTACGGATCGCTGTAATAGGCGATGGGATTGAGCAATAAATAGTTGGGTCGGTCGGTGCGTCTGCTGAATGCGATCGAAAGTTCGTGTTTTGGGCGTAGCTTGTATTTGCCAAGTACATTGGGAAAAAACTGCAAACTATCTCGTTCAAATTCAGCATTTTGTAGTTTTCCTTCGGCATGCCTGTGTTCGGCACGAAGCCCTAATTGGACGCTCCAATTGGTGCTGTCCCATTTCAGTGAAGCATAAGCTGCATTTATTTGTTCTTTGTACTCAAACTCGTTGTTGTCTGGTATTTTGGCTAGGAAGTTACCAGTCTGCGTGATATTGTATTCCACCGTATTGCTAATGTATACATTGGTCGATTTTAATCCCGTTTCCAGTTTCAAAGCTTTCAGGATTGGTTTTGTATAATCTGTCTTGGCAGCAAAGATGGTGTTGTCCATCGGGAGGTGTGCTCGAAAGTGGAGGCTACTCAATGTGTCTTGGTTGTTGATATTGGTATGGATATTTTGGCGCGAGCGTTGCCTGTATTGCGAGGCATCTATATCGGCTGAAATGGTTTGGCCAGAAGTATCTATTTGGTATTTACTACTAAGTCCTATTCCTAAGTCGCTATTGTAGTTGGGGTTATTGTCGCGCGAGACGACTTGTTGCAAGGCTGTTCCTTCTGCATTTCGAATCGTTCCTGTGTTTTTGCTACGCCAACGGTCTTCTACATACATACCTTTGTGGCAGATACCAAGTGCCAATTTTGGACTTGCATCATAATGAGCCGTGATGCGGTAATTGTGTATTTGGGTAGGCACTTCATAATATTGGGTTTGGTAATAACGGTTGATGCTTGCTATTCCGCCTATTTTCCGATCTTGAGTGAGTGCGTCCAAGTTCATGTTGGCTGAGAAATCGTACATGGTGTTGATTTGCCATTTTTTTAAACCAATTGCGATGCTTCCGCCAAAGTTCGATTTGGGCAAAATGCCATGCCCCAGTGTGGTTTGTAACGTTCCGTTTGCGCCTTTTTTATCGGTCTTTTTTAGGTTTATGTTGATAATGCCCGCATTTCCTTTTGCATCGTATTTGGCTGAAGGCGAAGTGATGACTTCAATATTGGAGATTTGGTTGGATGGCAAACTTTTGAGAATTACCGCAATCTGTTTGGCCGATAGGTATGAAGGTTTGTCGTCTATCATGATCAAGACCTCGCTTTTTCCTTTTATGCTGATGTTGCCGTTGTTATCTATTTGCACGCCTGGCATTCTGCGAAGCAAATCAATGGCCATCAGTCCAGCCGAGGAAACGGTGTTTTCGACATTGATCGTGATTTTGCCTGCTTCTTGCGCCACTACCGATTTCTGGGCACGCACTTCTACTTCGCCTAGTTCGATGTTTTCTTCAATCAAAACCAAGTTCTGTTGAATAGGTGAGGAGTGGTCGTGCGAGAGATGGAAACTTGGTGAATACGCTTTTTTGTAACCCACCAAATAGCCCAGCAAGCGGTAATGTCCAGCCTTCGCATTTTTGAACACATAATAACCAGCTGAGTCCGACAAGGTGCCTTCAGCAAAAGAGGAATCGGATACCCGTTGCAGGGCAACGTTGGCAAACTCCAGTTTCTGATTTTGTTCGTCACGGATAAAGCCTGAGATCGTTTGGGCAAAACACGTATCATACATGGTCAGTAAGACCATGAGCGGGATAATTCGGATCATTTTCATTTTTGTTAGTCGACCTTTCAGTCAACATTTTTTAGTTAGAGACTCGCAAAGTACAGTGTCCAACTAATCTTTCCAAAAACAAAAGCGAGCCTAGTACGTCTCTAGGCTCGCTTTTGGTAAAATGTCAAAAGACAATGGCAAAATGTGTAGAGACAAGACTTCAAGTTATTGGTCAAGATAGCCCAGATTTGTTTCGGTGATCGACTTAAAGAATATAATATATTAATAAAATTTCACTTTTATTTTCTCTACTTCCGCTTTCAAAATTGCTCTGAATTCTTCCACATTTACTTTGTCAGTTGCGGAAATAAAAACAGCTGGATTTTCGGTTTTCGATAAATACGACTGGCGCAACAGCTCAATTCGTTCCTCAACACCTTCTTCGCCTAGGCCTTCTACCAAACTATCTATTTTATTGAAAACCAAAATAGTAGGCTTGTCATTTGCTTTTATTTCGATCAAGGTTTTATCGAC
>JAYVIX010000351.1:0-7205 GCA_043769845.1 Cytophagales bacterium
ATTTGGCTAGCATCGAATTGGGAATAGTATTCGAATTGCTTTCAAACTTTGTATCGAACGAAATAATCACTTTGGAAGAATCTTTTTTCGGCAAAAAGCTGGAATCAGATTGGGCAAAAACAGTTTTACCAATCAAAAAAAACGCAATAAAACAGGAGAAATTTCTCATTATCTGGAAACTTTGGTAATAGCATTGCCAACTAGCGAAAGTTGTGCCGAATAATCCGAATAGATTTTGACTTTTTGGTTTGCAGGCGAATCGAATCGTGCTTCGATAATGAGGTATTTCGCTTTCGAAATGGCAAACAACTGGTCGGCATTGGCAAACAATTCTATTTTGCTGTATTTGGCGGCCAGTACTTTGCCAGTTGCAGGATCTACATCGGCCGCTTGCATGGCTTGGTTGCCATGTAACACAATCGTTTCTATCCCATCACCATAAAAAGTAGTTTTCACGGTAGCCGAAAACGGAAATCTATTATAAGCCAACAGTTTCAGTCCGCCTCCATTTGTTTCGATACCCAATTCTTCGGGATCTATATCTAAAGTATCTCTGAGAATCAAGCCTTCGACCGCTATTTTCAAAGGCATTTCGATGTTCAATTCTGGTTTTAGTTTGGAAGTATTGAACACAAATTGGTTAGTATCTTTTGGCTCGCCTCCTATTTTGGCAGCAATAACATAATCGAGTCGATTTGGTAAAATACCCACCAATTGTGAAAAATTGGACGCATCGCTGCTTTTATGAAGCGTAAAAACGGACTTGAAAGGTGGATTGATGGCTGCTGCTATTGCCAAATCGTTGCCGATAAAGTTAGGATCAGAAGCCTGCACATTTGTGCCCGCTGCGTTGCTACCAACCAACGATTTCACTTGCACTTTTCCTCCGATTCCGATTCCATTTTCAATGCCAAGGCTGATTTTTACTTGTTCAGGCTCTATTTTCAAGGCCTTGATTTTGTCGAACACATCGGTGTTGATTAAAGACGAAATAGTGGTATCCAAACTACCCAAATACCCACGCACATAACGCGGTTTTACATTGCTCAGATACACATTTACTTCGATGCTATCTTTTAAATTGAGGTTCACAATTTTGCCCGTATTTTTTACATGTGCTTTGAATTCGTACACAAAACGGTTGAAATAATCGGGTGGCGAAGAAAGGTTGATTGTGTATTCTTTCAGCGTAGCTTCGAGTGTTATTTTGGTAGCAGCGGTTTCGCTCGCTGGTGGTACCACTGCTTCGAACAGCAAGGGAACGCCATTTTGCGTAGCATTCGGCATTCGGTAAGTGATAAAAATGGAGTCTTTGATCGTGCTGGTTACGTCCATCATCAAACCGCCTTCTTCGATGATGGCTTCTTTCAATTCCAACTCGCCCATGTTTTCAAGTGCTGGCGATTGATTATCGACTACTACATCTTGATCTGGAAAAATAGCCGTTGCCGATTCTACTTGAAGGTTTTTGAACTGAATCGTCACTTCCAAGCCATCTGAGAGATGAATGATCGCATTTTTGTCGGTCACCAATTTCAAAACTGGAATATATGCAATCAGATTTCCATCTATCGTTTTGCCAGCAAGATCATAACTTTTTGAAAAAGAGGCATTTTGGTCGATATCCAAACCTGTTTCGCTCACAATTGCAGTACTGTCACTTGCGTTCAAAATCGAAAAATCGAAGCCTGTCACTTTCATCGGCAATCGATTGGTGATCGTGATTTCGAGTTGACCGGATCGCATCGTGGCATTTCTGAAAAATTGGTTCAAACTAACTGGCGTGTAGCCAATCGGAAAACTCAGAATGCTAGGTAAACTAGAACCTGGAAATAATTGAAAGTCCGACAGAGGTTTATTATCAAGCGCTTCTAAATTCAGTGCTAAAATATAATTGGAAATATTGCCGCTGGTTTTCAATTGATCAATCACTTGCTGTAATGTAAGCGTTTGTTTGAATGCAGGAACTTCCAAGCGCAACGAATCCAATTTGAAATTACGATAAAAAGGAGGTGCAGTAAATGGTTTTAAAACATCTAACGATATCGAATCCAATTTCTGTTTAAAAACAATAGAATAAAAACCAGTGCTATCTTTTGAAAGTTGCGAAGTATCGGTCAGAATTTGATCAATTGTGAGATTGGTATGGGCAATTGGAAACGCAATTTCGGGTTCCCATTTTGCCTTGTCAAACACTTTTCGGCACGAAAACATCGTCACCAAGAATAGTGCTAAAAATGTAAATCGTATTATATTTGTACAATTCAAAGCAGTGATTTCTACAAAATTAGCTAAAAACAGTATTCGTTTTGGATAATTTTGTAATTTCTAAAGAAAACAAGTTCTTTGCAAAAAAACCAACTAACAAAAATGGATTTATCTCGTACAGCAATCATGGAAGTTTACCAAAGTAAAGAAGACACTTACATCACCTTAACAATAGACGGAGAATTGGACGCTAGTTCGTGTGTCGTTTTAGACGAATCAATCCAGCAAGTGGTAAATGATGGCGAAAAAAGAATTTTGGTCGATTGTAAACAACTTTCTTATATATCATCAGCTGGTTTGGGCGTGTTCATGTCGTATCTCCAAGATTTCAAAGCCAATGATATTCGTATGGTTTTGTTCAATATGAATCCGCAAGTAAAAGAAGTTTTCAGGATTTTAGGACTTGACAATCTGATCAAAATACTTCCTACAAAAGACGATGCCAAGCTTTTGGCCCATGCAGCTACATTTTAAAACATATTGCGACAAAAGTAATCTCCAATCGGTTCGGGATTTTCTAAGGAAAAGCCTGAACGATAATGGCGTTTCGGAACCCGATGCCTACATGACTGTGTTGGCCGTGGATGAGATTTGTTCTAATCTTATGATTCACTCCAACTGTTGCAACAATACCATGGAAATAGATTTGGATCTGGCCTTTCGTCAAAATCAGCTACAAATCATTATTTCCGATTCGGGCATTTCGTTCAAATTCGAAAACCACACCGATAATTCCCTACAAACTTTGGTGGACGACAAACGCAAAGGCGGCCTTGGCCTAACCCTTGTTAAACGCATCATGGACGAAGTGAGCTATCATTCCGAATGCGGCCGCAACTCTTGGACACTTTGCAAAAAGTTTGCTTAGTCGCCTGTTTTTGTATGAATATTAATTAATTTATAAATTAGGCACTCCGAACTGATTCATCAATTCAAACATACACTTATCTTTGTCGCATGTTTTCGATGTTTTTTAAATTGAACGTGTTCCACAGATTTCGCTTTTTCATCTTAGGTCTTTTGATATCTCTGCCGCTGGCCGAGGCTTGGTCGCAAATACCAGTATTCAGGTTTTTGTCCGATTCGGTACAGGTGGGCGAGCATACTCAGGCCGTTTTCTATTTCAAACATGGTTCTGATCAAGAAATTGTTTTTCCAGATTCCAATTTCAATTTCAAACCCTTCGAATTTGTCAGCAAACGATATTTTCCAACCGTTTCGGCCAATGGCGAAAGTATGGATAGTATTGTTTATACGTTTTCGATCTTCGAAATAGAAGGCACACATGCTTTGCAACTGCCTATATTACAGTTTAGTGGCAAAGATACCTTGCGACTGTTTGCCGCTTCCGATTCGGTTTCGATCAAATCGCTCATTACCATCCCTTCTGATTCTTTAAAGTTAAAATCGAATACCCAATTGCTGGTAGTCGAACATCAATTCAACTACATCATTCTCATTATTTCGATCGTAGGCATTATTGTATTTGCAGGACTTATTTTCTTGCTTTTTGGAAAGAATATTTTCAAAGAAATTAAAAAATACAGGAGAAAAATAGCGCATGTTTTGTTTTTGAAACAGTTTGATAGCAAAACAGCCAACGCCAGTTCGCTCTCTCCCGAAAAGATGGAAGAAGCCGTTTCGCTGTGGAAAAAATACATCGAAAGTTTGGACGACAAACCGTACACCACATTCACCTCGTCCGAAATTGGGTATTATTTGAAAAACGAAAGCATCAAAAAGAATCTCCAAAACATAGATGTGGCCATTTATAGCGGTCGCGCAGCCGAGGTGACAAGTCAAGATTTTATGGCACTACGTGTGGTAGCAATCAATTTGTATACGCAAAGCCAATCGAACAAGAAAAAATGAAAGGACAAGCGACAGATATTTGGGAATGGTTTTCATTGGATTGGTTTCAGCCATCCATTTTGCGTGGTTTTGTGTGGGAAAATCAGGATTTTCTTTACGTAGTCCCTTTTGTACCACTCTTACTTCTTTTGCGTTGGCTGATTTATATCAAATTCAGACAAAAACTAGAATTTGCGTTTCTGAAAACCCAAATCAAATCGAGCCCTGTTACGCTCTTGAGGTTTATTCCTGATACGTTTTTTTGTCTTTTTATTGCGATGCTTCTGATTGCGCTCGCACGACCGCAAAAGACCAACGAACAGGTAGAATTGTATTCGGAAGGAATTGATATCATGCTTTGTTTGGACATTTCGGAATCGATGCTTTTGGAAGATTTCAAACCAAACAGACTTGATGCAGCCAAAAAAGTAGCCACCAAGTTTATTCAAGGTCGTTTTCAGGATCGGATTGGATTGGTCATTTTTGCTGGCGATGCATTTTCGCTTTGTCCGCTCACGACCGATTACGAATTGCTCTATTCGTACCTCAAAGACCTCAAACAAGACATGATTCAGAAACCTGGCACAGCTATCGGGAGTGCGATTGCGGTGGGAACGAACCGAATGTTGGAATCAAAATCGAAAACAAAGGTCATGATCGTGATCAGTGATGGCGAAAATACCGCTGGAAACATCGACCCGATTACGGCTACTAAATTGGCCAAGGCTTACAATATCAAAATTTACACCATTGGCGTGGGGCAAGATGGTCGTGTGCCCTATGGTAAAGACATGTTTGGTAATACCCAGTATGTAGAAAATACCATGAACGAATCGACCTTGAGACAAATCGCAAGTGAGGCTTCAGGAAAATACAACAGAGCCTCATCGGCCAACGCTTTGCAACAAATATTTGCGAGAATCGACAAATACGAAAAAGCCGAAATCAAAGAAACACGATTCAAAGATACTCGTGATTTTTATTTTATTTATCTAACATGGGCTTTGGTCTTTTTCCTTTCGTGGCTTTTGTGCAAAAACACGTTCATGACCAATTCATTGGAAGATTAAGTATTCAAAAGCTGGTGGTAGATTTCTTCTAATTCTAAAATCAATGATTTTAAAGAAAATTTTTCAGCCTGAGTTTTTCCTTTTGCAATTAATTGTTGGCGAAAATTTTCGTCTGACAATACGTGGTCGATTTTGAGCTGAAAATCCAGCGCATCTTTCGGGTCAATGTACAAAACGGCATCACCACCTACTTCCGAAAAACATCCGTCTTGGCTTGTAATCACGGGAACGCCCGAACACATCGCTTCCAAAATAGGAATACCAAAGCCTTCGAATAGCGAAGGGTAAACCGAAAGTGATGCCGATTGATACAAGGCCGGAAAATCCTGAAAGTCAGCTTGATGAATAAATTTTACTCGTCCAGAAACCGTGTTTTTTTTCGCAAACTCGTACAATTCGTCACAATATGCAGTCTGTTTGCCAACCAAAACTAACTGATGAGTCTTTTGGGCTTCGCTTTGGGCAAATGCCTGAATGGTGAGCAAGGCATTTTTGCGATTTTCGAGCGTGCCAACTTGCAAGATATAGGGTTTCAAAATCCCATATTTCTCACGCACAAATGCTAGCTGACTTTCAGAATAAGAGTTCAAAAACTGCGGATGGCAAGATTGGTAATGGACTTTGATTTTGGAAGCTGGTACATTCAGAAAATCAATCAAATCTTGTTTGGTTTGCTTGCTAATGGCGATAATGAGGTCAGCTTGCGAACAGGCACGTTTGGTTTTGGCCAAATAGATCTGCCGATCAAGAAACGGATAAAAATCAGGATAACGCAAAAACAACAAATCATGAATGCTGACGATTAGTTTTGTCTTTCCGTTTTTGGCAAAAAAGGGAAGTTCATTTGATAGTCCATGAAATATATTTAATTTATTGTATTTGAATCCGATCGCTCTTTTAGCCTTTCCAATCAATCCCGAACCAAGATCAACCTGATGTACATTTGGTCGACCGAGCGCATCTTTCATTTCCGAATGCGCTTTCAAACCAGGTGAATACAAAAAATAAGTATTGTCGTTGACGAATTCTGCCAAGCCATTTATTAAAAAACGGGAATAATTGCCCAAGCCAGTATTGTTCCAAAAAGCCCGTTTGGCATCAAATCCTATTTGCATCGTAAAAAAATTAATTGCGAAAATAGGGATTATCGGTTCAGATTCCACATTTTAGATACTTCAAGATGCGTATTCCTGAAAATCCTTTGAAATAGTAGTTTCCCATTAATAGCGTAAAAATACCCACTATGGAATTATATTTTGTATGCTAAGACATAAATACATGTTGTTGCTTTCATTAACTTTGATGCCTGTTTCCGCTCGGAGGCTTTAACACTTTCCTCTATGAACTTTGAATTAACTAAACTAATACGCCCGCATCTGGTCAATTTGAAGCCCTATTCGTCCGCTCGGGACGAGTTTAAGGGAACTGCGGATGTGTATTTAGACGCAAATGAAAACCCGTATGGTTCGGTAGGCGCTGGTGATACACATTACAATCGTTATCCAGATCCGCTTCAGTTGAAATTGAAAGCAGAAATTGGCAAAATCAAAGAATGCGAGGTTGAGCAAATATTCCTAGGAAACGGCAGTGACGAGCCGATTGATCTGTTGGTACGCATTTTTTGCGAACCAAAAATCGACTCAATCATTCAAATGCCGCCCACTTATGGCATGTACCAAGTGAGTGCTGATACAAATAATGTTGCAGTGATTAATATTCCTTTGTCGGAAGAATTCGAGATTAGGAAAGAGGCTGTTTTAGAAGCCCTTACTCCAAATACAAAACTGATTTTTTTCTGTAGCCCAAATAACCCCTCAGGAAATAGTCTAAATCGAGACGCAATTCTGGAAGTAATCAGAAACACCAACAATTTGGTAATAGTAGACGAAGCGTATATTGATTTTTCGGAAGAACCTTCTTTCGTCTCTGAATTGAAAAATTATCCTAATTTGGTTGTACTTCAGACATTTAGTAAAGCTTGGGGATTGGCTGGGATTCGTTTAGGAATGGCTTTTG
>JAYVIX010000352.1:0-21436 GCA_043769845.1 Cytophagales bacterium
TAAAATCCTGCGGACGCTGAAAATAACTGCTACTATAGAAATATTCAGCCGCCACGTAGGCATTGTTTCTTTTGTCTGAAGTATCTGTTTCGTTCAACAGATTTACCATCGTCACGCCTCGGTAGGTGTTGTAGCTCCCAAACTCGGTTTTGACGAAATTCTGGGGCAAATAATTTTTCGTCTGAAACTGTACCGAACCTGCCGTGTTCAAATTTCCTACTTTCGAATCATACGGCCCTTTGGCAAAAATCATTTTCTCGACTGTTTCAGGAATCACAAAATGCAAGTCGGCATAGCCTTGCCCATGGGCGTGCGACACCATGTTCACCGGCATGTTATCAACCGAGATGGCCACATCAGTACCGTGGTCGACATCAAAGCCACGCAAGAAGATTTGTTCAGCTTTCCCGCCACCTGCATGTTGGGCAATGAAAAGCCCAGGTACTAGGCGAAGCAAATCTTGGGTCGTAAGATGTGGACGCAGTTTGAAGTCGAGGGCACTAAGTGTGTTCAAACCCAGATCCTGTGAAGAAGTGACGGTGATTTCAGACATATTCACAGTCGATTCGTCCATGTAAATTGTTTTGGAAATATTCTGGTTGTCTTCGATCGAAATAGTATCAGTTTTTGAATGATAACCAATTAGCGAAATCTTGATTGTATAATTTCCAGCAGCCAATCCTTTGAATTCAAACGAGCCATTTTGGTCGGACGTGGTCGTTTTGTTTTCGCCAAGTAATTGAACAACAGCTCCGATAACAGGTTGATTGGATGCTTTTTCAAGCACTTTTACTTTTATAGTGCTGTGGGCAAATAGATTTCCCCCGATACAAAGCAGTATCGTCAGGAAGTATAAGTTCTTCATGAGAATTGAATTAATGAGTTGATAAATTGAAGAATTGATGTGTTGATGATTTCATCAATTCTTCAATTTATGAAATCATCAACTAAACCATGTCTGGCGGAGGTGTGGGTGGAGAAGGATGAAAATAGTCAAAAAATGAATTGACATGCTGCGACATTTTGCTCTTAGGATAGGAAGCAAAATAGAATCTTAGTTCGCCCATGTCTTGCACAAACAGGTTCGTTTTCAGCGACTTTTCTAAGTCCTTTTTTTCGCTTTTGTCTTTTTGTGAAGAGGCAGTGTGCTTGTCTTTTTTCGCTGAATGCACATGGTCTTCCAAACTATGTTTGTGGTTTCCATAACTAAAAAAAGACTGACGTGGATCGTTGTGGTGATGATAAAAAGCATGTCTTTCTACCTCGTGATGGTGAAAAGGATTGGGAATAGCGTGCAAAAACTCATGTGCAAGATTGACCGTGTCTTTCAGAGACAAAGTCACAATGCTGATGATCACAACAGCTATTGCACAATATTTTCTCTGAACTTTTCGCATCTACTCTTATATAGCTTCTAAAATTGAAAATGTAACGAAATAATAGTTCAATGTTTAAAGTTCAACGTTTAATATCGCTTTGAACATTCAACTTTGAACAAGCGTAGCTACCTCAAGCTAATCAATTTCGAAAGCTCAGCCAATTCTGGGTCTTGCTTTTTTGTTTTGGTTGCCACTTTCATGAATTCTTTTGCCTTCTTCACATTGTTTTTCTTCAAATAGATGTAGGCTAAGCATTTGTTCACGTCAATGTTGTCGGGTCTTTTTTCGTATTCCACATTGGCATACTCTAAGGCCTTGTCATAGTCTTTCAGAAGTTTGGCATATAAGTTGGCCATTTCGAGGTCTACAAAATGTCCTGCTTCAGCATCTTCTTCCAGCATTCCAATAACTCTAGTCGCTTCGGTTTTAGCCAATTCTTTCTGACCCATTTCCTCATACACTTCGGCCAATTCTTCGGTAAAAGAAAATTCGGGAATGATGTCCTCCGCTTTTTTGTACAAGGCAATAGCGGCTTTGTAATTCTTTTTATGGGCTTCAATTCTGGCCAAACCAGCAACAGCAAATGCGTAGTGTGGCGTTTCGTCCAACGCTATTTTGTATTGAAGTTCTGCATTGGCAAAATCGTTTTTCTTTTCATAGAGTTTAGCCAAGTTCACCCTCGTCCAAGCTGTTTGTTCCAAACCTGGGAAACCGGCAGAAACCGCCAATTTCATGGCATCAATAGCTCCTTCCGAGTCACCATGTATTTCTCTTAAGTACGATATTCTTGAATAAGACCGCAAGTCTGGTTTGATGGAAACCATTTTGTCGGCCGCTTCTATGGCTTTGTCATAGTGGCCAAGTTCTACATTGGCATCACACAGAACACCATATATATCAGCATGTTGCGAATTAGTTGCTGCGATTTCATTTCCTATTTCTAAGGCTTCTTTAAAATGGTGAAGCGAAAGCATGACAGAAGCTTTGGCCACTGTGGCTTCATATTTTATTGGGTCATCTTTTGGTGAATCGTCAATTACTTCTTCCAACAATTTTAAGGCTGCTGGGTAATAATAAGGATGTTCGCCTGTGATGCGGGCTTCTTGCATGTAGGCAAAAGCAAGCAAAAGTTTGGCTTTGAAGTTCGAAGGGTTTTGCCTGATTTGGGCTTGCAATCCTTCGATGGCTTTTTTGGTGTTTGTCCACTCGCTAGTGGTGGAAATGGGGCCTTGTCTATCCAAGAGTGGTGGAATTGGATGTTTTTTTGCGGTTATTTGATAATAAACGAGGCTTACAAAAACCACAAACGTTACTCCGATAAGTATAGCTCTGTTTTTCATTCTTTTGGTATTTATAGTTCCTCGTTCGTAGTTCCTCGTTTTTCGTTTAATGTCTGTTTTGCTAAACATCAACTACTAACAAGAAACCACGAACTAAGAACTAGTTAAAATTACTTCACCTGCATTTTCACTGTTTTCACCAATGTTTTGTTGGAGTAAACAGAAGCATAATAAATGCCTTTGTCAAGACCATTGGCATTCCAGTTGTCTTCGTAGGTACCTGCGGCTTTCTGTTCGTCCACCAATTTGGTTACTAAAGCACCGTTTCCGTTGTAGATATTGATCACTACTTGTCCTGCGTTGGTTGTTTTGTAACGAAGGGTGGTAGTAGAAACAAATGGGTTCGGATAGTTGAAAGCCGATGCACTTGGGCTCGACAATCCTAAACCACCATCACCCAAATCGACACCTGTAACGACCGAACCAGCACCTTTCATAGAATACCCACTCCACGGAGTTTGCACGAAAGGAAATGCAGCCTTGAAAGTAGTATCGTTGGCTTCAACGCCAGTTGTATAACCTAATACTTTGCCAAGACTAGCTGTAACTGGCGAAGGCGAAGTACCTGGGATATAATCGTCATACCACAAACCTACTGCAGCTAGTACTACACCGCCAACTGCTTGCAGTTCGATACGCGTCACGTCATCTTCCAAACGTCTTCCGTTCGGGAAACCGTCCATATTGGGGATGAATTGTAGTGCTGCGCTTGCGTTGTAAGCAGGATCCGTCAAACCAAGAACTGCTGCGTACACCAAACCAAGAGAACTGAATTTAGGGTCGTCTCTTTTTGTCACTGGTACTGCCATGTTTAATCTCAACATGTCACCAAAAATTGGCAAGAAGTTGTTGATGAATGGCTTACCTGCTGCCAATGGACTTCCACCTGCTTTTCCTGTAGCCAATTGATATGGAGGAAGGTTTGGAACGCCTGTGTGGAAAATGGGAAGCAAATCGACCGAACGAGGTGATTTGTCTCTCAATAGATAACCACCAAAAGCAGCATCAGCAAGAGCTGTTCCATTCAAGGCAGCATTTCCTTTCAGTCCAAACAAACCATCTTTTCCGTTGCGGAAATCATACGCACCTAAAGAAGCAGATTGGATTCTCAAATCGGCTAAGCCAGGAACAGCAGTACCGAATTGACTATCGTCCATGTACAAAGCCAATTCTGGATTCACAAAATACGCATCCATTGTACGGTCTTCGTTGTAAGGAGTCAAGGCGTTCCACTTGTCTTTCGAGCCGATTGGGATCACTGCTTCGTTGGTTAATGGCATACCGATACGTGATACTTGCACATATTCTCCTGAATCCGATACCATTCCATTTTTGAAAGTACGAATTTTAGGACGGCTAGCCGATGCCCAAACGCCAATCACGAAATCTCCGTCCAAGATGTTAGCTGCCATTTTGGTAGTTTTTCCGTCTTTTTGTAAAGAACTAATCGGGATTTTCAAAGCAATAGCGTGTGTGTTGTTGTATTGCAAACCATCCACTGCACCTTTTCCTGCACGCGTCATTCCTAGGTCGAAGATTCCACCCAAGTCAACAAAGAAAGGATCGTCAACAGGCCCACAGAATACTTTTTCGCCAGAAGTTGCATTTGTAATGGCTTCTGTCATCAGCGTTTGATAGCTCTTACCTAGACCTGCGGCTCCGTCAATAGAACGTGGGCCGATGTAGGCAGGAGGAACTACTCCGCTAGTTACGATGGTCGTGAAAGCACCGCCAGCCAAGCTTTTCTCCAACTTGTAGGTAGTTTTCAGGTTCTGCTTGCCCAAACGAATGTTGAAGAAGGTGGTAGGATCTTCGTTCGTTTTCGAGAAAGTGAAACGGTATGTGATGTCATCGCCAGTAGTTGAAGCGTTATTTTTCACGTGGATTTCGTAACGGATATTTTCACCAAACGAATAATAGTTGGGGCCACCTTGAGGCAACTCAAACGGAATGTAATTGGCAATGATCGTCACCGTGTTGGTATCGTCCGGACTACGGAATGCGTACAAATCGGTATTGTCAGCCAAAGGATCATTGGAAATAATGGGTGCTTCTCGGTGGCTTGACGCCTCCAAAAAGTAATCCTTTCCTGCAAATAGCACCGCTCCTGCGATCACTACTGCTACAGAAGAGAACTTCAGTATATTCTTAGTTTTCATGATTATCAATTTTTAGAAGTTGTAGATAGATGCTTACTTCGCAAGGTTGAAAGCGTAGCCTTGCCACGGAGTTTGCATATAAGGAAATGCCGCTCTGAAAGTAGTGTCGTTGGCCTCAACGCCTGTGGTGTAACCCAATACGCCACCCAATTGAGCGGTCACGGGCGAAGGAGAAGTGCCTGGGATATAATCGTCATACCACAAACCTACCGCTGCCAATACCACGCCACCCACTGCTTGTAGTTCGATGCGAGTTACATCATCCTCTAGTCGTCTTCCGTTAGGGAAGCCGTCCATGTTCGGGATAAATTGCAAAGCGGTACTTCCGTTGTAAGCAGGGTCTGTCAAACCAAGAACAGCAGCAGAAACTAGTCCCAATGAACTAAATTTAGGGTCGTTTCTTGGAGTCACTGGTACTGCCATATTCAACCTGAGCATATCGCCAAACGTTGGCAAGAAGTTGTTGATGAATGGCTTGCCTGCTGCCAATGGACTTCCACCTGCTTTTCCTGTAGCCAATTGGTACGGAGGAAGATTTGGAACGCCTGTATGGAAAATCGGAAGCAAATCGACCGAACGAGGAGATTTGTCCCTCAACAAGTAATCGCCAAAAGCAGCATCTGCTAAAGCAGTTCCGTTCAAGGCTGCATTTCCTTTCAAGGCAAACAAGCCGTCTTTTCCGTTGCGGAAATCATAAGCACCTAAGGCTTTCGCTTGAATTCTAAGTTTTGAAAAAGCAGGAACAGCACCACCAAACTGGCTATCGTCCATATACAAAGCCAATTCTGGGTTTAGGAAATAAGCATCCATCGCACGGTCTTCGTTGTAAGGCGTAAGCGTGTTCCACTTGTCTTTCGAACCGATTGGAATCACTGCTTCATTAGTCAATGGCATTCCGATACGAGAAACTTGTACCCAAGCCGATTTGTCGTAAGTAGCTGGTGTTCCATCAGTACTCAGCGTGCGCATTTTAGGACGACTAGCCGATGCCCAAACACCAATCACAAAATCAGCGTCCAAAATGTTGGCCGCCATCTTAGTGGTTTTGCCATCTTTTTGCAACGAGCTGATCGGGATTTTCAATGCAATAGTGTGCGTGTTGAATTTTGCCACACCATCTTTAGGAGAATCCACACCTTTGCCTCCAGCGCGAGTCATTCCTAGGTCGAAGATTCCGCCCAAATCCACAAAGAAAGGATCATCCACTGGGCCACAGAAAACTTTTTCGCCAGAACTAGCAGTTGCAATCGCAGCCGACATAATAGTCTGGTAGCTTTTGCCTAGACCAGCACCACCGTCTATTGATCTTGGACCAATATTGTTTGGAGGAACTACGCCACCTGTTACAATTGCTACTGGCGTACCACCATTCACAATTTTCTCAAGCGTATAAGTTGTTTTTAGATTTTCCTTACCTAGACGAATGTTGAAGAAGGTAGTGGGGTCTTCATTCATCTTGCTAAAAGTAAATCGGTACGTAATGTTGTCACCAGCAAATACAGTAGCATCAGCAGTGTTTTTTACATGGATTTCGTAACGCACATTTTCGCCAAACGAATAATAATTGGGACCACCTTGTGGCTGTTCGAACGGAATGTAATTCGCAATGATCGTCACCGTGTTGGTGTCGTCTGGACTACGAAATGCATAAAGGTCGGTGTTATCAGCCAACGGGTCGTTGGAGATAATCGGGGCTTCTCGGTGGCTTGACGCCTCCAAGTAAACGTCTTTTGCGAGCCAAGCCACTATTGCAGTGCCTGCTACCAAAAGCATGGAGATTTTTAATACTGGTTTTCTCATGATAAAATGGTTGAGGTTAAGAAATTTGAGGATACAAAAGCTGACAGCCAAAAAAATATCCATGCAGAGCGCAACATTGCATGAACCATCAAAAGACCGACAGCACACTTACGAAGTGAATGGAAGGACTGGATTTAGGGAAATAAAAATAAATTGTAGAAGAAGAACCTTCTGATAAAAATCCATTCTTTACAAAAAAGAAAAAGGGAGGCCTCAAGGCTCAGACAGTCTGCCAATAATTCCCAGTACTTTCCATGGCAATGGTCTGAATGCCTTTCTATTTTAGATATTCAATCATTTCCTAAAGACATTTTAAAATTAAAATGGCTAAAAATCATGAAAGAAAAAGGAAGCAAGAATTCCCTTAATCCACCCATTTGCTTGCGGGATAGATGTGGGTACCAGGTCACATTATGTGGCTGTTGGTCAAGGTAGCGAGGAAGTTAGATCATTCGGGGTGTTTACCAAAGACCATCAGGAAGTGTAATTTTATGATTGATAATATTCTATAAGGGGTCTATGCCTCCAATGCTTTTATCATAATAGCTCCTCTACAGAAGGAGCTATTTACACTTCGAGCCAGAATCTAGATCGAGTTCTGAACATCAATTTTCCTACGGCTTTTGCTAAAGACACCCCAAATTAATATTCAAAAAATAAATTTTACAGTTGTTTTAGCACTTTTAATAAGGATTCGGGCTTATTGGGGGAAACTAGAACAGCGGGAGGTATGCAGAGGACACAGGTTTATGTTTAATATCCCAGAATATAAAAAAAGGAGACCCCCAACCTTGGGACCTCCTTTTTTTATAGAAACTAAAAGAAACAAGATTATTGTTTCACAAAAGTCTGTTTCCAAACTTTTCCATTGCTTTTTACAAGGATAGAATAGAGGCCTGAAACAAAATTGGCCACATCAAGCTGAAAGCCTTTTGTCGTGGTTACGTTTTGAGACAAGATCGGAACACCAGTCGCATTGCGTACTTCCAATTCTACAGAACCATCAAAATTAGCTTCTAAAGTCAATAGATTTTCAGTTGGGTTTGGTGATAGCACCAATTGATCAGCCGCAATAGTTGAATAGGTATTTTCTTCTACCAATTCTTCCTCGCGTAAGGATGATGTTGCAACACAAACGCTCAAATTTTTGATATAATCAGTTATTTGTACCGATGATTGGCTTGCCCATTTCAACTTAAATGAAAGACCTGCAACGCCTGTGGTAGTAGCCGTAAAGCTAACTGTCTTTGTCGTGAAGGCAGTATTTGAAAATCCTGCAGGAACAATCACCGTTGGCTGTATCAATTGTGGTCCAGACATTAGTATACTTGAACTCAAGCCTACTTCAATACCTGTAACTGGCACCGCAGCAAAGTCTTTATAATCAAACTTCACGGTATAGGTTTTTCCCGCAACGAGACTGATATTGGTATTTTTAATCACCCAAAGATAGTTTTGGCCATAAGCCCTGTGCGTTATTTTCAAGGCACTTGACTCTGTCGAAAGAGTTGAGCCACTATTCTGATCGCTCCAATCGTTTCTTACTACATACTGTGTTGGTGTAGGATTTGCTTCGTCTAACAAACAAACAGTTGTTGAAGGATTCACAACAATTGTAATAGGAGCCGAAAATGAACTTAAACCTTCAGCATCATAAGCTTTTGCTTTGAAAACATATGTCCCAGCTGCAAGATTGGATAAATACCAGTCGAACGAAGGGTAGAATGTATCTGAACCTAACAAAGTTGTGCCTTGATAGAATTCTACTTTCGAAATAGGTCCTTCGTTGTCTACCGCATCTGTATAGAGTGCAAAAGTGGCAGGCGCAGCGTACTGTGTGTTTGTCAATGGGCTTGAGATACGTACCGTTGGCGCTGTGTTGGCTCTTACCACAATGGTGATAGGAGCAGAAATGGTACTCAAACCACCACCGTCATACGCTTTGGCTGTGAATACATACGTACCGATAGGCAAGTTAGTCAAGGACCATTCGAATGATGGATAGAAACCATCCACACCCAACAAGGTAGAACCATTGTAAAATTCTACTTTTGAAATAGGCCCTTCATTGTCGGTCGCAGACGTATTCAATGTGAACGTAGCAGGTGCATTGAAAAACGTGTTTTGAGATGGGCTAGTGATGCTTACAAGAGGAGGCTTATTCGCAATTACGCTTACACGAACGAACGCTGATGTAGTAACAGCACCAGCATTATCAGTCGCTTTTGTTGTAATTGAGTACGAACCAGCCGTTACTCCTGTCCAATTATAACTATAAGGAGAGGTAAGATCTGTGCCTAATAATCTAGTTCCATTATAAAACTCAACTTTTGCGATTGAGCCATCAGAATCAGTAGCGTTTGCATTTATTGTAATACTTGCAGCTGCAACAAAAGTTGAATTGTTAACAGGAGAGGTAATGCTTGTCACAGGAGCCAAATTGGCAGTAGTTCCACGGAATTCTATCTCTGCCACATTGCCTACACCACCTGCAGGAGAAATATAACGAATATATTTAAATGTTGAAGTAGTAGAAACTGTATAGCAATTCCATGCCAACAAAGGCTCTGTTGAAACAGTGGCCAAATCTACTACACCTGAACTAAAGTCGGCAGTATTACTTCCTTGGAATTTCCCACCTGTCATACGCCAAGTAGCACCCTCACGCGGATAAAAACTAATGCCTGTAACTTTCATTGGAATAGTCAAGCTCAGACCTGTCCAAGCGATGTCCTCTGACGCATCAAAGTAGGTCGTAACATCACCATCAAATGCTTTGTCTCTTGTAGAACCATAGTTATTCCATGAACCTAAGGTTCCTATCACAGTTCCTGTAATCTTAGGATCGACAGAACATGGCAGATAGATGGATATTTTAGAAGATGTCGCAACGGCTCCTGTATTGTCAGTTACTTTGGCTGTAATGTATTGTATTCCACCTGGTGCATTGCTCCATACGATACTGTATGGTGCGCTATTGTCGCTTCCAATGAGTGTTATTCCATTATAGAAATCAACTTTTGTAATGTTGCGCGTTGTGTTTACGGCAGCAGCACTTGCATTGATCGTGATAGAATTGGTCGTGAAAATCGCATTTTTTAAAGGAGAAGTAATCACCACTGTAGGTGCAGGAATGGCAACAAAAGAGATGTTGTCAAAAACAGCTTTGCTAGGGAAAGTACCATTGGCACCAGTTACACAAAGGCCAACATGAACTTGTGTTGGTAAAGTTGAAGTCTGAGTTCCCAATAAATTCCATTTAACGCCATCTCTTGAACAATAGCTCGTAATCAAACTGCCACTTTTGACAATTTTCAGCCAGTTATTCCAGTTATACATGTGTAAATTGCCAACATTGTTTGGATTGCCCACCATGCCTAAGCCTGAAGTAGTCCTTTGTTCCATCTGAGCACCACCAAAAGGAAATTTAATGACTGCTGAATAAGCTGAATTTGCATCTAAACTTTCACGAATCATAAGTCCAACCTTGCTGTTTGCTGTAGGGATGTTATACTCTGCTATATGAGCGATGAAAGTACCATCACCATTGATGCTTTGATACGCATACGTGTAGTTGTCGAGAGAAACGTCAGAACTATTGGCATATGATTCCATGCTAAATTTTCCTGAGGATGCACTTGTAAATCCTGCGATAGGGCTAGCCCCAATATCAGCACTCTTCCAAAGTGTTGGCAAGGGTGTGATGGGAGTTTTTCTTTTAAAAGTAGCAGAAATAGTATTTTGTTGACCATTTACATTTGTCATCGTGTAAGGATTGGCATTTGTCACCACCACACCATTTACTTTCACCACTGCTAATTCATATCCTATATTAGGAATAAAATTAAACGTTTTACTTTGTCCATTAGCTACCGAAATAGTTCCTTTTGGAGAAATAGTTCCAAACTGATCTGAGGTTGAAACTAGAGTACTTGGTCTAGGATTGACAGTAAATGACATCGTAGTTCCTGGATTGCTGATATTGGTAATGGCTATACCAAATTCACCTCCATCTTTCCAACGGAAAGGATGTCCATTCGGAAAAGATTTATTCGTATTTCCATAAAGATCAAAAAGATCACTTCTGATATCTGGCAATCCTACAATGTCATGATCATGCATTTCATCTAGATTGTCAGCTTGCACCAATTTGATCCAGAATTGGTTGCCCGCATCTTGACCTGGAGTTGCAAAACCTCCATCTTCATCTACATACCAAATGGCAAGTCCTTCTGGCAATACTTTGCCATCATCCATTGGAGATTGATAGTACCCACCAATTTTAAAGGCATGAAATAGCAGATATTCTTTAGGATTAGCTGGGTTCGTATATTTGTGTATGTCAGAATAACTGTTAGCAGTAAGTGTATAAGTAGTATTGGCAGTACCAGAAATATTGATCACATTCGTAATCCAACCTCTTTGCAATCTTAAAGCAGGATTTATAGGTTGTCCCGCTTTGCTTGTACCTGCACTTGCCATTAAATCAAAATCACCAAGATTAGAAAAAGCTGTTCTGTAATAATCTGTCCAACTCATCACACTATGTCCCATTTCATGGCAAATAGTACTCGCTGTAGGATTTGTACCAACACCAAGGTCAAAAATATTGCCTTGATTAACACGAATAAGCTCAGTAGTATTGTTTTTTAAATACAATTCTTTAGAAACGCCATTCGTTGATCCTCCACCTGGGCCTCTAACAAGAAAATTGATATGAAGCAATGTTCCATCCAATGGATCAACTGTTAAGCCTTGAAAGCCTTCTGGTCTAATTTGATTTAAAAGCACGATGGCTTCATCGCAATAATTCAAATTGTTTGCTATATAAAAACTATAGTTTTCTGGCAAAGAAACTTTTACCACCGTGCTTGTAATCGTTACCTTATTATTGGTTTGTGTATAAAAATAATCACGTACCGAGCCTATACTTCCATTGGCAGTATATCCTTGCTTGTTCATTAAATCGGAAATAGATTCCACGGAATCGTCAAATGGAAAATCTTTGTATTCCAACATGATCGTCACTCCTCTAATTACACTTGGAATAACGACAGTTTGTGCTGAGGTTGCTTGCCATAGCATCGACATTGCTAGGCATAACATTGAAATCTTTCTTTGCATTAAACTTGAATATTTAATTGAATAAAACTTTAATTTCAAACTTAACTAATTTGAAATAGGCAAACAAACACTAATTATTTAACGGTAAGTTTTGGGGGATGAACGGTTTGTTTTACTAAGGTTCCCCAACTGTTCGAAGCTCGAACTGTCTCTCCAACTGTTCCAAGTTTACATCTCTGATTTCAGGAAATCCACCACCCATAAATCGTTTTTCAAATATTCTCCTTTTCCAAATCTATCAGCGCCTTTAGCAGAACTCAAATGTGATTCAGAACGTTCGGAATCACGCAAAATAGCATAAATCAAACCCAATTTATAATGTGCTTCTGGCGAATTGCCACCCATGCCCGACACTTCGTTAAAGAGAATACTATTTTTCAACCATTTTATCGCTTCTTCATATTTGCGCTGCAGGATAAATACATGAGCTTTTCCTTCAGGATCGCGCAATTTTAAGAATGGCGAAGTTTGCAATTTGAGCGAAGCGTTAATATTAATCAAGGCTTTGTCAAACTCTTTTCTAACCGTTTGAGACATTGCCAAATAATAATATCCATGTTGCGTTTTGGGATCTAGTTTGATTATTTTTCTAGCAAATGTTGCTGTCCTTTGGAAATTTGGTATTTCAAAATAACATTTAGATCTGAAAGTTATTTCATTAAAGATTTAAGTTCTTCTTGTTCAGCACTAAGCTCTTTCTTTTTACTGAAATCTCCTGATTTTAAAGTAAAATCTCGCTTCCAACGGCTAACCATGCTGTCGTTTAAACAGTATTCATCACTAATCTCTTTCAATGTCCTTCCTGCGTTTAGTAATTCTACAATCATTGTTTTGAATTCGGGTGCGTGCTTTTGGGGCATAATACAAATTTAATAGTATACCGCTCAATTATTTCGTCACAGCAAATGTAGACACTCCATTACATTTGGTTGCTAGATGAAGTGGCAACGGGCAATGCTGAGGAGCAACCCGCCAGGAATACATCCAGCCAGAGGAATTAAATCCTTGTCAAAAGTCAGTTTTCCACTTACGTGCAATTCTTTAAATCCATCACAATCAAAAATGGCATAGGTAGGCGACTGATCTTTCGGATTTTGGACAAAAAAAGTAAGTGATACATTTTTGCCAAATTTTATAGCAACATCCTCTAATAAGAAAATATTGGCCTCGCCAGCAAATCCCCCATTTTTGGTAAAACGAATATCGGTTCCGGCAAATAGTAATTCATGAGGATCATTTGGAGAAATGATAGAGGTGTTTAATCGCAAAAAGTAACAGCGTAAGCATAATCAGGAGTAATGACAATGCTATCTAGTTTCAATTCATAAGCAGGATTGGGTGCATTAGGAATTGAAATTGGCATTTCGACTTCCTTGCCATCTACCAAATCCTTATAAGCAGTTGTATTTTGAACTGAAGCAAAGACCGCTTTAGCCACCGCCAAATATTCTTGAGACTTGTCAAATACATTATTCTACTTATCTATTAAACTACCAACACTTCTATGAGTAAAACAAGCAGCTGGCCTAAAAAAACTAAACACAGTAAAAAAAATAGATAAAAACTTCTTGATAAATTTCATTTGTAGACTCCGCAAAAATATTACATACTACATACATATTTAACATTACACACTACAAAATGTAGTGAAAAAAAACTAAACAATTATAGTTTACCTGAAAATAAGAATCATAAAAATTCTAAAAATCAGCGCATTGCAGTTTTTAAATAAAATACAAACTTCTGTTGTTTTAGAATCACTAAAACTTCTTATAAACAAAAAGACCAACTCGATTTCTCAAATTGGTCTTTTCGACTAAAAAACAGTTGATTTCTTACTTTTTGAAACCCAATGCACTAATCGCACATTTTTCAGAAGCGGCAGAAATATTAAAACTCATATAGTAAATTCCAGTGGTAGTACACTTGTATGCAATGCCTGCGTAATAAGTACTTTTATCCAAATTACTAGATAGCACCTTTTTATTTCCGTCCATCAAAGTCACTTCAATTTTAGGACTTCCAGCTTTGCCATCACATACTGAAATGAAATACTGTGTGTCTTTACTGAAAACGTATGAAAACTCTAGCACGCCATTTGAGGCTTTATTCGGGTCTATTTTATAGTTCTTAATGAACGTAAAATCTCCCAATTTGGAATTGCAATCTGGAGCCAATGCATCTGGGCTACACTGCGCATTGGCAGCTGTCACAAAAAGCAAGGCAAAAAAGATATTCAGAAGGACTGCTTTCATGTTCTTATTGGATTAGACCTTTACGAATGTTTGATACTATATTGAATATTTGATCTACTTCTTCTTTTGTGATCATGATAACGCTTTTGCTATTATCAGTTACCATTCTTACACCATTTACGATCTCAATTGTTGGCTCATGGTATTCATATGCGATCTTGACACTGTCATAAACTGTTTTCAATGTATCCAATTGAGTATTTAATTCCTTCAATTTAGGATCCGACTTATAAAACTCTAAAAGTATCTTCAATTGGTCAAGTACAATTTTTTGTTCGCCTACTCTTTCGTACAATCCCTTGTTGTGATTTTTCTCTGCCACGGCACTCGCGATATACAACGCTTCGATCCAACCACCTGTCAGCATCATCAAGCTAAGATTTCCTCTGTTCTGTTCTTGCAAATAAGTATTCATCTTGTCATAATTGCTTGTTGTGATATAAAGCAAAGAATCAAGATTGTTGCTATTGGTAGCAAGACGTTTTATAACGTGATAATCAAAAAACTGACCGATTTTCATATCCTCGGCTAGTTTGGTCATCGTGTTCAGGTAATTGATGGCATCTTGCTTTTCGTTATACATGTTGATGTATCCCAAATCGGTTCCATAAATTCCTATGTTGATCGCTTTCTGATAGTTCGTAGTATAATTATCGGCATTCGAAGTGTTATTCAGAAAGTTGACATTGTACTTAGGCTCTACCTCACGAATCATTGACGACATCTCCACTGGAGAAGGTATCGAACGAATCACTTCGTTGATCAAATCCGAAGAGATCTCAGATTTCGCCATGGTAGAATCTGAACCTAGCGCCTTTTCTAAAGCTTCGTCATCCGAACCACCGCAGCTCGCAAGCATTAGGCTGGCGGCCGAAATGGCGATAAAAGTTTTGAACATGTTATTGATTTCCATTGGCTTGTGTTTTCTTCGTTGAAAAAGGTTTAAATGAAAAGTTGAACTCCAGCATCTTTCTTAAAAAGCTAGTATACAAGGTTATAAAAAAGACAACTGTCATAATCCAGATGACACAGATATTAAACGTAAAAGTGTCAAAAAGTTTACCAAAAAATGGTTTTTTAGGTGCATACAAATGTGTACGATAGTCTAAAATCATTCTTCCTTCCACTTCTGGCTCTAGGAATATCGGATCAAATATTTGCAAAAGATGTCCATGGTATTCCATTATCCGATTCTTGTTGTCAAACTTACGCACTAAATCGCCTAAAGATTCATTGAAATTACCCTTTTTGGTTTCGTTGAACAGTGCTGCTGTTTCTGGCGTCTTCAAGGCGTTGTTTATCTTATTATCCTTGAATGTATTTGATTCGGCAAAACGATTAGCATATTCGGTCTTGATTGTGTCCAAAAACAATTGCACTTGCTCAAAATCCGTTGGTTTCCATTTGTCAGAAATAGCATTTACGTCAAAATGTGCTTTCGTCTTGATGCTTTTATCTGCAATCGTATTCTTAATTTCGTTCTTAAGAAGCAGCAAATTTTCCGCTAATCTTGCTTTTGACTCTTCATCTTTCTTATCCAACAACTCTTTTACCTGATTGACTTTATCGTGCATGTGCGGGTACCAGTATACCTGCTTGAAATCACAGACACTTTCGTTTCGATCTAGTTCGTAGAATAATTTTTCATATTTATTGTCCTTAAATTGCTTAACAGCCAAAGCTTCATAAGCCCATCTTGAGGTCATCACGTCAGCTATGATTGGAACTTTTTCTACGTTTCCAATTGCTTTATTCAGCTTATCGAAGCTAAAAATTGCTCCACTCAAAATCATTTGTGGAATCAAGAGAATCGGAATCAGTACATAAATGGTAACAGCCGAATTGAATGTGTTGGAAATGTTTAATCCAATCAAATTGGCGCAGCAAGAACATGAAAAGAGCAAAAGCCAATAACTCATCGTCATTCCATGAATCTCCAAAACCGCATTTCCAATCACTACGAAAAGAAAGGTTTGGATGGCTGACAGGGTAAACAACAATGCAACTTTCGAAGTAAGATAACTAAACCTACTAAGGTTCAGAAAACTCTCTCGTTTTAGAATTTTGGCATCTCGGATGATTTCTTCTGCGCTAACCGTCAAACCCATAAATATGGCTACAATGATACACATGAACATATAGGCGGGCACGTTTTCATTATTTCCGAAGTGATAAGTATCCTTAGCAGGATTATCTACATAGCGGATAATAAAAGCCAAAACGAGTGCCAAAACAGGAGCTTCCAACAAATTGACAAGCAAATACTGAGTATTACTTATCTTCGAAAGGAAATCACGGGTGATAAAAACACCCAATTGTTTCATTTTTGCAGGAATGAAGAGTGAACGTGGGGGTTCCTCCAAAACATCTTCAGTCCTTTCAATTTTCTGATTTCCAAGAAAATATTCTCTCCATTTCTGTGGCGTATTTTTCCGTTTTTCGGTCAGGTTGCCATACTCATCTACTACTTTTGCATCTATGGTATTGAAGATGAGTTCAGGATTGACATTACCACATGTATGACACTGACCAGTATCGCTATTGATCTGGTTGGTAATACGTTTGAAATACATGACAGCCTCCACTGGGTTGCCATAATAAATTTGATAACCACCTACGTCTAGAATGATCATTTTATCAAACATCTTGTAGATGTCTGACGATGGTTGATGAATAACAACGAAAATGAGTTTTCCTTTCAAGGAAAGCTCTTTCAATAAATCAATGACATTTTCTGAATCTCGAGACGAAAGTCCAGAAGTTGGTTCATCTAAAAACAAGATAGAAGGCTCACGAATAAGCTCCAGTGCAATATTTAGTCGCTTTCTTTGACCTCCACTAATTTTTTTATTCAGAACATTTCCTACTTTAATGTCTTTGATCTCGAACAAACCAAGGCTTTTCAGCATATGATCCACCTCATTGTTCAGATCTTCTTCTGAAAGATTACCAAGACACAGTTTGGCATTGTAGTAAAGGTTCTGAAAAACAGATAATTCTTCAAATAGAATGTCATCTTGAGCTACATACCCAATTACGCCATCTACTTTATCACTTTCATGATGCAAATCAATGCCGTTTACCAATACTTTTCCGCCCGAAGGTTTTTCTAAGCCTGCCAATACGTTTAATAAAGTGGTTTTTCCTGCCCCACTTCCTCCCATTAGCCCCACCAATCGGCCAGCTCCTTCTGAGATATTGACGTTGACTAAGCCAACTTTGCCATTCGGGAACTTGTATTCCAGATCTTCTACATTAAAAGAAAGCTTTTGAATATCGCTATCTTCTAAGAATCGGGTTATAATATCACTATAGTAAATGGGCTCACCAATAGGCAACTTGATAGTACTTCCTGATGCAAAAAGGTTGATTTGATTGGATTGAATCGGAAAACCATTGAGCAATATTTCGGAATGCCCAATATAACGCATGAAAAACATGTCCACACTTTTGATATGAACAATGGCCATGTCGCCATACAAACCATCCGAAATAATAAATTTGGCAAATTGATACTGAGGTTGCTCACGACCTGAAATCACCAACAAAACATCGGCAAAGTCAAGATCGCGACTTGGGCTTTGACTTAAACAAAACTTCTCGATCAATTTGTACTCGTCTTGCCCAATATTAAATACAGTAGCCACTGTATCAATAATTTGCATTCGCTGAGGAGTTTGTCCTTCGCTCGAACTAATAAGTTCGTAAAGACGAATCAAAACAATTACCTTTTGTTTTTGGGTAAGTGTTTTGTTGATTTTTTTACAAATAGAAAGCGTCCTTACGGAGTCTTTTACATTCGTAAGTTTCTTTTTAGCGGTTTCTTCAGCAGGTTTTTCAACTGGCTTTTCTTCGTCACCAGCTAGAAATTTGTCATAAAGAGCAAGGTAGTCTTTCACGACTTCCGAGCTTAATTGCTGACGTAAAAATAGGTCTACAAATTCCCTCTCGTCCTCGCTTGCGCCATCATCTTGCTTAGTGATGATAGCAAAAAGTTGCATCAGGGCTCGTAGTATTTCCTCACTCATAATCTAAAATTAGGCCTAGTCTAGCCCCGCCAATCCGCGGGGCAAAAAGTCAAAGGGCAAATTAATAAACTTTATACTCAAATGGTACTTCTACCAATTCGGCAAATTCTTCACCAGCCTCTTGCATGTCCTCATCATCATCATGTGAATACCAATGGATAGACACTTGCTTGCCAGCTTCTTTCAACGTCTCCATTCTGGACAATACGTCTAAAATCATTTTCGAAGAGGCCGTATTAAAATACTCTAGCTTTACTTCAAAAATGGTGTTGGCATTAGGAGCCGCCACATAACTATCTAGCCATTTCAATAATGGACCGTAAAATTGGGCACAATCTTCTGGCAATGAACGACCAGACACTTCAAATATATTTTTTGACGGATCAAATAACACTCTAGGTGTATCTTCGGTACCTTCTAAATTGATGATTTCCATTTGTTTAATTGTTTTTATGTTTGAATTATGTTTGATATTAAGCGGGCAAAATATTAGACAGTCACTTCTCCTTCTCTTTCCCGATTTTCACTTTGAGTACAAAGAAAGAATATTCTCCATCAATTGGGTGAAATGAGAAACCTAATTTTTGTCCCGACTTACGAGCCATGTCAACAAATCCTAATCCAGCACCACCTTTATCAGACAGTTCGGTATTGCTTATTATTTCTTTATAAAGAGATTTTAATCCTTCTTTATCAAGACTATTGATCAGTTTTAGCTTCTCTTCCAAACCTGCGATATGCGGATTATGAATTGAGTTCCCAGAGATGATATTATAATCACCATCTTCTTTGCCAATGATAAAAACAGCACTGTCTTTAACGTGATTGACCTTTTCGTACAGATCGGTGTGTTTGCAAATATTTTGCAGACATTCCACCATCACGTTAAAGACTTTTCTTTTAATTCCTTCTTCTTCACCTACCGACTCCAAATTGCGCTCAGCCATTGAGAGTACAGATTTGGTGATCTCTTGAGTGAACTCACCTTCGTAAACAAGTACCAATTGCTTGCTCACCATCAGCTTATGCAAGTCATGAACATATTCCATTGCTGTTCTATTTAAGTTTAAAAACGTTCTTAATTATTAAAACCTGACACCTATAAGCAATACATCATCTATCTGCTTCTCTTGTCCTCGCCAATTTTCAAATAGCTTGTCAAATTCGTCACACACTTCGTTCATATTGTCATTGTCTTTATGTACTGTAATCAAATCCTTTATTCTTGCTGGCGATAATTTTCTGTTTTTATCGGGTCCTCCAAACTGATCTGGATAACCATCTGAACTGAAATAAATCGTATCGCCTTTTTCTACGCTAAATTTATAATTGGTAAACTCCGTTTGATTCCTCGAAACTCCTCCACCAATCGGAAATTTATTTCCTTTGAATTCTTCTAAACCTTCTTTGCTCATTTTGTACAAAGGTCTGTGTGCTCCCGCAAACTCGACTTCGTTTTTCTTCAAATTGATTTTGCAAAGGGCAATATCCATTCCGTCTTTGGTTTCTGATGTCGAAAGGTTTTGCTTCAATGTATGCGTCACTCCTTCGTCCAATAAATCCAAGATTTTACCTGGCTCGGTTATTTTACGGCTTTTTACGATTTCGGTTAAGATAAAATAGCCAATAAGTGAAAGTAATGCTCCTGGCACACCATGTCCAGTACAGTCGACAGCCGCTATGAAAATATCATCGCCCATTTGTACAAACCACGGAAAGTCGCCACTAATCACATCTCTTGGTTTGTAGAGCACAAACGAATTGGGAAGCGCATTTTTAACCAGCTCATCATCAGGCACAATGGCCATCTGAATTCGTTTAGCATAATTAATACTTTCAGTGATTTTTTTGTTGATATGCTGAACTTCTAATTCGGCCAGTTTTCTTTCAGTGATATCGCTAGATACCATCAAAACCGATTCCAGCACGCTGTGTTCGTTGAATTCTGGAATGCCGTTTACACTAAAAAAGTGTTTATCAGCTCCATTTTTAACCTCAAACTCGCTACTGACTTTTATCTTATTAGTAACACTTTCTTTGATAATATTATCCCAAGCGGTCACAATTGCTGGCTCCAAACCGGATTCTCCAAGTAGTTTTCTGAGGAATTCGGAAGGCTCTTTATCCGTAAAATGTTTGATCGCAGGGTTGGCATAGAAGAACTGGCCATCTTTATCAAAACGACAGATAACGTCTGGTGAATTTTCAGAAAGGGATTGCATCTGACTACGCATTCTACTTTCTTTTTCGGCATTTCTACGTTCGGTAATATCTCGTGCGTTGAATACGATACCTGCTACGGCTGGCTCTGTCAACATATTTCGTCCTGTCACTTCTAGCCAAGTGTATTCGCCTTGTTTCGACAAATAACTATATTCAACAGTAATTGATTCTTCTGATTCATTCAGCAAAGAGTTGAACATTGTCTCAAAATCACTCAAACCGAGTGGATTGATCCTGCTACGATCTGACGAACCCAATAATTCTTGTTCTGAATAACCCAAAATACGAGTCACCGATGGACTAACATATTGAATGATCGCTTCCTTATTATAGATAGTGATTACTTCCGAAGAATTTTCTAAAAGTACGTGTATTCGTTTTTGTCCTCTATTAATCTCTTCAATTTGCTCACCCATCATCACATTGGCCTTTTGCAGTTTTTCCTGAGTCACCTGCATTTCGACCGCATTCTGATGTAGCAATTCTTGCCCTTCTTGCAGTTCACTACTCATTTGCTGCGATTCTTTCAGCAATCGAACAGTTCTTTCATTCACTTTCAAACTATAAATAGTGCGAGCAATAATATTGCTAAGCTCCATCAAAAAGTCGCGTTGCAATTTGTCAATATTGTCTAAAGACGATATTTCAATCGCTCCATATACGGCCTCGTCTGACATCAATGGAAACACAAACAAGCTTTTAGGTTTTCTTTCACCTAACAATCCTGATGTAACATAGGAATAACTTTCTGGAATTTCAGTTCTATATATGAAATCTTTTTCAAGTATTGATGCGCCTACAAAACCTTGGCCTAGTGCAAATTTGGCATTCAGATATTTCTTCTTATTGTATGCATAACTCGAAACCATTTCGACAAACTTATTTTGCTCGTCTTCATCGTTGATAACATAAAACGCTGCTTGAATTGCTCCCACACGTTTAGTCAAATAAGGCAAAAGTTGATCTGACAAGGAAATCAGTTTATCGTTCGCACGAATAATATTTCCTACATCTGCCACGCCTGTGATGATCCAATTTCTTTCTTCCTCTCTACGACTAGCCACACGCAAATTTTCCCGCATTGTAAGAAGTGATTTACCTAATAGCTCATCTTCGGCTCTGATATTC
>JAYVIX010000353.1:0-4129 GCA_043769845.1 Cytophagales bacterium
CCAAAAGTATGTGAGTACGCTGAAAGTGATCGAAGGCCCGCTCATGGACGGTATGAACGTGGTGGGCGATTTGTTCGGTTCGGGAAAAATGTTCCTTCCCCAAGTAGTGAAAAGCGCGAGGGTGATGAAAAAATCGGTGGCGTATTTGCTGCCTTATCTGGAAGAAGAAAAAAGAATAAGTGGCAATACGTCTAAGAATGCAGGCAAGATTTTGTTGGCGACTGTGAAGGGCGATGTGCATGACATTGGTAAAAATATTGTAGGCGTAGTATTGGCCTGTAACAACTTCGAAATCATTGACATAGGCGTAATGGTGCCTTGCGAGAAAATCATCGAAGCTGCTATCAAAGAGCAAGTGGATATCATCGGATTAAGTGGTTTGATTACACCTTCGCTAGACGAAATGGTGTATGTGGCCAAAGAAATGGAACGTGCTGGGATGAAAATTCCACTTTTGATAGGTGGTGCCACTACTTCACGTATTCACACAGCTGTAAAAATAGACCAATGTTATTCGGGTGCGGTGGTGCATGTGTTGGATGCTTCCAAGTCGGTGCCAGTTTCCAGTTCGTTATTAAGTCCCGATCAAAAGGATGATTTTTACAAGAAAACAAAATCAGAATACGCCAAAGCACGTTTAGACCATGCCAACCGGAAGGAAGACAAGGAATACATTTCGTATGCGGAGGCTCGCGCCAACAAGTTCAAGATAGATTGGGCTACTGCCGAAATTCCAACACCTAAAATCTTAGGAAACCAGTACTTTGTTGATTATTCGATTGCCGAAATACGTGAATTTATCGACTGGACACCATTTTTTCAGACATGGATGTTGCAAGGTAAATACCCGAAAATATTTGATAATGAGATTATTGGTATTGAAGCCAAAAAACTTTTTGACGATGCCAACGCTATGTTGGACGAAGTAATTGCTGGCAAACTATTGACCTGCAAAGTAGCCGTAGGTATTTTCCCAGCCAACTCTATCAACGATGACGAGGTAGAAGTGTATTCGGACGAAAGCCGTACCAACGTATTGCATACGTTCGAGTTTCTTCGTCAGCAAGGCAAAAAAGGCACAAACGTTCCGAATATTTCTCTTTCCGATTTCATCGCTCCCAAAGAATCGGGCAAGAAAGACTACATCGGTTTCTTTGCCGTGACAGCAGGAATCGGAATCGAAGTACTATTGGAGAAATTCAAAAAAGACCATGACGACTACAACGATATAATGATCAAGTCCGTTGCCGACCGCCTAGCCGAAGCAATGGCCGAAATGTTACACTACAAAGTGCGCAAAGAAATCTGGGGGTATTCGACAGACGAAGCTTTTGATGCAGAAAGACTTATCAAAGAAGATTATATCGGAATTCGTCCTGCACCAGGCTATCCTGCTTGTCCCGACCATACCGAAAAGCCTCCTTTGTTCCAAATCCTAGACGCGACCAAACACACCGATATTATCCTGACGGAAAGCAATGCGATGTATCCTGCTTCATCAGTTAGTGGAATGTATTTTGCCCATCCTGATAGCAAATATTTCGGTCTAGGCAAAATAGCCAAAGACCAAGTAGAAGATTACGCAGTTAGAAAAGGAATGGAACTAGAGAAAATCGAAAGATGGCTGGCTCCGAATTTGAATTATGATGTCTAGATGATGGGATTTATCTATGTATTTTTTTTTAGTTTGCATCTAGAAAATCAATCCTTTGATGGTAAAAGATGGTGTGATTTTAGAAAAAAATGAAGTTCGTCAAAAAAACTAAATGCCCATAAATAAACAAGAAGTGGAAATACGACAATTGATAACTTATTAAATGAGATTGCTTCTTCAGCTTCGAAATGAATCCACCGCATAATTGCTCTGGTCATTCCACAGGCATAACAATCTATGTTGAAAAGAAATTTGGAAACGCATAAGCTCGTCCCTTCATCAAAATAGGTGACTGGCATTAAAAATAAGACGATAGGAAATAGGATATAAAGTACTAGGCAGATTGGCGAAATAAATTTGCCAATCTGCCTAGTACGGTGTAGTTTAAAAAGAAACATTATAGTTTTGGATTGTAACTACCACTTGGAGGAACCAAGTCGCCTGTTAGAATCCTAATTACATCAATTAACCACCAAACGCCACAGCAGCCGAAAGTTAGTAATTGAACAATACCTATGATAATGTTTGTACTTCCTCCAAGATAAAATCTATGAATGCCTGCAATTCCCGTCAGAATAAATATTCCAGCAAGCAGCAAGGTGATTATTTGGCTCTTATCGCTACCGTTAGTCTTTGCAAGTGCTTTTATTTCTTTTTTCTTTTCAGAAGGAATTTCTTTATAGATTTTAGCAACTGCACGTGCGATTTTTGCCTTTTCCCTTAGTGTTGGCTTCTCTGTTGATTCGATCTTTTTATCTCCCGTAAAGTACTTGCTTTCAAATGATTGCTCTTTAAAACTTTCGGTCGGTGTGGTTGTACTGGCATCACATGACAGTAACATTTCGTTTGCTTGTTGCGATTCTACAGTAACGGTTGATTTGTTAGCCGAAAAATCCCCTTTTTTCCATTTCGTATTTACACGAAAATCGTTTCGGTGTTTGTATGCTATTGCCTTTTCTTTTAAGTAAGAAGAGCAGGAATTCAACAACATAGCAGAAGCTAACAATAGAATTAATTTAATTTTGTTGCTTTTAGGTATCATATTTTTATAGTTTATCTCGCAAACTTAAGACTCAAATTTTAGAAACCAAACTTGATTCTTTTTTTTTAATAAAAAATATTTTAGGCACTTGTCCTTATTTTACTATCGTATTTAAAAAACAATTACAAGCCTTTGTCACCATTTCATAGACATTCTTAAAATCGTCTAAATTGCCGTAGTATGGGTCGGGAACTTCTTTGCCTTCGCCATCAGGTTCGTAACTGCGCAAAAGTGTTATTTTTTCTTTGTCGGCTTTTGTAAGGTTGGGCAGGCTGAGTATGTCTCTAAGGTTTGATTCATCCATTGCCAAGATATAATCGAACTCTCCAAAATCCTCAAAAACAAACTTGCGACCTAGATGTTCTAGCGGAGTTCTATTTAGTTCGCAAACCAATCGTGCGCGTGCATCTGGCAAATGACCAATGTGATAGCCTGCTGTACCAGCCGAAGTGCAAGTGAACTGGTTCTCAAGGCCTCTTTCTTTTACTAATTTGTTAAAAACGCCCTCGGCCATCGGAGAGCGACAGATATTTCCTAAACAAACAAAAAGAACCTTCATCTGAAAAAATGTATGTTGTGCTATTTTAAGCAAACAAAGTAAAGGATATTGTCTGCAAGTTCTATGTTTAACCGTTTAAAGTTTGCCCTTTTGAACGTTACACTTTAAACATGGAACTATACTATCCCATTCGGGCAAATGTAAAACCTGCATTTAGGATTTTTTCTAAATACCTTGGTAGAATTGCTTTTAGGTTTGCCTCTGATTTCAAACTATCATGAAACACGATAACGGTGCCAGCTTCGGTCATTTTTAGGCTTTTAATAAGACAGTTTTCTTGGTTCAGCGTACGGTCAAAATCGCCAGTGATGATGCTCCACATCACGATTTCGTACTTCAGTTTTAGATAGTTGGCTTGTGCCGGTGAAATTTGGCCATATGGCGGACGAAATAGAGGCTTGTTGTTCAGTACAAAATCATGCTCGGCTACCGTTTCTTCCCACTTTTGAATGTTTTCAAAATAAACAGGGTTGGGTGTTTTCCAGCCTTTCAAGTGATGATAGGTATGGTTGCCTATAGAGTGGCCTTGGTCTAGTATTTTCTGAAAAATACCAGGGTGTTTTTGAATATTGTCGCCTACGCAGAAAAAAGTAGCCTTTGCTTGGAATCGTTCTAGGGTTTCAAGCACCCACTCGGTTACATGCGGAATTGGGCCATCGTCAAATGTGAGGAATATTTCATTTTTTTCAGACTTGCCTTGCCATGTGCAAGCGGGCATCAGGTGGCGGAAAATGGTTCCTGTTTTGTTGGGATAAAGCAAGCCTAGTGTATTTTGCAAGTAAATAGTGTGATATCGTCTGCGTAAGGATTTCCTTCTCTGAATTCGTCTAGTTTCGAAACCAGCTTGTCGTTCATTTCGCTAGGCGATAACATC
>JAYVIX010000354.1:0-2682 GCA_043769845.1 Cytophagales bacterium
ATCAAAACACCATTACTGCCAACTTCGACAATCAGATTCCTATCTTGTTTTACAAATATTTTTGATATTCTGTTGCGACAAACCACCGTTACATTCGGGTATAGCCCACAATTAATACAGTTCTTTAGCTTAGTAGCAACAATCTTGTACGTTTCAGAACCAATAATAGTATCGTTTATTACTTCGTGGAATAATTCTCTATCATCACGCCCATTCGCATCACATGTGTGTCCTTTTGTATAAAAAGATGCGCCCCATTTGACCGTATTATTCTCGAAAAGTGGCAAAAGTGGCGCCTGAGCATTTGCCAATTGTGATGCAATCAGTGCGCAAACGATAACTAATTTAGTAAAAATCGTATTCATAATTTTTGGATTTTAAATGGTAATTGAACTAGTTATTCACCAAGAATTTATGTTTCACTTGCTTATTGGCAAACGTGATATTGGCAACGTAAAAACCACTCGGCAAACTAGAAATATCAGTTACGAAAGCGTCTTTATTCTGAAGTACCTTTTGTCCTTTTGAATTGAAAATCTCAATGGATGAAGCAGTTTGAGAGGTTTCTAATTGGTAGTTTTGATTGATGAAAATAGATGAAAAATTATTAATATTATCATTTTGATCTTCAAATCCTAATGGATTTTGACAATCAGAATTAACTAATTTAACAGACGAAATAAGTCTACTTCCTTGAGTTGTTCTTTCCATTGAATAACTAGCACCATTCTTTGAAAAACAATTTAAAGCAGACGATATTTCTTGAGCAGCAGATGGAACTCCTGTTGAAAAAGGTCCGTTGTCGTCAAATCCTATTCCATCAACATAAGCGAAACCACTTCCCAAATTGAATTTTCTGATTTTTTGTATGCCAAAAAGGATTGTATCAATCGATATAATAGTTGATTTTGATTTTTTCCCTAAAATGACAAGACTTCCAATTTGAGTAGATTGGAAATAAAGCAAAGTATCCACTACCATTCCATCACGATTCACTTCTGTAATCAAATTTCCATTTTGTACTACATATTTCTGACTAATACTAGTAGCACAAGTTGGCAAAGGAAATGTACTTCCACAACGAGAATAATCTGAACAATTTTTATTTTTCAAGGATAAAACTTTGAATGATTTAGTTTTAATCAATGTGTCAGATGTAGTTTCATAAAAAGATTCTTTACTATTTGATGCATTTACATCACATATATTTCCTTTATAATAACTAGTTGCGCCCCATTTGATCGTATTATTTTCGAAAAGTGGCAAAAGTGGTGCTTGGGCATTTGCTAATTGCGAAGCAACCAATGAACAGCCGATAGCTAATTTGGTAAAGATGGTTTTCATAAGTTTTGGGTTTAAAAGTTAAACTATAAAAGTAAGACGGTTCTAAATAAATATGTTCCCATATTTTTCAGGTTTTTTTTCTGAAAAATATGGGAACACACTATCAATCCATATTATACTTCTTCCAAATTCTAATATTTCTGCAACTTCAGCACTTTCAACGATTGTCCGTCTGTGATTCTCAGCGTATAGATTCCGCTAGACCAATCTTGCCCGATAGAAATAGGTTCATTCGTGAAACCATCGCCATTGTAGATACTATTTCCTGTCACTCCGATGACTGATAAGCTAATGACCGATTTGGTTTTAGAACTTGAAAGTATTGTAAAATAAGATTGTGAAGCATTGGGAGCTATCAGAAATTATAATCTTTTATATAATATTCGACTGATTTGAATTGAAAAAGTTAGGCTGCTACCATCTTTCTCCTTTTTGCATATTCATCACCTTCACCCACCAAATGCAAAACGCCAGCGAGGCAGTGATTGTATTGGCGATAATGATTGGCCATTGCATAATCAGTATTCCATAAATGAGCCAGAGCAAAAGGCCTGTGATAAAAATGGAATACATCAAAAACGAAATGGAAACGGTATTCCTTGTTTTCAACACTTGAATGACTTGGGGAATAAAAGCTGCGGTGGTGAAAATGGCCGCAATGGAAGAAACAATGTCTGCCGAATTCATTTACTGTAAATAATGCGTTGTCTCACAGCTTCGTACAACACTACTGATAAACAGACCGATACGTTCAGCGAATCAGTAATGCCTAGCATGGGTACTTTCACTTGGATGTCGGTATTATGCAACCAGTAATCCGAAAGTCCATCTGCTTCTGTACCCATCACGATGGCTATTCCTTGTTCTAGATTTTGCTCGAAATAAATGTCATCTGTGTAAGGAGTAGTCGCTAGCGTTTTGATTCCTTTTTGACGGAAAAAGGCAATTGCTTCTGTACTTTCGCAACACACTACGGGTTTTGTAAATACACAGCCAATACTTGCCCTGATCACATTCGGATTGTAAATATCAGTTTTTGGGTCGCACACAATCACAGCATCTGCTCCAGCTGCATCGGCTGTTCGTAAAATTGCTCCAAGATTGCCTGGTTTTTCAACAGCTTCTAGTACAATAATTAGCGGATTTTCACTCAGTTGTAAATCCAGCAACGAAGTCGTTTTTGGCCTTGCCAAAGCGATCATTCCATCACGATTTTCGCGATAAGCGATTCCTTCAAAAACGTGGTTCGAAACCGCAGTTTTAGCAATGTCTTTTTTGAAAAGCAGGTTTACTTCTGATTCGGAAACGATATTTGGATTATAAAAGACCTCCGTAAAC
>JAYVIX010000355.1:0-7478 GCA_043769845.1 Cytophagales bacterium
TCAAAAGGTAATAAATGGTTTGCAACAAATGAAGGAGTATCAAAATTTAACGATACAACTTGGACTTCTTATACTACAGAAGACGGGTTAGTAGATAATTGGGTTAGTCAAATAATGAATTTAAATGGTGCTATTTGGGTCGGAACAGGTACAGGTGTCTCAAAGTTTGATGGTCAAAGATGGAAATCATTTAATTCTAACAATGGATTAGTTGGTGATTATGTCACTAATCTAGCTGTGGATTTAAAAGGAAATATATGGGTGTCAACTGATAAAGGAGTATCAAAATACAATGATACAATCTGGACTTCTTATACTTCAGCAAAAGGATTGGTTTATAATTCCGTAGGTTCTATTGCAATTGATTCTAAAGGCAATAAATGGTTTGGTGCAGGTGGAATTAATAATACTGGTGGAGTATCAAAATATAATGACACAACATGGACAAATTTTACTGTCGAAAATGGATTGAAAAATAACAGCATAAGTTATATGATGATAGACAAAGAAGGTAATAAGTGGTTTGCAACATCTGATAACTATAAATCATACAATGTTTCAAAATTTGATGATTCAACATGGACACATTATTCTAGATTAGGTGGAATTTCTAGTTATCCATTGTTAGATGGCTATAATTCGAATGAAATGTATTCAGTTGAAATAGACAAAAAGGGAAATAAGTGGTTTACAGGAGTTTGTGGAGTCACAAAATATGATGATACAACTTGGACAGTATACAATTCATCAAATAGTGGTTTGCCGATTAACAATGTTGTTTGCATGGCAATAGATTTATACGACAACAAATGGTTTGGCACGTACAATGGGATTTCAAAATTTGATGGAAAAACGTGGATTAATTATTCAGATGCATCTGGCACGCCATTAAAATATGTAAGAAAGATTGTTGTTGATTTGAAAGGAGATATTTGGGTTAGTACACAGTTTGATGGAACTTTTAAATTTGATGGTAACACATGGACGAATTTGAGTTCGAACTACGGAGCTATAATTGGTTTAGATGCAATTGGAAATATTTGGTTTTTGAAAGGCAATGACAGATTATTAAAATTCAATGGGATAGGTTGGGAGCAATACCCTTTTCTTTATCCGATTGAATTTTATACGTTTGCAGCAGATAAAGAGGGAAATTCTTGGTTTGCAGGAAGAGGTATTTATAAATTTGATGGAAAGAAGTTTTTAAATTATAGTAATTCAAACTGCTTGTATTCGTCTAAAATTTATTCTTTGGCTGTTGATGCAAAGGACAATTTATGGATAGGTACAAGTTCAACAATAACTAAATTTGATGGGACAAATTGTACTAAGTATATTGATTCTTTCGACATAGCTACACATGGTAATATTCCAAATGATTTAGTATCAATGGCTATAGATGTCAATGGCAATAAATGGTTCGGAACACGATTTGGAGTTTATAAATTTTCAGACAGTAGTTCTGGACCAGTAATGTTCGATAAAATACAAAAAGGGTATGTGTTTTTTGATTTGAATAATAACGGCAAAAAAGACCCTAACGAAACCAATATATCAGGCCAAATAGTCAAAGTAGACAACAACTACACCACCACTCAAAATAATGGACTTTTCTACACTTCCTTAAATAAAGGAACTTACACCTACACCTACCGCCCGCAAGCCAATTGGAAACTAACAACCGATAGTTCTATCACTGTAACCGTCACCGATGCACCCATTAAAGACACGCTCTACTTTGGTTTGCAAGCCATTGGCAATAAACATGAAGTAGAAACAAAACTGACAGGTACAGCCACTCGTGCAGGCTTCGAAAGCAAATCGTGGATCAACTATACCAACCTTGGTACGTTGGCTGAAAATGGAACGGTTTCTTATACACTTGCTGATGAAGCTAGTTTGCTTCAAACCATTCCCGTTGCTGATTCTATCATTGGCAAACGTTTGGTCTGGAAATACAACAATTTGATTCCTAACGAACAAAGACAAATCAGCATCACCACCCAAATGCCAGGTGTCAATTATTTAGGTGATACCTTAGTTTCTATTGCTAAGATTAAATCCGCTTTCACAGAAAACAGCGATACTTTAAAACAAGTCTTGACTGGTTCGTACGACCCCAATGACAAGCTAGTAGCGCAAGGAATTGGAAGCAAAGGCTATGTACTTTTTGGCAAAGAACTAGAATACACCGTTCGTTTTCAGAATACTGGAACGGATACTGCTTTCAATGTAAATATTAGAGACACCTTGGATTTGAATCTGGATGTTGCTTCGCTTCAAATTGTAGCTTCTAGCCATCCTGTGAAACTGGATCTTCGTGGGCAAAACGAGGCCACTTTTCGTTTCGAGAATATTCTGCTCCCTCATCAAAAAAGAGACGATTTGGGTAGTAACGGTTTTGTGAAATACGCTATTCGTCCAAAGAAGAACTTGCCAGAAAACACGCTAGTGAAAAACAAAGCCCATATTTATTTCGACTTCAATCCTGCCATTATTACCAACGAAACGGTGAATACGTATGTGAGTAAATTGCCATCAGTGGTTACAGGAATTCAAGGTTTTCAATCAAACAAATCTGCCACTGTTTTCCCCAATCCAGCCAAAGACGAATTCACGATCGTTTTTCCACAATCAGGAACTTACGAAGTTTCACTTGCCAATATCCAAGGAAAAAACATCAAAACTTGGAATGAGATTGTAGGACAAGAAACTACGCTTTCTTTGGATGGTTTAGAGCCGGGCTTGTACCTGTACACTGCTCAAAGCAGAAACGGACAGAAATACATGGGAAAATTGGTAATTGGAAGGTAAAAAGCTGCTTGAAATAAACTTAATTATAACAGGTAATCGCATCAATAAAATCAGTATCCCAAAGTACTTTGGGATTTTTTATTTAGGGTCTGCTGAAAAACTAGACATGCTACAAACAATGGCGTTACAAACTTTGATGGAACTAATTGGACTACCTACACAAAATCTGATGGCTTGATTAGTAATGCAATAACTTCAATTGCTGCAGATAAGAAAGGCAACTTGTGGTTTGGGACTAACGATGGTGTGTCGATACATGATGGAATTAATTGGATAAATTACACAACTAAAGATGGCTTAATTCTAGACAATATATCCACAATAACTATTGATTCGTTGGATAATAAATGGTTTGGAACATTTGGGGGCGGTGTCAAAATATGATGGCATTAATAGGACGACCTTCACTACAGATTCTGGTTTAGCTTACAATTATGTATACTCAATAACACTTGACAAACTAGGCGATGTATTCTAGAACATAATCAAACAAACATTAATTGGTTTGCTACAAGTAACGGTATAGCAAAATACGATGATAATGTATGGCAATATTACAAACCGAACGGATTAATCGAAAATGGCATTTCTAATCTGGCAGTTGACGATAATAAATGGTTTGTGAATTGGTATGGAATATCAAAATTTGATGGAAATATACGGACAAAATTTACTGAATATAATGGTTTATATTAAAATGGAATACAATCTATTCTTGTTGAGACAGAAGGCAATAAATGGTTTGGAACTGAAAAAATGGTGTTCTAAGATATAATGGTTCAACATGGACAAATTATACTACCCTTTTATTACTTTATCCATACTCATTTCAACATCGTAAAGTTGGTACAAACTTCTGACGGATTGGTCAATAATATTGTCTTATTTATGGTTTGGTATATATGGAGGAGTATCAAAATTTGATGGAAAAGATAGGACAACTTTTTTGCCTGATTTAGGATTAGTTGGTTCTTTTATTAGATCAATTGCTGTTGATATTGAAAACAATATATGGCTGGGAACAGTAAATGGTGTTTCTAAATTTGATGGAATAAAATGGACAGTTTTCAATACTTCAAATGGATTATTAGAAAATGATGTTTCTACCATAAGGACAGATGCACTTGGGAAAAAGTGGATAGGTACAATGAATGGCTTATCTGTTTTTGATGAATTTGGTTGGACAAACTATACAGAAGATAATGATCTAATATACAATATGATAACCTCTATCTTTATAAGTAAAGATGGATCTAAATGGTTTTCTACAGCAAAACAGTTTCTAAATTGATTTACAAAACGGCAACAGGATCAAGTTTTGAAAACTAGAAATTTTTGAAATCAAAAATTTCGACAAAGTGTAGGATTGCAAACCCTATTTATCTGCGTTCCTAATGTTATATTTTGCAGAACATCGGGAACAGAATCTCCGTTTGGCTATACTTAAAATTTTAACATTAACACTCTTACTTGTTTTTGAATTTGCACTTAAGCCACAAAGGCGGTTAATTTGTGTTCGCTTAAAAATCAATTCTTTGGAAAAGATATTCTTCACCCCAGGTCCTGCCCAACTATATCCTACTGTAGAAAAGCATTTGTTAGATGCCCTTCACGCCAACCTCGGTTCAATTTCACATCGTGGCAAACTGTTTCAACAGATATTTTCAGAAACCACCAATAATCTGCGCACATTATTGAGCTTGCCAGACGAATTTGGGATTTATTTCACAGGCTCTGCTTCTGAAATATGGCAAACGTCTCTGGCTAGTTGTGCCGAGAAAAGTTCGTTCCATTTTGTAAACGGCTCATTTTCAAAAAAATATTTTGAATATGCGAAAGAACTGGGACTTTCGGTACACAAAGCGGAAGCGCCAATGGGACTAGGATTTGATATTTCTAAAATCGAAATTCCGGACGAAGTAGAAGTCATTTGTTGTACCCAAAACGAAACGAGCACAGGTGTACAAATGCCCGTTGCTGATATTCACGCACTCAAAGATAAATATCCCGACAAGCTAGTGTTTGTCGATGTAGTATCTTCACTGCCACATCCTAATTTTGATTGGTCAAAAATTGATGCCATTCTTTTCTCTGTTCAAAAAGCATTTGGAATGCCCGCTGGACTTGGAGTGTGGGTAGTGAATAAAAAAACGTTGGCAAAAGCACAGCAAATCAAAGACAAAGGCTTACTGAAAATGCCTCATCACAATTTGTTGTCATTGGCCGAGATTGGAGCTAAAAACGAGACGCCAGCCACGCCAAATGTGTTATTCATCTATTTGCTAGGCAAAATCGTAGCCGATATGTTAGCTAAAGGAGTAGAAACGATCCGAAAAGAAACGACACACAAAGCGAATTTGGTTTACGATTTCTGCGAACAATCAGAATCTTTCGAAGCATTTGTGACCGAAAAAGCGCATCGTTCAGAGACTGTAATTGTGGTAAAAACTAAAAAGCCATCTGCTGAAATAATCGAAGCCTTAAAAAAGGACAACATTGTAATGGGCGCTGGCTACGGCAGTTTGAAAGATAATCAGATCCGAATCGCCAATTTTCCAGCTTTATCGGTTTCGGATATCGAAAATCTGATCCATAAATTGAATAAAATATAATTCATCAGTTAAATTTAATATACAAATTCACTATCAACCTCAAAGTTGTCGCCAAATAGGTGTAGCTTTGAGGTTGATGCATTTTCAAGAACATGTACTTGAGACGTTTAAGAATCTACTCTTATACAATCATCGCATAGAAAGAAGAAATTATGAGAAGAATAGTGGAATACAGAAAACTTTTGGGCGTTACGAAAGAAACGAGCCTAAAAGACATGAAAACGATCTACCGCAACTTGATGAAGGAATTTCATCCTGACAAAATTCAAGACAACGAAGAGTTGAAGTTGGAGGTAGAGGAAAAAAGCAAAAAAATCATCTTGGCGTATGATTTTCTGACAAGTATTGCTCCCGAAACCATCGAAGCCACTTTGCCAGAATACACCGAGACGATCACCAATTCCAATATTGTGGATTATCAGTACAAAGCTCAAGTACTTACGGTCGAATTTTCGAACGGTAGCAAATACGAATATTATGGTGTTACGCCTGTGGTGTACAGCAAAATGGTAAACTCAGGCGCAATCAGCCGTTTCGCGAGAAGGAACATCTTTACCACTTTCGTATACAGACAAACGCTTAAGCCTGTGGAAGTAGAAGGTTAATTTTGACATGCTAAAAAAAGGGCAGTAACTGATTGTAAGATTGGTTACTGCCCTTTTTTCATTCAAAGAGCATGAATGCAAAATGCGTTTTGCGATCGAATGCGAATATCGCTCAACCTTTTTTGCGTTCTTAGTGTTTCAATAATTCATCCATTACCGAATTTATTATGTCAAAAGAAAGAGTCTTAAAAGCCCTGAGTACTGTCGAAGAGCCAGATCTCAAAAAAGACTTAGTGTCGTTGGGAATGGTCAAAGATGTAAACGTAGACGGTATCAATGTCTCATTCACGATCGTACTGACCACGCCTGCATGTCCTCTCAAAGAACTAATTAGAACAAGATGTACCGATGCCGTAAAAGCCGAACTTGGCAATGAAGTGCATGTAACTGTCAATCTGACAGCTGACGTAACCACTACAAGATCAGGGCCTTTGTTGCCGGGCGTCAAAAATATCATCGCCATTGCATCGGGCAAAGGCGGAGTGGGCAAATCAACCGTTACGTCAAACCTTGCGGTTGCATTGGCAGCTTCTGGCGCCAAAGTAGGTCTAATAGATGCCGACATCTCGGGGCCTTCTGTGCCTGTGATGTTTGGTTGCGAACTCGAAAGGCCTGAGATTACGATAGAAAATGGCAAGAATTTTATTATTCCTATTGAAAAATTTGGCGTTAAACTTATCTCAATAGGTTTTTTAGCACCAAGCGAAGGCGCGGTTGTTTGGCGCGGGCCGATGGCAAGTTCGGCCTTGAAACAATTTATTGGCGATTGCAAATGGGGCGAATTGGATTATCTGTTGATAGATCTTCCACCCGGCACTTCGGATATACATCTTACATTGGTACAAACTTTGCCAGTAACTGGTGCGATAATAGTGACCACACCACAAAAAGTCGCTTTGGCCGATGCTCAAAAAGGTTTGTCGATGTTTGCACAACCTCAAATCAATGTGCCAATATTAGGTGTGGTTGAAAACATGGCCTATTTTACACCCGAAGAATTGCCTAATAACAAATACTATATTTTTGGTAAAGACGGAGGAAAAGTCTTAGCTGAAAGAAATGGTGTTGATTTCTTAGGCCAAATCCCAATCGTACAATCGATTCGTGAAGCAGGTGATGCAGGTAGGCCTGTCGTGATGTCAGACGGAATCACTGCAGAAGCGTTTACAAATCTTGCAGAAAGTGTGGCGAGACAAGTTGCTATTCGCAATGCGGTGCTCGAAAAGACAAAGCCTGTCGAAATTAAAATGTAGATTGTTGATATTTTGGAACACAGATAACACTGATTAGATAGATTTTTTGCTTGCTGGTGATTTTGCCAGCAAGTTTTGTCTAATTTAAGATTGATAAAATTGAAAATTACTTAGCAATATCCATGAAGGCATTTGCATTAACAACACTTCTTGTTTTAAACATGGGATTGTATATATTATTTGTTACAAGGAAA
>JAYVIX010000356.1:0-23276 GCA_043769845.1 Cytophagales bacterium
AGTGCAGTTACGGTCAATGCTTTGCCAGTTGTTACGAGTGCCAGTTCGATTTGTATAGGATCGACTACTTCTATTCTTACCCCTACAACAGGCGGTACCTGGACAAGTAGCAATACAGGATTTGCATCAGTTACGAATGCAGGAGTTGTAACTGGAGTTGCCGCAGGTTCTCCTACGTTTACGTTTTTGAATACTACGACCAATTGTAGTAATACTACGAGTGCCGTTACGGTCAATGCATTGCCGGTTGTGACAAGTGGTAGTTCGATTTGTGTAGGTTCGACTACTTCTATTCTTACCCCAACAACAGGTGGTACCTGGACAAGTAGCAATACAGGATTTGCAACAGTTACAAATGCAGGAGTTGTGACGGGAGTTGCCGCAGGTTCTCCTACGTTCACGTTTTTGAATACTACTACAGGCTGTTCAAAAACCACTAGTGCAGTTACGGTCAATGCTTTGCCAGTTGTTACGAGTGCCAGTTCGATTTGTATAGGATCGACTACTTCTATTCTTACCCCTACAACAGGTGGTACCTGGACAAGTAGCAATACAGGATTTGCAACAGTTACGAATGCAGGAGTAGTGACGGGAGTTGCAGCTGGTTCTCCTACGTTTACGTTTTTGAATACTACGACCAATTGTAGTAATACTACGAGTGCAGTTACGGTTAATGCTTTGCCAGTTGTTAGTGTTACAGGATCTAGTTCGATTTGTGTTGGAGGCACTTCTAGCCTTAGCCCGACAACAGGTGGTACATGGACAAGTAGCAATACAGGTTTTGCAACAGTTACGAATACAGGAGTAGTGACAGCAGTTGCCGCTGGTTCTCCAACGTTTACGTTTTTGAATACTACGACAGGCTGTTCAAAAACCACGAGCGCCATTACGATTAATACTAATCCGACAACAGCAACCATCGCAGGTTCTGCAACTATTTGTAGTGGAAACACAACAAATTTGACTGTAACTATGACAGGTGGTTCTGGATTATATACAGTCAATTATAGTGGAGGGACTTTAACAAATTATGCAAGTGGTACAAATATTGTAGTAAGTCCAACTGTAAATACCACTTATACTTTATCTTCTGTTACTGACGCAAATGGTTGTGCGGCACAATCTCTTATTAACAATGCAATAGTTACTTTAGATGCACCTGGAAAATGGGTGGGAAGTACATCCGACTGGCATACTGCAAGTAATTGGTGTGGTAATGCGGTACCTTCAATTACCACTGATGTAACTATTAATTCAGGATCAACAGCAATTATTTCATCTGGAGATGCTGCTGTAAATTCAATAACGATAGGTTCAGGCATGTCTGTACAAGTAAATAATTCTCGCAAGTTGTTTGTTTATGGCAATTGGATCAATGCAGGAGTATTTACATCTGGAACTAGTACAGTAGAATTTGCGAAATCGGGCATCCAAACAATATCCAATACAAATTCTGGGACAGAGAGTTTCTACAATCTGTCATTGAATGGGTCTGGAACAAAGACAATATCATCAGGGACCAATGTGAATATATTACCTTCTGGTGCTCTAATATTTGCTTCTGGTATTTCATTAGATGTTAATAATCAGATCTTGACATTAAAGTCTGGGGTTTCTGTTTCTCCTGATTATATAGACAATACTGCTCGTTTGGTTGCTATGCCTAGTGGTGCAGGGTTTGTAAATGCAAGTAATTTTAAAGTGGAACGTTATATTCCTTCAGGAAAACGTACTGTTAGATTCCTTTCTTCACCCGTTTCTGGTGCAACAGTGGCAGACTGGAACAATAGCTTTTACATTACGGGTTCAAAAGCGAGCTATCCTGACAATATTACTTTGAATTCTACAATAAGTACCATCACTGATTATACTGAATCATTGAATGGATTGTCTTCACAAAAATTCACCGAAGTATATGGCTTAGGCACGGTATTATTACCTGGAAAAGGATATAGGGCGTTTATTCGTGGGGGAAAAGACATTGACCTTAGTAATCCATTGGTTGCGCCAGTTGCTACTGCAACCACCTTGTCAGTGAAAGGCTTACCAAATGTTGGAGATATTACCAGAAACCTTACCTATACCAATCATTCTAAACTTTCGGATGATGGATGGAACTTGGTTGGCAATCCATATCCTTCACAGATTGATTGGGATTTGATATCTGTTTCGGAAAGGGTAAATGTTCCAAATTCATTTTCAATCTTTGACCCAAGATTGGGTACAAATGGGGCTTATTACACGTATGCTGGAGGTGGCGTTGGTACTCCAGCACGTAGCAATCCTTCAATAATTCCTTCTTCTCAATCGTTTTTTGTAAAATTGAGTTCTGCAGGTGCTGGAAGCATTACATTTAAAGAGTTCCAAAAATCGACTCTTAGTCATCGTGGGAATTTTAGAATTGCACATGACAATTTGCTACGCATTAGTATCTCTGACACAGGAACTTTTGACGAAACTGTTGTTCAATTGTTAGAAGGGTCTTCTGAAGCATTTGATTCAGAATATGATGCACAGAAATTAAGCAATGCTGGTATAAATATTTTTACCGTTTCATCTAAAGGAGATAATCTGGCCATTAACAGAACACCTTTGACATCATCTATGAACATTCGCTTAGGTGTGAGCAATCGTTACAAAGGAACGCACACTTTCAAATTCTCAAATGATCCTTCTTTTGCGGATGCTAAGTTGTATTTGGAAGATAAGTATTTGCGCAAGGTTACGCAAGTGGTTGATGGCGGAGAATATTTCTTTGATATCACCTCAGATGTAAACTCTTCGGGTATTGATCGTTTTGTATTAACTAACCAACCAACCGTTGTTACCTCGACCGATAATTCTTTTTTATCTGGAAAAGTTGCTTTAAAGGTGTATCCAAATCCGACAGATGGCAAGCAGATTCACTTAGATTTGTATGCTTCTATGAAGGGTAATGTAAAGTTGAAAATTACAGACTTGTCTGGAAAGGTGGTATATACAAGAGATTTGGGAAGTGCAAATGATCTTAGTTTCACACACTATGTTATCAATGATTTAAAAGATCTGGCAAATGGAGTTTATGTGGTAAATTGTGAGGGTGAAACTTCTAATTTTAAGTCTATATTTACAATTGCAAAGTAGAGCCTTATATTAAAATTAATAGCGATGAATTTTGTTAGTATAATAAAAAAACAAAGTAGGCTTTTATTTGCGGTTCTTTGTATTGTATTGTTTTTGCAAACGAGTGTAAGTGCCGATCCTGGCAATTGTGAAGATTGTTATGATTTGCCTGAAGCTCTAGTTCAAGATTGCCTTGATTCTAATAGTTGTAATACAGTTCCTGTTAATGGCAATATTTGGGTTTTAGGTTTAGCAGGTTTAGTGTTGGCCTATGTTGTGTACAGAAAAAGATTGGTAGAAGAACAACAATAGGATAGACATATAATTAAAATAAAAGACCACTTTGGAAACGAAGTGGTCTTTTTTTGAACAATCACATTGAATATCAATACAATATAAGTGTTTATATTTTTCGTTTATGAAGTACATATTTTTTCTAAGATTCAGATTCGTAATATTGTTCAGCATTTTTTTCAGCTCTCGTTTGTTTGCCAATACTTATTATTGGGTTGGTGGCAATACAGTCTCATCTGTTTGGGGTGCAACTGGCAATTGGGCTTTAGTACTGGGCGGAAGTGCCATTGGCTTAATTTCACCGACTTCTGCTGATGTTTTTATTTTTGATGGAAGCAATATTGGTTCAGGCTCGGGTTCGGTTACTTTTACATTAGCAGATAGTCCAATAATAGGCCAACTTGAAGTGCGTAATTTTCAACAACCCAATTTTGTATTGTTTAAGCCAAATACTGCTGGCACAAGAACAATTTCGCTCAATCCGAATGCTCCAAGTACCAATTTTATTCTGGTTGATTCTATTAGTACGTTTACTCTTTCAGGGAATAGTTCGAGAAGTATAAATCTCACTATCGGAACTAATGCAAACGCAATCGTAAAAGGAGTTCTTCAAACGCAGTTTGGACAAACTGGGTCGGGAAGAGGTCGCCTTGTTAGCACTTTAGATCATTTAATTTTCAATTCTTCGGCTAGCTATATTCATTACCAAAATGGCGGTGATTTGCCAATTGCAACATGGCAAGATGGGTCGCATTGTTATATACGTGGTGTCACGACCACTTCTCCGACCAATATTGCAGGTCAGTCCTTTTCGAATTTTATATGGAACTGTTTGAATCAAAATTCGAGTGCTTCGCTTTCGTTATCGACAACTTCTTCGATGTCCATTCGTGATACCTTAGGCGTAATCTCTACAGGTTCTGATACCTTGTTTATTCAAAATAATGCACAAACCTTTTCTGGACAATTTGGGCATCTCAGGCTAGATGGTGGCAAACTTGTTTGTCATAAAGCCTCAAATGCGCTTCATTCCACTTTTATTATCAATGGAAATGTGGAACTGAACGGAGGTTTATTGATTTTTGACGCTTCTAAATCTACTTCTAATTGTAGCATAACGATTGAAGGCGATTTGGTACAAACTAATGCACTTATTGATTTTGCAGCAGTTAGTACTTTTGCCAATGTTACCATGAATATCAATGGAGATTTTGAACAATTTGGTAGTGGTTCGATTCAAAAAACAAAAGGTTCGGCAGCTTGTAAGCTGGTATTTGGCGGTGAAAGTTCGAAATGCTTGTTGGCTTTAAATGGTTTAAAATCGGTGTTCTCTATTTTGGTTTCAAAAACGACTATCACTGATTCTTTAGTATTTCTTTCTGATTTTCAAGCGAATACTTCTGACTTTACGATTACAAAAGGTTTGGTCTATTTTCCGAAAGACAAAACCTTGAATGCCTCTCTTTATTCTGTTTCGATTGGCTCTGATGCTGTTTTGGAACTGAATGGAAAGCATTATTTGACGCTGTCTGGTAACTGGAATAATGTAGGAAAGTTTCTTCCGAGTCGTTCGAATGTTATTTTTTCGGGCGAAAGTGATCAGTTAATTACAAATTCGAACACCGGGCAGTTTTTTGACCTCTCTTTTCAAGGGAAAGGAATCAAAAAATTAGCACTAGGGACCGATATCCAATTAAAGCCTTCAGGCACTTTGACCTTGGATGCTGAAGTAACGCTCAATTTGGCATCTCAAACGTTCGTCCTACAATCAGATTCTGGCGATGGTTTTATGGACAATACTGCTCGTATTGCTTTGATGCCAGAAAGTGCCAAATTATTGAACGACCAACATGTGCGAGTCGAGCGATTTGTGCCAAGTGGAAAACGTACCTTGCGGTTTTTTGCATCGCCAGTGACGGGAGCAAAAGTGTCGGACTGGGCGGCTTCTTTTTTTGTAACAGGTCAGAAATCTAATTATCCTGATAATGCATTATTGCCTGCAAAAGTCCCTACGGTGACGTATTATCAAGAAAATTTGAATGGTAATTCTTCTCAGAAATTTGTGGAAGTGAACGGTTTAGCAACCGAACTCATTCCTAGTAGAGGTTACCGAGCGTTTGTTCGTGGTGGGCGTGACATCGATTTGGCCGATCCTTCTGGGGTTCCCTTTGCCACCGCCACCACTATTTCGGTCGAAGGCAAGCCCAATGTGGGAGATTATGTAGCAAATCTCAGCTATACCGATTACTCGCAACCTGATGATGATGGATGGAATTTGGTCGGAAATCCGTATCCATCGGCTATTGATTGGTTGAATATTGAGGAATCTGATTTGATGAACGTGCCCAAAATATTCTATATTTTCGATCCTAGATTAGGCAAAAATGGCGGGTATTATACTTATTCGGATGGAGTTGTGACGCCTTTTCGCGAAAAGGCTTCGATTATCCCCTCTTCTCAATCGTTTTTTGTGAAGCTAAAATCGGCAGGAAGTGGCGCGATTCATTTTCGAGAAACGCATAAAACTGGCGCAAATCATCAGGCCAACTTTCGAATAGCGCAGGCCAATTTGTTACGAATCAAAGTGTCCGATGCTACCGATTCGGACGAAACCGTGATACAATTTCAGGAATCTTCCACTGAAGAAATTGATTCAGACTTGGATGCTTTTAAATTCGATAAAGCAGGAATTTCCGTCTTTACCCAAGCTTCAACAGGACAAAATCTGTCAATCAATCGTCTACCAAATGTCGATTCTGTAGTGATTCCTTTGTGCATAAAAGGGAGTCTTTCGGGAAAATACTCGTTATTTTTTAAAAGTACTTTTGCTGAAAATCATGTCCTTTATTTGAACGATCACTACAATGAAACATCTACCGAAATACGCGAAGGCTTGCAGTACGATTATTCCGTCAATCAGTCCGCAGAAAGCAGCAGTTTGAAACGCTTTTCGATTAGCAAGCATCCAAGTGTGTTGACTAATTTGAGCCAAGAATCTGATGATTTGACTTTTCGGGCATTTCCAAATCCGCTCAAAACAAATAAATTATATTTTATTAATATAGATCAATCAAAAGAAGAAATTCAGTTTGAGTTAATGAACCTGAATGGCCAAACCGTTCTGAATCAAAAAACTGCTATCAGTTCGACAATTTCAATTCCGTTGGAAATCAACAATGGAGTATACATTTTGAAATGTGCGTTAGGAGAGAGGGCGTACTTTCAGCAATTAATTATCGCTCGTTAAATTTCGAATCCTTTCAGCTGGGCGAGTGTAAATCGTTTCTGAAAGGACAATGTTTCATTTCCTAGGCTAGATTCTAGTGCCTTGTTTTCCGAAAGCCCAAATCCCCATTTGGGTCGTTCGAATAATTTTTTAGGAAGTTTTTCGAATAAAATGTCTTTTAAAATTCGCTTCGAAATCCCATTGTTCAATTTATAATGTTGAGGCAGTCCCAAAGCAAAGTCAACCAATCGGTTGTCCAAAAATGGAACGCGCGCTTCCAAACCGTATTGCATCGTGGCGCGATCTATTTTTACGAGTAGCCCATCTCGGAGCGCAATTTCTAACTCGAATAAAATTTGACCCGAAAGTTTATCATGAAATTTACTGAATGCATAACCTTCGTATTTACGTTTTATATTTCGAACTGAAATTTCAGAAATCGGGAACAAACCGTGTTCGATGTTGTAAATATTTGACGCTTGAAACGGTGTATTAATTTTTGATATTAAATTTTCTAGTTTAATTATTTTATCATTTTTAATAAACAAATTAAAATATTTTAAATAGATATTAATTATATCAATCCAATAATTACCTAATATTTTACTCCATTTATGTGATCCATATCCTGTGAATATTTCATCAGCACCTTCGCCTGAAAGCACTACTTTTACGTGTTTGGAGGCGAGTTCTGAAACCAGCAAAGTAGGAATTGCGGAGGTGTCGGCAAAAGGCTCGTCATAGGTCGATTTCGTTTTCTGAAACATCCGAATGGCGTCCTTGTCTTCTAAATATATTTCTTGGTGTTTTATTCCTATATGTTTAGCAATTGTTTGTGCAAACGGAGCCTCATTTTTGGTCGTATTTCCGAAACCAACTGTAAAACTTTGGATACTATTGGGCGCAATTTCGTTTGCAATTGTGGCCAGCAAACTAGAATCTATGCCACCACTTAGAAATATTCCTACTGGAACATCACTTATAAGGTGTTCTTTTACAGAAAGATATAATAGTTCCTCTAGTTTTTGTTTGGCTTCTTTGTAGCTTAGCTCGATGGTATTTAGTTGGTTTTCGGCACGCCAATATTTATGCAGTTTCAGGCTGCCTTGCTGGTCGATTTTGCCAAAATGGGCACTGGGGAATTTCTTGATTTCAGTGTAAATACTATGGCTTTCTGGCACAAAGCCGAGGTGTAAATAATGGTCGATTGCTTCTTGGTTGATCGTTAGTTTGTGCTTGATTTGGGGGAGTTCGCAAATGGCTTTTAGTTCTGATGCGAATACGAAAGTCGTTTTGTCGTGATAATAATAAAGCGGTTTGATGCCAAAACGGTCGCGTAATAAATGGATGCATTTTTCTTCTCGATCATAAATGGCGATGGCAAACATGCCACGGAATTCTTCGACACAGGCTGTTCCGAGTTTTGCAAAACATTCCAAAACTACTTCTGTGTCGGAACTAGTTCGTGTTTCGATTTGGTATTTTTGAGCCAGTTCTTTGAAGTTGTACACTTCTCCATTGAACACCATCACATATCTATTGCATTGTGAACGAAATGGTTGATCAGATCTTGAGCTTGTGTCTAAGATGCTCAATCGGTTGTGAGCCAGCCCCACATTTCCTTCGCTTAAAGTGCCTTGTGCATCGGGGCCTCTGTGGTGTTGAATCTGGGTAAAGAGCTGAAGTGTTGATTCGTTATAATGGTCTGGGTGGCCGATGTAGCCTGCAATGCCGCACATTTGTTAGTTGATTAGGTTTAGTAAGTAGTATTTCAGGATGGCGATCGTCCTTCGTTTGAACACTTCTTGAAAGGACATTCGATACGAGGATAGTAGTAATTTGAGTACGTCTTTGTTGTGCCCAGCTACTACTTTGTTGAGGCAATAAAGGGTGTACATTTGTGCTTTTATTCCATTCAACAAGTTACCTCTTTTTTGCATAAAAACGGCATCGTTTTGTAGACTTTTTACAAATCTAGCAATCACTAGTTTGTTGAGTCGTACATTGAAATGATGTACACTTCGTCCTTTATGTTCTAGCATACAGGATGTTATGGTATTGTCATAGGTTATTTTGTATCGGACAGAAAGTCGAAGCCAATAATCCCAATCTTCGGAAGGCGAGAGAAAACGGTCGTTGCGAAACTGCACATTTTTGGCCACTTCCTGTTTCAGAAAGATTCCGATACAACTGAAATAATTTCCTTTTAATATTAATTCGTTTGCATCGCCTTCTATCTTATTCTTCTGTACTAATAAGTGGCCTTTTTCATCTCGTATCTCGTAGGCTTGTCGGTAGAAATCGGGGAGATTTTTGGCCTGAATCATCCGAGCGGCATGTTCCAAATGGTTTGGATAAATGACATCGTCCGAATCTAAAAAAGTGACATAATCGCCTTTCGAAAGGTCGATTCCTGTGTTGCGAGCTTTGCCTCTTTCTTCGTTTTCTTTTTTAATATAGTGTATTTTATTACTTGAATAGTTATTGATTATAGTATAAGAGTTATCGGTACTTCCATCGTCTACGATGATGAGTTCGAAGTGTGGATACGTTTGGGCGAGTACCGAATCAATCGTATTTTGGATAAACGAAGCCCGGTTGTAAGTCGGGACGATGATCGAAAAAAGGAGTTCTTTATTCATACAGGTTAGTTAGTTTCTGAATCATGGTGTTCAGTTCGAATTCTTGAGCGACTGTTTTCTTGGCTTCGGCCGAAATGGAATTGTAAAGTTGTTTGTCTTGCAACAATGTCAGGATTCCACTTTCGATACTTTGGCTATCGCAGTAAGGGACTTCGATAGCGTTTATTTTGTGCCGAATGATCTCATTTCCAATTCCTGATTTGGTAAAGACCGAAGGAATGCCACTCGCCATGGCTTCGATGTATACTTGCCCGAAAGCCTCGGAATGGTGGTCGATGGGCGTGTGGACGAACACATCGAAACATTTGAAGAGGGTAAAAAGGTCTTCCTCGAATACGATTTCGGTATAATTTCTGGCAGGCAATTGCTTCAAGAGGTTTTCTATCGTGGCATGATATTCGCCTTTGGCATTGGCCAAAACGAGGTGTGCATCAGGATATTGGCGCAGTAATTGGGCAAAAGCGGGAATAATGTATTGAATTCCTTTCCATTGTGTATGTCTCGAAACAACGCCAATCACAGGATATTTGACGTTTCCGATGTATTTGTTTTTCATCAAAAGCAGTTTTCTGGGGTCGATTGCTGAAAACTGAGCCAAAGGAAAACCGTGATGGATTATTTCTACTTTCGCAGCATTTACTTTTTCATTTTCAATCAATACTTTTTCGACCACCTTGCTTACCGCAATTATTTTTGAACTCAGCGCATTGATTAACCGATCATAATAGACGCCTTTTGGATGAAACGTATGATGATAGGTAGAATAGTGCCGCGTGTAAATGCGTGTTTTGATTCCTGAAAATATGGCTGCAATACTTCCTATGATCCCTGCATCGAGCAAATGGGAATGGACAATTTGAATCTGATTGTTTTTTAAATACTTGATTGTCTTATAAATAGCTATTGGAAGGTCTTTTTTGTTACGGTAATTGATTCTAATGTAAGGCGTGTCTTTCTCAATAAGCGATTGCTCAAAACTTCCTTTTGCATGATGAAGTAATACAAAATGAAGTTTGAATTTGCGGTGATCTAATAGCTCGTTGATCCATTCGAAGGCCAATGCTGTATTGATTCCAGATAATATGTAGCAAATATTTTTCAATGGATTTTGGTTCTAAAAAAACAAAAATACTATTTTGCTTGTTGGAACACCGTTATGATTTATCCAAAACACAATCGTCTCGTCAAATTATTTTTTGATTTTTATACCAAATGGATTCTGAAATCGGATTTTGACGACTTCAAAATTCGCGGTACAGTGTCTGATTTGGATTCAAAACCGCTTTTGGTGATTTCAAATCATTACTCTTGGTGGGATGGTTTTTTTATTTATCGATTGAACAATCTTGTTTTTAAAAAGCTTTTTCACGTCATGATGTTGGAAGAAGAATTGCAAAAACGCTTGTTTTTGAGAGGATTAGGTGTTTTTGGAGTGAAGAAAGGTTCAAGAGATGCGATTCGTTCACTTCAATTTTCAAAAGAACTATTGAAACAGCATGAAAATATGGTTCTGATTTTTCCGCAGGGAAAGATTGAAAGTCATCACAAACATCTGTTTCGGTTCGAAAAGGGCATTCAGAAATTGGTCGATTCAGAGGCTGATTTCAATATTGTTTTTGTGGCTTCGCTCATCGATGGTTTCTACGAAAAAAAATTGGCAGCGAGTTTATATATGAAAAATGTTTCAATAAAATCTGATGAAAAATTAGATTTAGAAAAGTCGTTCAATGCTTTTTTTGCGGAGAGTTTGGCGGCTCAGAATCAGTTATTTTTAAAAGAGGTCTAATCGGTCGATGGTTCTGCGGGAAGGCCTTTGCCAGAGTTTCAGTAGTGTTCGTATACCCACTTCGTGTGATGGACCAAGAAGATTGGTTTTGCTCGAAATAGGCAAGTCGTAGGCGTAGTTGAACTGGATGTTTTTTTTGCGGAAGCCAATACTGACAGCGGTACTCGATATGTTCTGATTATCAGCTACTTTCGAAAAATAATTTCCTCTGATAGTAAGGCCGATCGTAAATGGTTCGTACACCAGTTCGGCACCGGTGTATAGTTGTTTGCTTTGGCCGATGGCCGAAAAATAAACATGTGGCATGATGTATCTTTCCTTCTTTTCTTTGCGACTGATTTGATTGGCCAAAAACTCAATTTTGATCCCAGATTGTAAACCAAAACCGATAGGAAGTTTGCTTTCGCTCGAAATGCCTATTTTGGGCATCAGCAAATTGTATCCGCTAAGTCCGATATAGAAACGGTCGACCGTTAACACTAGTCCAGAATTGAGATTGAAATACGTTTTTCGAGTACCTAATTGTGCAGATTCGGCACTCGAAAGTCCAGTTTTTCCTGTGGTTGATAGTGGTGATAGTTGATCGTTGTAGGTGAGTGATCCTTGGTCTTGGCCGTTGAAACCAATGGCAGGTTGTATTCCTGCTTTCAAAAATATTTTATTGTTTAGTTTGGCATTGTAGGCATAATACGTAGCGATTTGGGTGGTTCTGAAATTGGCCAATCCGGCTTGGTCGGTGTAGATCGAAAGCCCAATTCCAGAATTGATGGTCGAAAAATAGTTGTCGGCAAAGACCGAATAGGCTGTGATGGGGCTCACATAGTTGGACCATTGGTTTCGAAAGTTGATTCCTGCCCTAAATTGATGTGCCGAACCTGCCAAAGCGGGGTTAATCGGAAGCGGATTGGTGTAATAAAGGGTATAGGTAGGCAATTGTGCAAAAGCACAGGAAGTGGTCAGTAAAAGATAGAAAATAATCCAATGCATTGGCAAGCCTGTGTTTGGCGCAAGTTACGTTAAGAAAGATATTCTGAAAACGAAATTTCTATTGAATGTAGTATTTGAATGATGCGTTTAAATATTGAATACTTGACAAGTTTATAAGTTTCTGATTTTGTGATAAATAAAGACAGGACTATTAACTTACATAGTAGTTTGATTTTAAATTGTACAATAGTAAATATCATAAAAATGATGGCGAGATCTGTGTTGCAAATCAAGGGTTATACAGCGGAAGAAATTCGTCAGTTATTCAAAAAAGATGAGCGATATACTATTGGCGTTCGTCTCTACGATATTCATCAAGTGGCATTAGCCAATACCACTTCCCTTTGAAGAAAAATCCAAAAGAATGGCCAAAGCAGCAAGAAAATAATAAAGAACCAAAGTAAGCACCAAGTGGTATAAATTCGTCTGACTAGCCGAACAAACATATCTACAAATTGAAAATCACTATTTAATTACGAGCTTTTTCCGAAAGGATTAAAACGAGAACAGAAAATAAAAGAAGAGCACAATCCAAAGTACGTCCATGAAATGCCAATAAATGCGCAAAAGTTCGAGCTTCAATCTTTCATATGGGTCGGTGAAATAGATAAGACACTTCACCGCATCTTTCGATTTTTGCCAGACCAGAATCAATTCGACATATAAAAATATCATACCGCCCAAAAGATGTACCATATGAAGACCAGAGATCAGGTACAAATAAGAACCCGAAACTTGACCCTGAAAACTGGTTCCATTTTGGCTAAGTTCGCGCCAACCAACAAACTGCGAAACGGTAAAAAATATACCTAAGACAAAAGTGATAATGAGTTTATTTATTATGATATATACCTCATCTTTTTTATAATTGTCAAGAATGTTGTTTAGGGCAAAACTACTCGCAATCAAAACGACAGTACTAAAAACAAACGATTTAGGGAATTTAAAATTGAAGATGGGTTGTGGATTTTTGGTAAGCTGAAACGCGACCAACAAGAATAAAAAAAGAATGGCGATACCAAGTATCGCCACCAATAGAAATGTTTTATAAGGATGCATTGCTACTATACGAGCTAGCAATCCTTTTTCTTTCCGAGTTTTTGTTCCTGTATTTGTCATCGTTATAATACAACTAACAAAAAACAAAAAAGGCTTTCCCCTAAGGGAAATAATTACAAAATCATACCTGCACCTACAGTTACGTTGCTTCCTTCGTCCACAATAATTACGCTACCTGTAATTCTACTTTTAGCATAACTATCATAAAACAAAGGAGTAGTTGTACGAATAACTATTCTAGCAATATCGTTCAAACCAACTTCGTTATTTACTTCTGATTTCTCTAACGTATTGATATCGACTTTGTGTACAATTTCTTTGATCACACAACGCGCTTCTCTAGTCGTATGTTTGATGGCGTATTTACCATTCAAAACCAATTTTCTATCGGCTAACCAACAAACCATTAGTTCGATATCTTGACCAACTTCTGGCATATTGTCAGCCTTCACGATCATGTCACCACGACTGATATCGATATTGTTTTCGATAGTCATCGTAACCGACATTGGAGGGAAAGCTACTTCCAAAGGTTTGCCATTCAATTCGATCGTTTTGATTTTTGATTTGAAACCTGAAGGCAAAGCCACTATTTCGTCACCTGGACGATAAACTCCACTTTCTACCGTTCCTGCGTATCCTCTGAAATCATGAAACTCCTCTGTTTGAGGACGAATTACATACTGAACTGGAAAACGAGCATCCGTATGGTTTCTATCCGAAGCAATGTGTACATTTTCCAAGGTATACAACAATGGCGAACCTTGAAACCAAGGTGTGTTCTCAGAACGTATTACTACGTTGTCACCTAATAAAGCACTGATTGGAATATAATGAATATCTGGAACGTCTAATTTTGAAGAAAAAGCTTCGTAATCGGCTTTGATTTTATTGAAAACTTCTTCCTTGAAATCAACCAAATCCATCTTATTGATACAAACTACTAAGTGTTTGATTTTCAACAAAGAAGCAATAAATGAATGACGACAAGTTTGTTCGATAACGCCATGTCGTGCATCAATCAAGATAATGGCAAGGTTGGCTGTAGAAGCGCCTGTCACCATGTTTCTTGTATACTGAATATGACCTGGCGTGTCGGCAATAATAAACTTACGCTTTGGTGTCGCGAAATAACGATACGCTACATCAATCGTAATTCCTTGCTCACGCTCAGCACGAAGTCCGTCAGTAAGTAAAGAAAGATCTACATATCCTTTCCCTTTCTTTGTGCTGGCTTCTTCGATGGCTTCCATTTGATCTTCGAAGATCGACTTTGTATCATAAAGCAAACGCCCGATCAAGGTACTTTTGCCATCGTCTACGCTACCTGCTGTGGTAAAACGCAACAAATCCATGTTAAGGTATGCTGCTGAATCTATTGCTTGTTCTTGTGCTAATGTTTCCATTAAAAGCTCTTTTATCGCTTATATTCTTTCTATAAATAAATTTACATTACAACCGAAACTGCAATGTTTGGACTTTCTGGGTTTACCGAGACCTTAAGTCTTGAAGGATGAACAATCAAATCCATATCTTCCATTGGGATTGCTCCTAATAAAACAGTATCACCAAGAATCAAAGCTCCTGTCATACAGGTTCTATTTTCAAAGTTTATTTTTATTGGTCCACAATAGCTTACTAATTGTCGCTTGCCATCTGCCAAAATAACTTCTCTTTTTTCTAATTCTTTCAAGTTTAACTGAAAGGCAATATGTTCTGGAATACACAAATGTAATGCACCAGTATCGGCCAAAGCTTTCACCTCAATAGCTGATAAATCGCCAATTGGGTTTGAAAGCAATAATTTTGTATAAACCAGCCCCATAATCTTGATTAAAAATAACCAACTTTCTTTCTGTCTTCCATTGCGGCTTCCGAACGTCTATCGTCTGCACGGCCACCACGTTCTGTCACACGAGCAGAAGCTACTTCTTGGATCACTTCTTCCAATGACGAAGCAGTCGATTCTACAGCTCCAGTACAGGTCATATCGCCCACTGTACGGAAACGCACTATTTTGTTCTCTACTTTTTCGTCTTTGCCGATAGTAATGAATGGCGATAAAGCCAACCACATATTGTCACGATACAATACATCACGTTTGTGTGTGAAATAGATCGTAGGAAGTGGAATGTTCTCTTTGTAAATGTATTGCCAAACGTCCATTTCCGTCCAATTACTGATTGGGAACACACGGAAATGTTCGTCTTTTTGCTTGCGACCATTGAACAAATTCCAAAGTTCAGGACGTTGATTTTTTGGATCCCATTGGCCAAACTCGTCACGATGCGAGAAGAAACGCTCTTTTGCACGAGCTTTTTCTTCGTCTCTGCGCGCACCACCGAAGCAAGCGTCAAACTTAAATTCTTCGATAGATTCTAATAAAGTAACCGTTTGAAGCGTATTACGACTTGGATTCGGGCCTTTCTCTTCAGTAGCCGTTCCTTTGTCGATCGAATCTTGCACATAACGCACAATCAGGTTTGCTCCCACTTCTTTCGCCAACCAATCACGGTATTCGATTGCCTCAGGAAAATTATGTCCTGTATCGATATGCATCAAAGGGAAAGGAATTTTCGCAGGATAAAAAGCCTTTTGAGCCAATTTTACCATGCAAATAGAGTCTTTTCCGCCTGAAAAAAGTAAAACTGGCTTTTCGAATTGGGCAGCCACTTCGCGCATCACGAAGATCGCTTCTGCTTCCAATTGTTCTAAGTGAGTAAGATTGTAATTCGTATTAGGTATCATTCGTATTGCGTATTGCGTATTTCGTATTTCGAGATACACGATTGAAACTCTTTATTTCCTGAAAGCTCCGCAAAGATAATTAATCAGTGCGTAAGTCGTTTATTTTATCTGTTTTAAGGCAAAGTCTACTAGTTCGCCAAGGCATTCTTCCAAACTTTTTTGGTCGGTATGGATTTCAAGTGCTGGTGTTTTTGGTTCTTCGAATGGCGAATCGATTCCTGTGAAATTCTTGATTTCGCCATTTCTCGCTTTTTTGTACAAGCCTTTTACATCGCGTTGTTCGCACACTTCCAGTGGCGCATTGATGTACACTTCCATACAATCATCGCCAATGATACTTTTTGCCATTTGACGAATTTTTTCGGTCGGGCTAATGAATGAGCAAATCGTCACCACTCCACTTTGAACAAAAAGTTTGGCTGTTTCGGCTGCACGTCTAATATTTTCGAGACGATCTTCTTCCGAAAAACCCAAATTATTGTTGATTCCAGTGCGCAGATTGTCGCCATCCAAAAGCATCGTTAAATGTCCTTTTTCGTGCAATACTTTTTCTAGAGCAGTTGCTAAAGTACTTTTTCCTGAGCCAGAAAGACCGACCATCCAAAATGCGACCGCTTTTTGTTTCAACAAATTTTCTTTGTCGGCTCTGCCCAAAGATTGCTTGTGTATAGGATATATGTTGTTTGCCATGCGATAAAAAAGGGTGCAAAAATACTATTTTTCTACTAAGTTTGACGCATTCATAGCCAGCAATTTACTTCGAAAAGCTCCCACTAAATGTATTCCTCGCCCGAAATCACGTCTACTCTTATTGATGTTTGCCACAAAGCGGGCGAAAAAATCATGGAAATCTACCACTCGTCCGAATGGAATGTGGAAGAAAAAGACGACCATTCGCCCTTGACCAAAGCCGATAAGGAAGCGCATCTGATTATTATGAAAGGACTTTCGGAGCTTCCCGTTCAGTTTCCAATTATTTCAGAAGAAGGAAAAAATATTCCTTTTGAAGAACGAAAAGATTGGAACACTTTTTGGCTAGTTGACCCATTGGACGGCACCAAAGAATTTATCAAACGCAATGGCCAATTCACGGTGAACATAGCTTTGATCGAAAATAATGTACCCGTATTAGGATTCATTTTCGCACCAGCCACTGGCGAAATGTTTTACGGAATAAAAGGAATGGGCGCATTCAAGATTTCGGCAGAAGGAGTGAAAACGGAAATAAAAGTAAGCAATCGTACTTCGAAACTAGTGGCAGTTGGAAGTAGTTCGCACGCAAGCGAGGAAGATGCGGCTCTTTTGGCCAAATACGACATTGCGGAAACCATCAAATCTGGCAGTTCGCTGAAATTCTGCAAAGTAGCCGAAGGCTTAGCCGACATCTACCTGCGCACTGGCCCCACGATGGAATGGGACACCGCTGCGGGACAATGCATTGCCGAATGTGCAGGTGCAATAATGACCAAACTAGACGAATCACCTTTCATTTATAATAAAGAAAATCTGTTGAATGGCGGGTTTATCTGCTTGAAAAACAATCCATTTGTAAATTAATACTTCATTTTTTGTTTTAACAATTAGAATATACATAAATTATTATTCATGTATATTCTAATTTTTTACATTTACATTTTTGATCGTATTGTTTTGAATTCTAGTGGCAAAAAATGATCTTAAAAATCAGCCATTTGTAGCATTCAACCGTAAATTGAACAATACCTTTTTAATAACACTTATTGTTAACGCATAAATGATTTTTAGAAGTATCATACTAGTAATTGTTTCGCTGACTTTTCCCTTCACTCTACTCGGACAGGTTCGTGAATTTGAGCATTTTTCGGACGAGCAAGGCTTGAAATCACACATTGGTCGAAGTGGCACTTTTGATCTTCATAAAATGCTCTTTGATCTTCAAAAACGGAGTCTCGAAATAGTAGTACGAAAACCACGAAACGGTCAAAGTCAGTGCATACGAACCGATGTAGAGTAGAGCATTGAATCCGTACATACCTAATGAATCGTGCAAAGTGTGCATGAGGTAGAGGCAAAATGCGATAGCGAGCGTGTGGTACATGTAAATGCTGTACGACAAATTGCCTAGTTTTGAAAGCAGTTTATTTTCGAGCTTTATCATAAAAGTATCATTGCACGACACATTCATTATAAATACAAGATACACGACAGCCTCCAAATACATCACAAAAACTCCTTTCGGGTTCAACACACACAAAGCCACCATCAAAAGTATGCAGGTATACTGAATCGGTTTTGAGAAGATGAAATCCAAAAATTTTTGTTTTTTCTCAAATAGAAAAAGTGCCCCGACCGCTCCAATGGCCATTTGCTCGATTTGCAACAATTGCCAAAATTTGAAAACGGATACTAATAATTTTGCCTCAGGATAAGACGTTTTCAAAGCCAACAATACAACCGTTACCAGCAATTTGATCCCAATAAAACCAGCAAGAAAAAGGTACAAGTTGTTTTTGAAAAACCTCACCAGCCAAGGCCATAGGATGTAAAATTGCTCTTCAACACCTATAGACCACAACTGATTGCCACCTATAAAATTGCCATTCAATAATCGTATCGCATTGGGCAGGATAAGCAAAAGCATCGGTACTGCGTGAAGCATTTTTGGGCGTTCGATATTGACAAAAATGCTGGTGTCAATGAGATAAGGCAAGGCAAGGCAGATGGCAACTATGAGAAAATACAAAGGCCAAATTCGAAGAATCCTGCGCAGATAGAAAAATTTGACATTGATAGTTCCGAATTTCTGGTTTTCGACCAAGAGCAAATATGAAATCAAAAAACCGCTCAAGACAAAAAATAGGGAAACCGATTGGTGACCGATCGCATCAATAACAGCCGAATCCCAAAGACTCGGAAGATTCATCCACGACTTGTACTGCTCGATGTGGTGGATAATGATCAGACTTGCAGCAATAAATCTCAGACCATTTAATCCTGAAAAGTGAACACGAGAAGCGTCTGACATTAGATTCAATTACGGTTAGGCAAGAACGAAAATAAGGTTTTTAGATCAAAAATCAATTCGACAGTTTTCGTTGGAATATAAATGTGTAATTTTTCATCTATTAGTCGCTTTCTATTTTGGGCTTGAAAGTGGATGAATTACCAAAATACAACTAAACCTACTCCTTCCCCATCAAATTTCCATACCGATGGTAATTATGCGAGATACTTTGTTCGCTGAGGTAGTTCAGGAACTCGTATCGGCCAAAAGGAAGCGCTGGTTTGTCGTATAAATGGATTGCTTTTTCGGAAGCAGCTTTTCGGAAAGTGTCTGGTATTTCTTTCGTTAATATTCTGAATACAACGCTGGAAGGGTTTGAAAGCGGAAGCAATTCATCCCAACTTGAAACCACCTTAAACCGAATTGGCATTTCTTTCATCTTCACCGAAGCCCCAGTTTCGCCCACTTGATAGATTTCCAATGGGCAATTCATTACTTTGCAAGCTTCCACTACCAACATCACCGATTTTGCTTCTGTGTTTTCATCAAAACAAAGCACTACTTTTTCGGGCAACAAATAACGTTTTGTATTGTATTGGCCTCTCAGTTTGACTTCTTCGTAAGGTTGGGCAAACCACTTTTGAAAACTCTCGGAATAGTCGTGTTTGATTTCCTTGCCGTTGGATGGCTGTGTTTCTATAAACTGCGTCAGGTAATTCACTCCGCCCGCTTTCATGCCAAAACCAAAACATGATTGTTTGATGCCGCCAAACGGTTGCCGCTGTACGATAGCTCCTGTGGTGGCTCGGTTTATGTATAAGTTTCCTGCTTGGATGTGTTCTTTCCAGTAATTGATTTCGTCTTCGTCCAACGACTCCAATCCACTCGTCAAGCCAAAATTTGTTCCGTTTACCAATTCTATTGCTTCTTTCAAATTCTCCGCACACATCACACTCAGGATAGGAGCGAAGAGTTCGTTTTCGTATTCAAAGTCGCCCTGTTTCACGCCCCATTTCACGGACGGACTCAAATGCCAGCCGTCCAGTTTCGGAGGTAATAACCAGTTGTTGGTATCCGAAATTACCTTTTGCACTTTCTCGTTAGGCAACACAGAAAGTGGCCCAATTTTAGAACTGAATTCCCAAGGACTGCCCAATTCTAAACTTTGTACCGCATCTGTCAAGGAGCTTTTAAAGGCTTCATCTTCAAATACTTCTTTCTCCAAGATCAGAAGCGAAGTAGCCGAACATTTTTGTCCTAAATTGCCAAAAGCCGATTGGATCACATGAGCAATGGCTTGTTCCCTGTCGCTGAGAGCCGTGACGATGGTGGCGTTTTTACCTCCCGTTTCGGCAAATAAAGGCAGGTTGGGCGTTTGTTTCAGTAAGAACTTGGCGGTATCTGTTCCGCCTGTCAATATCACCGCTCCGAAGGTGTTGGAGTCTTTCAAGAAAGGCTGCAATACTTCTTCTTTAGCGGGTAAAAAGAATAAAGCATCTTTCGGTACGCCTGCTTTCCAAAGGCATTCACACAACACATACGAACAAGCAATCGCATTTTGCGAAGGTTTTAAAATCACGGCATTCCCCGTGACAAGCGAAGCCAGCACGCCACCAGCAGGAATGGCCACAGGGAAATTCCAAGGAGGAAGCACCAGATTTACTTTGCCAGAAACTAAAGTCACGTCTTCTTGCAAAAGCATTTGTTCCATGCAGTGGGCGTAATAGTTGGCGAAGTCAATCGCTTCCGAGATTTCAGGATCTATTTCCGTCACTAGTTTGCCTACTTCCGTCACGGTGACGCCTATCAAATCGGCTCGTTGTTTTTTGAGTTCTAAAGCCGCTTTTCGGATGATTGCAATGCGTTCAGAATGAGAAAGATTGAACCATGAAGAAGTTTTTCCTTTTTGCAACGCTTCAGCATAATCGGTTTCGGAAGCGAGTTCGTATTTCCATGGCAATGTTCCTTGCCAGCAATTCAGGGCAAACGTTTCGCGTTCTCGTTCACTCACGCCCACCACAGGAATCACCTTTGGCAATACTTCTGAAGCCTTGTGTTCCCATTTGACTTTGATGTTATCGAGCCATTCTCGGTTGGCGGGCAAAATCCAATCGGTATCGGGTTCGTTGGTAAAATCTATTTGGGGTGTGACATTTTTTTCGGAGAGTCGGTTTTGGGTTCTTCGAGGTTGGTCGGGAAGGTTTTTTATCAATTCTAGCGAGGCGATAAATTCTTGTTTCAGAATTTCCCATTTGGGTGTATTGGGCTGTAAGTCAAATCCTTCTTTGAGGAAATTGCCATCGGCAGTGCCCTCGTCTAACCTGCGAACCAGATAAGCAATGGCGCTGATGTATCGCTCAGGTTTCACTACGGGTGTGTACAGCAGCACTTGCATTCCTTCTTGTTTCAGAATGTTTACTACAGAATTGGCCATGCCTTCTAGCATTTCGAATTCCACACTTTCTTGCAAACCCAATTCCTTCACCGCCACCATCGCAAAAGCAATATCAAACACATTGTGCGAGGCAATGCCGACTTTGATGCTGTGGCAGGATTCCGTTTTCAGCAAAGCCAACAACATTCGTTTGTAATTTGCGTCCGATTCGCGTTTGCTATCGAACGTCACGAGCGGCCAACCATACAAGGCACTTTCGGTTTTTTCCATTTCCAGATTGGCCCCTTTCACCACTCTAATTTTGATGGGTGCGCCTCCTTGCGCCACTCGTTCCTGCGCCCAAGCCTGCAATTTCAGCAGCCATTGATACGAATCGGGAATATAAGCTTGCAACACAATGCCTGCTTTCAAGTTTTTGAAACGATCCAAAGACAGCGTTTTGATGAACACACCCACCGTGAGCGACATGTCGCGGTATTCTTCCATGTCGAGGTTCACAAACTTAAGTATTCCTTGTTTGTTATTAATGAGTAATAATTCATCATATAATTCAACCAAACGAGTCGACAAAATCGAAATCGTTTCATCAAAAGCCAACACATTGATTTGCGAGAAAATGGTCGAGATCTTGATCGAGATATAGTCTACCTCGGGCTCGTTCAGTAGGCTTTTGTACTGCGCCATTCGGCTCATGGCTTCTTCCTGGCCCAAAAGCGATTCGCCAATTAGGTTCACGTTCGATTTTACACCAGATTGCTTTCGGCTTTGAATGTGACTATTGAAGGCTTCGCTTCCTTTCAGAAATACCACTTTAGCCGCATCTTGGCGTATTTTGGACAGCATCAACGGAATGCTGAGGCTCGGAAATTGATAACCAATCTTTAAAAAGATAGAGACCAACGCACGTTCCGACCAAGAAAATAGTGCCGAAGAAGCCTCCTGTGATTGGGTAAAAATCTTTTTGACAAAAGCGGCAACTCGTTCCTGATTTTTAGGCCGAAATGAGACATCCATCATCTGAATGAGGAAAGTCTTGGACTTCGGAAATGCGAACATCACTTTGAGTCGCGCCTTAAACGAAGGTTCCTCACTCTTTTGGAGCGAGGCCGATTGGATACGTTCCGCAAGCAGCAGCGTTTTCTCCAACAATTGGTCTTTATGCATGCCGTTTATCATGCATGTTTGTACGGAATTGGGGTGGGGTTGTTTGTACAAGACAATGTTGATTAAAACATTGCTTATCTCCTAAATTTCAAAAATGCCACTTTGATGATGTTGTTGATTTGGACATCCCCAAAATCAATAAAGTATTCGAAACGATTCACAATCTGCCTTCTCCATAAAGAGAAAGGCTTCTCAACAGTTATTTCATCACAGAACTTCTCAATCGTATTCTTGAAATATGACCAGTCTAGATTTTTTCTAAAAAGATCTAAGTCTCTAGTCAGACTATTCACAAAGTCATTCAATACAATCATTCTTGACTCGACCAATTCCTCCCGTTCTAGGTTGCATATCTTGATGGTGTAGCTCAACCTTATTCCTGGTTTTTGAAATTTACCCACCTTATTGAATTCAATAAGTGTTTCAGGCTCATCATATTCTGGATTGAGAAGTAATGGAAGTTCTGTCTTTTGGTAGTTAGAAGTCAAAGCTTGACTATCTACTAAGCTTTCATTTTTGTATAAGGCTCTTTGTCCCTGTATATCAAAGCAACTTCCTTTTGATTTGTTGCATTGCTCGCAAGACAATAACAGATTGCTCCATGAAAATGCCATCCAATAATATCCAAACTGCGCATCACATTTGGCTACGCTATTTTCTCTCTTAGGTCTATAATGTTCTATGTCCTTCTGAGTGTCTAATAAAGTCTTTTCGCAGAATGCACATTTTTTGTGATAAATGGCATTTAGCTTTTCTCTAACTTGTTTGTGGGCATAAATCTTGTTTTCAACAAATGCTCCATTTGCTATGCAGGTATTAACCCAACTTGCAGCAATTACCCTGTAAGCACTTGATTTTGAACTACTCTTATATTGTTGGGTGGTATTTTC
>JAYVIX010000357.1:0-3755 GCA_043769845.1 Cytophagales bacterium
GGAATAGAAATCACGGATAGACACCGCGCCCTAGGCGATGCTGAAGCGACTGCTCAATTATTGACCGAATTGCTCAAACGAGATCCAAAGAAGGAAACGGTAAAGCCTTCGCTGAAGCGGAACAGCAAAAAAATGACGCTACCATCACACATTGCGAGGTATGTGTATGAGGCACTGCCACAGCAGCATGGGGTCTATTTTTTGCATGACGAGCAAGGCAAAATTGCCTTCGTTGGCAAATCAAACAATATCAAAGAAACTGTAGGACAGCACTTTAGTGGAATTATCAAAACGAAAGGCTTATTGGCAAGCGCCATTTACAAGGTCACTTTTAAAGAAACTGGAAGTGAATTCATATCGCTTTTGCTTGAAAACGAATCGATTAACAAACACTTTCCGAAGTACAAAAAAACAAACAAAGCTCCTAGTTTAAACATTGGCCTTTATCAATATACCGATCAATTAGGATTCACCCGAATAATCATAGGAAAGGCGGGCAAACGCGACAAACCTTTTGCCGCATTTGGTACCGAAAAAGAGGCAACCGAATATGTACTCGAAAATGTAACAACCTATGATTTGTGCCTGAGATTGTGTGGATTAATCAAAAGCAACCAAGCGTGTGAGGACGAAAAGCGACCTTGCAAAGTTTGCCAAGGAACGATTGAAATTAGTGCCTACAATGCCAATGTGGAAACTGCTTTTTCGGGCATTGGCAAAGACAGCACGTTTGTGATCAAAACTATGGGGCGAAAAGAAAATGAAACGGGTTTTGTATTGGTTGAAAATGGACTTTTTATGGGTTTTGGATACATTCAATCGAATATTCCGATACAAAGCATCGAACAGTTAAAATTCTATCTTCAACCTTGTAGAGATACGCAAGAGATGCAAACAATCATTAAAACACACCTCAAAAAATCAGTGCTAGTGCAAACTAAACCTTTTAAAATATATGAATTATAATTTATATATTAAATCTTATTTTTAGCTGACTCAAAATTGCTTCTACCAATTCCAAAAGTCTTTCTAACTGCGTATTTATTCTATTTAAATCACTGTCTATAAGGATTTCACGCAATTCGCTTATTAATTCGATCACTTCTTCGTTTTTTAACTGAAGCAATGATGGCTTGATTTTGTGTAGCACGTTTCGGATGCCTTCAAAATTTTGATCGGCCAATTGTGTTTTTAGCAAAGCCAGTTCAGCCGGCATGGTTTCGATAAATGTACGAATGAGCAATGACAGCATTTCTTGATCGCCAAACAATTCTTCCAAATCCGACAAATCGTAAAGTTGGTTTTTCGACAATGTATTCATGTTTTTTCGTTCGCTAAATTGTTCCTTAAGTAGTTCTGCACTATTGAGCGTAGTTGCTATTTTTTGAAAAAATTCTTGTTCGGTATATGGTTTCGATAAATATGAATTCATGCCGGCCTCCATGTATTTCTCATTATCGCCTTTCATGGCATTGGCGGTGAGCGCAATAATCGGTACGCTTGCTTTTTCGCGGTTTTCGTTGCTTCTGATTATGTTCGCTACTTGGTCTCCATCCAAATCAGGCATTTGAATATCCATCAGAATAATATCAAATTCATTCTTTTTGAACAACGAAATTGCATCTGCACCACAACTTGCCACTTGTACATTTGCGCCTTTCATTTCCAAAAGTGTCTTGGCAATCAGTTGGTTGACAGGATTATCTTCCACCACCAACACCTTAAGACCTACCATCTGATTGTAATCGACCTTCGAAACTTCTTCTACATACTTGAATCCTTTTTCAACTTTATCAAAATAAAGCTGAAACCCAAATTCACTTCCTTTTCCTATTTCACTTTTGGCATAAATAGTACCACCTTGTATTTCTACCAGTTTTTTGCAAATAGAAAGTCCCAATCCAGTGCCGCCATACAATCGTGTATGACTTGCATCGGCCTGTATAAATTCGTCAAAAACAGTCGTCAGTTTATCGGCTGGGATTCCAATTCCTGTATCTTTTACTCGGAGTTCGATCGCTACTTTGTTTTTCAAATCACTTACTTCCAAACCAAGCTCGATCGTGCCAGTGTCGGTAAATTTGATGGAATTGTTTACAAGGTTCACCACGATTTGCGAAAACCGATAAGGATCGCCTTTCAGCATTGGCAAAGCCTTTGCTGGCAAGTTCAGCACAAACTGAACTCCTTTTGCTTCTGCTTTTAATGAAAGATGTTGAATAGCATTTATGATGGTATCATACAAGTCGAACGGGGCACTTTCTAATTCGAATTTGCCCGATTCCATTTTGGCAATATCCAAAATATCGTTCATAATTACCAATAAACTTTCAGACGAATGTTTAATGATTTTCAAGTATTTATCTTGCTCTGGAGTAACAGAAGTACGCTTGAGAAGGTTGGTTACGCCCATAATTCCATGCAAAGGCGTACGCACTTCATGACTGATATTGGCCAAAAACAACTCCCGTGCTTTTAGTGAGTTTTCAGCAATAACATTGGCCTTTTTCAGTTCACGTTCGATCAGCATTCGGTCCGTTATGTCTTGTGCCGAACCTACCACATATGGTTCCTCTCCTATCTCATCAACCCGATAGTTGCGATAGACCCAGTACATTTTTTTTCCATATTTATTCACCACTTGCATGATGCCTTGGGAAATACCCTCAACGTTGATCTGCCTCAAATACTCCTTGTAGCCCTCATAATTGCGAGGATCGAAGAGCATTTGCAAATTATTGCCCACCAATTCTTCTTCGTTCTGATAATCCAATGATTTCAGACAGGCGGGATTAATTGAAAGAATTTTTCCCTCCAAATCATGCGTACAAATCAAAGTTTGGTTATAAAAAATGAGGTCTTTGTAACGTTTTTCACTTAACAAGAGACTTTCTTGGGCTTTTTTCTTCTGATTAATATCGACCAAACGAACCAAATAAAGAGACGCTTCCTCTTTTATTTTCAGTATCGTCACGGTAATCGAACACCAAAAAACTTGCCCATTTTTATGAATAAATTCTTGCTCCGATTTCCAATACCCTTTGGAACTCATCTGCAAAGCAATCAAAGTTCTTTCCTCTTCGGTATACCAAAATCGTTGCAAGACATTGCCTTTCATGCCCGTCAATTGATCCTTATCGTCAAACCCAAAAAGGCTCAAAGCACCTATATTACAATCTACAATCGATTCACTTGTTGCGTCAAGAAGGAAAATTGCTTCCTCGGTATTGTTCATTATTTCGTCCAGAAGTGCCTCACTCCTATTGAGTTGCTTTTCCTTCAAAACGCGATCCGAAATATCTACTGTGATTGTTAAAGTGTATTCTTGTCCATCAATAGCTAAATATTTGCAATTGATATCGACCGGATAAGAGCTACCATCCTTCCTGTCATGCACGCCTTGCATGAGGACAAATCCAGTCTTTTTTAAATATTCGAAATAATTCGTCCATTCATTTTTATCTACAAATCGAACATCAATTTCGCCCAAATACATGTTTAACAATTGTTCTTTGGAATAACCTACTCTAGAACAAAAGAAATCATTGACGAATACAAATTTTCCTTCACTACTAATCACCGCAACCGAAACATTGAGATGATTCATCCAAGCGAGCAATAATTGAGAATCAGGCGTATTTCCTAAGCCATTTTCCAATTCGCCCATATACAATTGCATTTTTAGGCCATGCAACTCTTTTTCCTTTTGAAGTATCAAATCCTGTAACGATTCTTTATCCAATTGCTTCGTCACC
>JAYVIX010000358.1:0-2333 GCA_043769845.1 Cytophagales bacterium
TGAATACTCGTGTTTTTCTCTGTCAAAAATGAAAATTGCGCCTTCCTTTTTACCTGAACAAGTGGGAGAAGTCTCGACACTTATCTTCCATTTTTTTACCGAGCAATCAAAAGTTGGTGCATTTTCTGGTTGCTCTTTCGTTTTTGCTTCTGTCTGTTTTTCAATCAAAACAGGTTCTTGGGCTATTTCTTTCTTGACCTCTGGAGTTAAAATAAGTGGTTTTGAAGTTTCCTTAACAACATTGGTCGTTTTCGGCAATTCCGATTTTACTTTCTGGATTTCCGCTTTTTCAGGATTTTTCAGAATTGGTTCTGTTGCTTTTTGTTCAGTCTTAACGCTTGCTTTATTTTCTCCTACTACAACTTCTGTCGGTTCAGATTTGTCGTTCAAAGTCCAAACAGTTACCGATGCCACCAAAAACAAACCTAGAAATGCGCCAAATTTCCAAATTTTAGTAGTTAGGGTGAAATTCTTTCCTTTCAGATCTTGCTGCATCTTTCCTTTCAATCCGGCCAAATGCTTGGTCAAGATCATTTCGTTCACCACTTTTTGCACACGTACAGTTTCCGAAAACTCTTTGTCCGATTCCATTTTCTGCTGAAAATTGGTCAATTCATTCCCTTTCAAGTTTCCTTTCAAAAACTCGTCTATTTGTTCGTATGTGCTGAAATCCTCGTTCATCGTTCAAAAAGCAACATTACTTCTGGTCTTTCCTTTACCAATTTCAACATTTTTTGCTTGCACCTGTAGTTGTAGGTTTTGGCCACATCTTCCGAAGAAAAACCCATCAGGGCTACCACTTCGCGCATGCTCAAGCCATCATACACCGTGTAGCGAAGCAATTGTTGACATTGATCACCCAACATTTCTAACAAGTTGTTTACCACGTTCACTTTCTCTTCTGAAACCAAATCCTCTTCCAAATTGGCTGAGTCTTGGGCGAATTGAATTTCATCATCGCTCACCATTCGGCTTTTCTGTTTGGTATAGTTGATCCACAGATTCCTGCTAATACCGAAGATAAACGTGCTGATGCTGCATTTTTCCTGAAATGCACCCGTTTTTACCGATTTATAAAACCGAATTACCGCATCTTGAAATATGTCTTTCGCCTCGTCTATCGAGCCTTGATTTTTTGTCACATAGCCTACCACCAAAGGCAATACTTCTTTGTACAGACAGCCTAACACCTTTTCGTCCTTGCCGTTTAGGATTGCCTGTAATATTTCGGAGTCCGTATATTTTTTGGTAAATAGCCCCAAATTGTTGTTCGATTATTTTTTAGACAACGTAGAAGAAGTGTTGTAAACAAAAAATTACTGATTTTTTTAAATATAATGCGTCAACGGCTGCTTTATGGTTTTGCTTTTGTTCTTCTGAACGTTGTACGTGCATTCCCACAGCAGAATGAAGTATTGCAGGTAAATTTGGATCAATTTTTTCAAAATTATAGCCTATTGAATCCTGCGGCTACTGGGAAGGATTCTCCAATAGAAGGTTTTGCTGGTTACAGAACCAATGTAGGTGCTTTTGAAGGCGTAAATACCAATTATGCGGGTATAAATATCGGCTCGAAAATCAAAGACTCGCTCGACCACGACCATCATGGTTTTGGCATAAACCTTATCAATAGTCGTGAAGGCAACTATTTCAACCGCAACCGATTGTATGCTTCCTACGCTTGGCATGAACAAATAACCGAAAACTGGATTTTGAGTGGTGGAGCTATGTTTGGGCTCATTCATTATCAGTACAAAGGTACAGATGTATACCCAGGAGGTACTGCCACCAAACCTACTTGCGACCTAGGATTGATGTTTTACAAACCCCGTGATACGTACATAGGACTTAGTGCCACTCAGCTTGTGAGAGGAAATATGGCGCCATTAGAACCGTTTCTTCAAATAAAACCTTCCCTTGTTTTTACTGCCGAAAAGACTATTTCTATTTCACCTTACCTGGGTTGGCGTTCAGCTTTTATTTTTAGAGGGCTTTGGCAAAAAGCAAATCCAGAATATGATTTAACCACCATGCTAATAGTTCAGGAAATGATTTCTTTGGGCATTCATTACAAAATAAACGAAGGAATCTCCTTTGTAGGAGGGATGGACGCCTTTCAAATGGAGAATTTCGGGCTGCGTTTTTTTATTTCTTATTATAGTTCGTTTTCGATAAACGGAAACATTAGAACGCCTGTATTGCAGATGACCTGTGTATTGTATAAAAAATAATACATTCAATTGAGGCTAATGAAAAATCCCAGCCACTTACGTAACTGGGACTAGATTTCAATTTGGTATTATTTAGGAGGGTTTAGAAGAGACTATTTTTCC